>NZ_JBEXGE010000072.1:0-14480 GCF_040607155.1 Micromonospora sp. NPDC005324 | reverse complement strand
AGGAATCGCGGCCGCCCGAAGCGAACTGAACCTCGCAGCCGCCGCTTACAACATCCGCAAAATCCACACCGCAGCAGCCTGACGCACCAGCCCGGCGTCGGCCCTGGCCGGCGGTCCGATCAAGCCAGCCTGCTCCACCCAGCCATCGTCATTCTGCGACAGGCTCTACGACCTCGAGATCCGCACCGTCATCTGCTCCACCAACGCCATCGAGTCGCTCAACGCCCGCTACCGACGGGCCGTCAAAGCCCGCGGCCACTTCCCCAACGAGCAGGCCGCGTTGAAGTGTCTGTACCTGGTGACCCGATCCCTGGACCCCACCGGCACAGGACGAACCCGATGGACGACGCGCTGGAAACCCGCGTTGAACGCCTTCGCCATCACCTTCAACGACCGCTTCCCACCCGCTGAAACCTACTAACCAAGATCGCCGGAAACACCCTTAACGAGACAGGCCCCGGGCCAGCGGATGGGGTTGGCCGGTCATGGCTGACAGCGCGTTGGCCACGTCGTGGAGGTCGGCTTTGATGTAGGTGGTGGTGGAGGATCCGGGGCTGTCGGTGTGGCCGGCGTAGGCGCGGGCGATGCCGTAGCCGAAGTGGCGTTCCACCCAGGTGAGCGTGGTGTGGCGTAGCCAGTGTGTGGATACGCCGTGCACGGCGACCCACGGCAGGCGCTCGCCGAGGCGTTTCCACAGGTGGTCGTAGCGGCGGCTCGTGATCGGTTGGCCGGCACGGTTGCGGAGCAGTGGGTCAGTGAGCAGGACCGCGCCGCGGGCGCGGGCGTGCTCGTGCAGGTGTTCGGCGAGGTCGAGGGTGATCGGTTGCCACCGTATGGTGGCGCCTTTCTCGGGGTAAAAGGCTGGGCGTTGCGGCGGTCATCCGGTCGGCAACCTGGAGATGCGGGATTGGTTGGGCAGGGTGGGTAGGTAGGCTCTGCGCTGCTCGGGACCGGACACGGTGCGCAAGCTCGGCGGGACGCGGTGGCGACGCTCACGCGTGGACAGGGATGGAGTCGGGATGGTCAACGGGCAGGAAGCCGACACGGACGCACGCCCAGGCAGCGATGGGCAGCGCGACGCGGGTCAGGATTCCCGGGTGAACGGCGGCGAACCCGTTGCGGGTGGCCTGGTGATGCCCGAGTGTGTGGACACTCCGTCGGCTCCCGCTCGGCCAGCAGGGACACTGGTGCGGTGGCTGCTCAGACATCAGGTGCAACCCGCCGGTCCTGAGGCCGGCGAGTCGCACGCCACGCCGCACTCGTGGTGGAAGGTGATGTGCCTGACCGGAGTGGACTACTTCTCCACCCTGTCCTACCTGCCCGGCATCGCGGCCCTGGCCGCTGGCGCCCTGTCGCCGCTGGCCACGCTCCTGATCGTCGCACTGACCCTCTTCGGGGTGCTGCCGATGTACCGGCGGGTGGCTCGCGAGAGCCCTCACGGGCAGGGGTCGGTGGCGATGCTGGAGAAGCTTCTGCCGTTCTGGCGGGGCAAGGTGTTCGTGCTGGTCCTGCTGGGTTTCGTGGCGACCTCGTGGATCATCACGATCACCCTGTCGTCAGCGGACGCGACCGTGCACCTGCTGGAAAATCCGATCCTGCCGCAGGGCTTCCCCCACGGGCAGGGCGCCGCAGTGCTCGTCACTGTGGTGTTGCTGCTGATCCTGGGCGCGGTGTTCCTACTCGGCTTCAGCGAGGCAGTCGGAGTCGCCATCCCTCTGGTCGCGGTGTTCCTACTGCTGAACGCGGTGATCGTGGCCGTCGGACTGGTCGAGGTGATCGGCGACCCGGCGCTGCTCTCGGACTGGATCGGCGCCCTGACCGCCGGCAGCGGCGGCGTCGGCGACGTGCTCGGCCCCGCGGTGCTGGCGTTCCCGCTGCTGGTGCTGGGCCTGTCCGGCTTCGAGACCGGCGTGAGCATGATGCCGCTGGTCGACAGCGACGGCGACGACGCCAAGGCGCGGCTCGACGCCCGGATCCGCAACACCCGAAAGCTGCTCACCACCGCCGCGCTGATCATGTCCGGCTACCTGCTGACAACCACGTTCGTCACGACGGTGCTGATCCCCGCCGAGGAGTTCAAGCCCGGTGGCGACGCCAGCGGTCGGGCCTTGGCCTATGTGGCCCACCAGTACCTCGGCGAGGGCTTCGGCACCGTCTACGACATCAGCAGTGTGCTGATCCTGTGGTTCGCGGGCGCCTCCGCGATGGCCGGTCTGATCAATATCGTGCCGCGTTACCTGCCCTCCTACGGGATGGCACCCGAATGGGGCCGGGCGGTGCGGCCGGTGGTAATCGTCTACACGGTGATCAGCATCGGCATCACCGTGGCGTTCGGGGCCGACGTCAACGCCCAAGCCGGTGCCTACGCCACCGGGATCCTGGCGATGATGGTCTCCGGCGCGGTCGCGGTGACGATCTCGGCGCTGCGCCGCCGCCAGCGCCGGGCCACCACCGGGTTCGCCGCACTGACGCTGGTGCTGCTGTACGCGCTGGTGGAGAACGTGATCGAGAAGCCGGACGGGATCACCATCTCCGGCCTGTTCATCGCCGGCATCATCGCGGTATCGCTGATCTCCCGCGTCTCCCGCACGACCGAGCTGCGGGCCGAGCGGATCGAGTTCGACGAGCCCGCGCGCCGGTTCATCGTCGACTCCATCGAGTTCGACGGCCGCCTCGACGTCGTCGCGCACCGCCCGCACTCCGGGACGAGCGCTGAGTACCGCGCGAAGGAACGCGCGCAGCGCGGGATGAACCCGGTACCTGGCGCCGCCGACGTGATGTTCCTGGAGATCCAGGTCATCGACCCGTCCGAGTTCAGCGACGTGCTGCGGGTCCGCGGGGTCGAGGTAGACGGCTACCGCGTGCTACGGGCGCAGAGCCCGGCAGCGCCGAACGCCATCGCGGCGATCCTGCTGGCCCTGCGCGACGCCACCGGCCTACGCCCCCACGCGCACTTCGAATGGTCCGAGGGCAACCCCATCGCGCATCTGCTGCGCTACCTCATCCTCGGACGGGGCGACACCCCGCCGGTCGTGCGGGAGATCATCCGCAAGGCCGAACCCGACCCCGCTCGCCGACCCGGCATCCACGTCGGCGGCTGACCAGGGCCACCGGCCTCCCGACGGCAGGGCCGCCGACTGACGGTCATGCCGTCAGTCGGCTCCCGCTTCCACCGCGACTTTCCTTCCCGGCCCCGGGACGATCAAACGATCGCCTGCGATCTTCTGACGCTACCGATAGCGGTCGGCATGGCATTTGTCGTGGCCTGGCGGCCGCATGTGTGCGGCCTGGGGGAACGCGATGGGGCAGGGCAACAGCCCCACCCACCACGCGCCACGGTCGTTCATTGGGCTCGCGCGGCCTCCGATGCGATGGCCGGGCTCGTCTCCGCCGGTCGGTCGGAGCGGGTGGCGTCACCGTGGCCCGGCCACCAGGCGGCGTGGCCGAGCATCGCGGTGAGGCCGGGGACGAGGAACAGGGACATGACGAACGCGGACAGCACGATTCCCACTGAGACCGCGAAGCCCATCTCGGTCAGGAACGACACCCCGGCGAAGAGCATCGAGGTGAACGTGCCGGCGAGGATCAGACCGGCGGCGGCCACCGACGGTCCGGCGTGCTGGATCGCCAAGGCTGCCGAGGTGCGGGGGTCGTTGCCGGCGCGTGCCTCCTCGCGTAGCCGGGCGATCATGAGGATGTTGTAGTCGGTGCCGATCGCGACGACGAAGAGGTACAGGATGATCGGCAGGGAGAACGACAAGCCGGACCGACCGCCGATGCCCTGGAAGGCTAGGACGGTCGCGCCGAGCGTCGCCATGAAGCCGAGGCCGACCGCGATCATGAGGTACACCGGGGCGACGAGGCTGCGCAGGAGCAGTCCCAGGATCACGGCGATCAGCACCCCGGCCACCGGGAAGATCACCCACAGGTCGCGGGTGTTCGCGTCGCGGATGTCGGCGAAGACCGAGCTGACGCCGCCGACCAGCGCGGTCGTCCCGGCCGGGGCTTGGGCGTGGGCCACCTGCCGCAGGTCGTCACCGGCGAGGTCGAGCGCGGCATTGGCATACGGGCTGGTGTTCAACAGCAGGTTGATCTGAGCGACGGTGCCGTCCGAGCTCATGGTGGCGGGATTTCCGTCGGGTCCGGGCATCAGGCTCCCGACCCCGGGCACCTGTGCCAGTGATTGTGCGTAGCTGGTGAGTGCCGTCGGGTCGAGGCGCTGGTTGTTGTCGGCGCGAACATAGACGGTGGTCGGGTTGAGGGCGCCGGCGGGGAAACCAGCCTTCAGGTCGTCCAGGGCGCGCGCCGACTCCGTGTTGGCGGGGAGCTGCGCGACCTGGTCGTAGTCGACCTTCAGGCCGAACACGCCCAGCGCCAGGGCGACCATGACTGCACCCGAGGCCAGGGCAACCAGCGCGGGTCGGCGTCCGGTAAACCGGCCGAGGCGTTGGAACACGCTGCCCCGAGGAGCGCGCTGCCAGGACTTCGACGGCCAGAACACCTTGGGGCCGATGAGCGAGACGATGGCCGGCACCAGCGTGACCGCGGCGATCGCCATGACGACCACCCCAATGGCAAGGCCAGGGCCGAGACTCCGGAAGCCGCCGAACACCGCCAGCAGAAGTGCGCCGAACGCGATCACGATCGCCGCGGCAGCCGACGCGATCACCTCACCGACCCGGCCGACCGCCGTGGTGAGCGCATTCTTCGGGGCGTCACCGGCCCGTAGCCGTTCGCGGTAGCGGAACAGCAGGAACACGATGTAGTCGGTGCCCACGCCGTAGAGCACCACGGTGAGGATGGTCAACAGTGACTGGTCGACCTGCATGCCGAACGCCTTGACGAACAGGCTGATGACCGCGCTCGACACCGCCGACACCACGCCCACGACCATGACCGGCAGGAAGGCCGCGACCGGGCTGCGGTAGATGACCAGGAGTAGGCCGACGACCAGGGCCAGGGTCACGATGCTGACGACCAGCAGAGCCGTGTCGAACGCATCCTGGTTGTCGACAATGAGCGCGACATCTCCGGTCACCGCGTACGACAGACCGGAGCCCTGCAAGGCGGGCTGCGCCCGATCGCGGATCGACACGACGGCCTCACCGAGCACGGGATCGGCCGGTGGGCCGTTGAGCGAGATGTTGACCAGCTGCACCAGTTTGTTCGGCGAGACGGCCTGCGGCCCCGTGACGGCGGCGGCGACCCGGTCGATGCCGGCGCCCTGAATGGTCTGCGCGAGTTGGCCCACGCGCTCGGTGTCGGCGGCGCCGAGAGGCTGCCCGTCGATGCGCTTGACGACGATGGTGGCGCTCGCCCCGTCGCCCTGGCTGAAGGCGCGCTCTGCCACCTGCTGGGCCTGCACGGACTCGTAGCGGGAGGGCAGGAAGCTGGCCTGATCGGTACTGACCTGATCAGCGAGGGCCGGCGCGAAGAACGAGCCGACGAGCAGCACGAGCCATACCGCGATCACTTTCCAAGGATTGAGGACGATGGTGCGTCCGAATCTGGCGAACATGGGGCGAGCTCCTGTCAACGAGGGTGAACTGCCGCGACGTACGCCTGTCGCGGACTGCCGACAAGGCGGCGGGTACTGCGACTTGAGCAGGTCGCGATGGTCGCGGCCAGGGCATCGTGCTTCCGGCCGTCGCCGGAACGTCCGTCGCGCCCCGCGCCGGGCATCGCGGCGAACACCCGCATGGTGCCATTCTGGCACCGACTGGCTCAGAAAGCCACCACTCTGGCTCAATGTGGTGTCGCCCACGCGATGATGCAACGGAGTGCCGGCCCAACCGCCGCGAGGCGACGTTCGCAGGTCAGTCGGTCGGCTCAACCAGCCGTTCCATTCGGGTCCAACCAGACCAGCCCCGGGCGCGCATCAGATCCCGCAGTCGCTCCGCCCGCGGGTCGGTCTCGACGGCGAGCGCGTCCAGCAGGTCCGGCAGGTCGCCCTGCATGTCCTCCTCGGCGGGAACGTCACCGGAGCGGTACGCCTGCTCGGCGAGGGCGGCCATGATGTCGGCAGCTTCCTCCAACAACGCCTCCTCGCCCGGGTCGCTGTCGAAGATCTCCGACAGGACCAGGTAGAGCCGCACGACCTGCGGATCGTCAAGTTGCGCGAGTTTCGCGGGCATCCACTCGACGAGGTGATCGGGCCAGCGAGCCGCGACCAGGATCCACCCGTCCCGTTCGGCCTCCACCAGCCGCGTCGACACCCCGATGTCGCGAAGCCGATCGAGGTACCCGACCACCTCCAGCGGGAGCGCGAGACTGTCCCCCGCGGTGAGCTGCCCGATCTGCCTGCGGCTGGTCTCCAGCCGCTCGATGTCCTCGCACAGGCGGTCGTCGATCCGCCGCACCGCCTCGGCGAAGGCCGCCGCGTCGGCGTCGAGCAACCGGCTGATCTGCGACAGCGGGACACCGGCGTCGGCGAGGGTGCGGATCTTGATCAGGGACACGACCGCCGAGGCGCCATAGCGGCGGTAGCCCGACGCGTCGCGTTCCGGCTCGGGCAGTAGTCCGATCTGGTGGTAGTGCCGCACCGCTCGCACCGTGACGCCCGCGTACGCGGCCAGTTGACCGATCGTCAGCATGCCCTGAATCCTGCTCTCACTCACCCGGTCCGGTACGCCAGCTCACGAGATCCTGCGACGGTAGGTGAGGGTGGCGAACAGGTAGGCGACGACCAGGATGCCGACGCACCACGCGAGGGCGGTTCAGGTGCCCGCACCGACCGGCTTCTGCGCGAAAAGGTCTCGGATCGCGTTGACGATGGAGGTCACCGGCTGGTGCTCGGCGAACGCGCGGACCGGACCGGGCATGGTGTCGGTGGGCACGAAGGCCGAGCTGACGAACGGCAGGAAGACCAACGGGTACGAGAACGCGCCCGCGCCGTCCACGGATTTCGCGGTGAGGCCGGGGACCACGGCGAGCCAGGTCAACGCCAGAGTGAACAGGAGCAGGATGCCGGCGACCGCGAGCCACGCCAGCACCCCGGCGCCCGAGCGGAAGCCCATGACGAGGGCGACGCCGACAACCACCACGAGCGAGATCGCGTTGGCGACCAGCGAGGTCAGCACGTGCGCCCACAGGACCGAGGAACGCGCGATCGGCATGGACTGGAACCGCTCGAAGATGCCGCCCTGCAGGTCCATGAAGAGCCGGAACGCCGTGTATGAGATGCCCGAAGCGATCGTGATGAGCAGAATGCCGGGCAGCAGATAGTTCACGTACGAGTCGGTCCCGGTCTCGATCGCGCCGCCGAAGACGTAGACGAACAGCAGCATGAAGGCGATCGGCATGACCGCGGTGGTGATGATCGTGTCCGGGCTGCGAGCGATGTGGCGCAGCGAACGCCCCAGCAGGACGGCGGTGTCGCCGAAAAAGTGCTTGTTCATCCCTGTTCCCTGTCCTTCCTGGCACCTACGAGGGTGAGGAAGACGTCCTCGAGCGTGGGCTGCTTCTCGACGTACGTGACCTCAGCGGGCGGGAGGAGCTGCTTGAGCTCATGGAGGGTGCCATTCACGATGATCCGACCCTCGTGCAGGATCGCGATCCGGTCAGCGAGCTGCTCTGCCTCATCGAGGTACTGGGTCGTGAGCAGCACGGTCGTGCCGCCCTCGGCGAGTTCCTTGACGGCCTGCCACACCTCAATGCGCGCCTCCGGGTCCAGACCGGTCGTCGGCTCGTCAAGGAAGATGACCGGTGGATTCCCGATCAGACTCATCGCGATGTCCAGACGGCGACGCATCCCACCGGAGTACGTCGCCACCCTCCGGTTCGCCGCCTCGGTCAACGAGAAGCGCCTCAGCAGGTCGTCCGCGATCACACCGGGCTGCTTAAGGTGACGCAGCCGGGCTACCAGGACCAGGTTCTCCCGCCCGGTGAGGATCTCGTCGACCGCCGCGAACTGGCCGGTGAGACTGATGGACTCGCGGACGTCGGCGGCTTGGGTCGCGACATCGAAACCATTGACTCGGGCGGTTCCCGCGTCGGCCTTGAGCAGCGTCGCAAGGATCTTCACTACCGTGGTCTTGCCCGCCCCGTTCGAGCCGAGCAGGGCAAAGATGCTGCTCCGCGCCACATCGATGTCCACGCCACGCAACACCGTCACACCCTTGAACGACTTTTCCAGACCTCGCACACATATCGCGGTCTGCTCGACCCGATCTGCTGTTGGTGGGATGCTCATGGCAGCGAGCATGAGGGGTTGACGCAGCGTCAGGGTCAAGCCCACGGCGGCCGCCTGCTTCATCACGTCCCGGATGGGGTCGAGGCGTTGGCGTTCCTGCGCCGCCAAGGCGCCGATGCCGTGCTCCGCGGCCAGATCTGATCACGCTCGACCTGAACATGCCCCTCATGAACGGCCGGGAGTTCGTCGCCGCGGTCAATGCTGACGAGGTGTTCAAGGTGATTCCGGTAGTGGTGTTCACCACCTCAGCCGTCGACGCGGACGTGCTGGGCAGTTACAGCGCCCACGCCAACGCCTACGCCACGAAGCCCATCGACCTGGATACGTTCGAGCGCGTGGTCAACGAGATCCACCGGTTCTACAGCAAAATCGCCGGGTTGCCGCTGCCCAGGCGGCATGAGTCCGGGGCAGCGGCGGAGGCGGGGTTCCGCTGACTTACCTTCACCCATACTCCGGGGTGAGGCCATGACCACCTCAATGCGCACGCTGAGCAGTGGTGTCTAGGGCGCGTGTGCTGCCCGCCGCGCAGTGGCCAGTTGGCCGCCGCGGCCGCTGTGAACTGCCAGGCGCTGCGATACTGCGAAAGCCCCGGCCTGCTCGCCGAACCCCAGGGCTCAAGCCGCACGACGGCCGTCGAAGGCGTCTTCCGGCGGCGCGACCGCCACATCACGTCCATCAGGCAAGGGGCGTTCCTCCACCACCTGCAGCGGTGCTGAATGCGCGCGTCGCGCCTGCGGTACCTGCCGCATGACCCGGTAGCCGATCCCGAGAACCCCGCCGAAGCCGATCACCACGGCGTACGACCAGGCACCGTCGCCGCCGGTCAGCTCGCCAAACTGGTTCGCCAGGAACCCGACGAACGTGGCCATGGCCAAACCGGTAACCGCTGCCACGGCGCGCAAGTCAGGGACCATCGCCGCAAAGGCACCGGCCGCCAGAGCGACAACGAGCACCCGCCCCGGCATCTCCGAGCGCGAGAACAGCGCCGCCGCCACAAGGGACGCGGCGATCATCGCCGTCCAGCCGATCGCGACGCTGACGCCCGTCGGCGTCTGCTGCGCGCCCCTTGCTTTCCACAGATGGTGATCCACCGCCATGGCAGGCCTCCGGCGACCGTGCGGACCCGTCCGTTGAGTCCACCTGGCGCCATCTCAGTCCGCCTGGCCTGCAATCGTCGACGGCTTTCACGCACCCGTTACGACCGCGGTCCGATTCTTGACGCGGCCATAACGACAGCCGCTCGACCCCCGGCTTCTCCGAGGTTGGCACCTCGCTGTTCCGGTTGGTCCGGAGCGCCGGGAAACCTAGCCGCCATGCGTCGTGAATGACGACAACGGCGGCGGCCGTCCTCACCGCTCGGACACAAGGCATCCCTATGTGCGGCCTACACAGTCAGGCGAGCCGTTGGTGCCAGCCCCGCAATGCGCGCATCGGCCGGCACGATCCGCCGCAGGAACGGCTTCGTTTCGGGAACCGGCGGTCACTTACGGCAGGTTGGCGTATCGGCGGCGTCAATTCCCGGCCGCCCTCCGTATCAGCGGCGTGAAGAGCCTTGTGGCTCACACCCGTTGTGGGTTGTGCTCGTCGTCGTCGGAAGGACGACTCCCGGCCGAGGTGGAAGAAACGAAGGTGGGCAGATTGGCGTGGCGCACCCCGGCGGGCTTGTGCGAGCCCCGCCGTAGGGGACGGGCGGCCGGTGCGGTCCAGACAGGGCACCGCCGCCCCCATCCGGGCAGCGCATGTCGCTAACCGTTCTCGGCGCTTCCACCCCGTTACGCGGCGGGTTCGGGCCGGTTCGGCTTCGAACCCGCCGCGGCTTTCTTCTCGTCGAAGAGAGCGCCAACCCAACAGGTGACAGCAGACCGGCGTTGAGGAGCCAGATGAACGAGGTCTCCCGGACTGCTCTGGTGACGGGGGCCAGCAGCGGCATCGGTTTCGAGGTCGCGCGTGCGTTGGCGGCCCGCGGCTGGCACGTGCTGCTGCACGCCAGGACCGAGACCGAGGGCCACGACGCCACGCGGCGGCTCCTCGACGCCGTCGCGGCGTCGGCGCCGGTCCAGCCGCTGATCGCGGACTTCGCACAGCTGTCGCAGGTGCGTGCACTCGCTGACGCGGTGGTTGCCGAGTCCTCGGGCTGCAGTTGCTCATCAACAACGCGGCAATGGTTGGCGCTGCGCACAGGGCAGAGTCGGTTGACGGCAACGAACTGTCGTGGCAGGTCAACTACCTCGCACCGTACCTGTTGACAAGGTCGCTGCTGCCGGCGCTACGCAACAAGGACGGCGCGCGTGTGGTCAACGTGTCGTCTTGCCTGCACCGGATGGGCAACTTGCCCTGCAGTGATCTCAACCGCACCGGGCGATACGCGCCGGTGACCGCGTACGCGCAGGCCAAGCTGGCGCTGACCATGTTCGGGGTGGCGCTGGCTGACTGGTCCGGTGCCGAAGTGACCGTCGTCAATGTTCACCCGGGCGTGGTGGCAACGCGGCTCCTCAGTGTTTATGGCCGCACTGGTGTCCCAGTGATCGACGGGATGCAGGCGGTGCTGCGTGCGGCCACCGGCGAGGCGCCGGTCAACTGTGCCTATTACGAGGGTTGCATGACTGCGATTCCGGCACCGCTCGTGACTGACGCAGCGGCGGTGCAGCGCCTCTGGCGGCTCAGCGAGCGGGCCGTCGGGTTGAACGCGACACAGAGGCCGGCGTCGGTGACGACGGATACCTCACCCCTCGCCATGAGCCCCGTACTTAGAGTATTGCTGCGTTGTTCACCGTCAGATGAAGTCGATAGCTGAAAGTACGTGGGGGGCTCGGATGCTCGTTGCCGTCGTCGTACACCCGACCAGGCCGCAGGCCGCCGAGACGGCGGACATGGTGTCGCGAATCTGCGCCGAGCACGGCGCGGCGTCGCAGGCCCTGGATGTCTGGCAAGACGAGCAGAGCCCCGCCGACATGCTGGCCGGCATGACGCAGCTACCGCAGCTCGTCGTCACGATCGGCGGCGACGGAACCCTCCTGCGCGGACTGGCCGTCGCCGTCGAGGCCGACGCACCCGTTCTCGGGGTGAAGGCCGGCCGGGTCGGCTTCCTCACCCCGTTTGCCGCGACGGACCTGCCGAGGGTGTTGGCCGCCGCCCTGACCGGACGCGCACCCATCCAGGAGCGCATGCTGCTCACCCTGCGGGCGTCGCGCCCGCTGCAGGTCCCACCGGAGCTGCAGACTCTGCTGCGCTACGGCCGCGGCCCCGATCCCGTCCCGCCCCTCCCCCGCCCGGCTACACCCGACCAGGTGGGCTGGGGTGTCCCGTTGGGCCTGAGCGCCCTCAACGACGTCGTGTTCGAAAAACTCGGCCGAGACCGGCAGACCAGCGTCGCGGTGTACCTGTCCGGGCGGCTCTTCGCCACCTACTCCGCCGACGGCGTCATGGTCGCCTCACCGACCGGCTCCACCGCGTACTCCTTCGCCGCAGGTGGTCCGGTCCTCTCGCCGCGCCTCCATGCACTCGTGTTCACCCCGGTCGCCCCGCACATGGCGTTCAACCGCAGCATGGTCACCGCCCCGGACGAACCCGTAAGCGTGCAGGTACTCCCGAAATCGGGTCAGGTCGCCGTCGTCGTCGACGGACGCGTACACGGAATCCTCGACCCCGGCGACTGGGTCGCCGTCTACCCCGCCCGACGCCGCGCGAAGCTCATCGTCGCGGACGTCGACGACTTCTTCGGCCGGCTCCGGGACCAGTTCTCGCTGGCCGATGCTCCCGCCGCCCGAGCCGACACCGACGGCCAACCCCCGCTTCTGGTCTACCGGCCGGACCTACCGATCCCAGAGGACCTACAACATCTGCACCTGCCGACATGAAACCAATCCAGACCGAGCTACGCGGCTCACGTCTGCAACGGGGCGCACTCGCAGACACCACGGACCTCCCGAAGCCCCAGCCGCATCGTGGTGGTAAATATCGTCACCCGCGAGTTGCGCGAGCCAAATCGACCGTAACTGCCGCCCGCGTGTTCGCCCCGGCTCAGCGCACCACCACGACGTTAAGAAGGCGTCAATATCGAGCCTATCCCGCCGAGGGTGTCGCATGCTGGCAGAGTGGACGTACGGATGATCACCAAGACAGGTCTCGAAAGCCATCGGGTGGACGACATCGCGGACCTACTCAACCGCACCGATGGTTTCCTGTGGGTCGACATGCCCGCTGGCGACGCCGGCGCCATGCAGGTGCTGTCCGAGGTCTTCCACTTCCACCCGCTGGCGGTCAAAGACGCACTCGAACGCAACCGCGTCCCCAAAATGCACGCCTACGCGGACCATATCTTCGTGATCCTGCACGCCCCGGAAGGGGGCGATCGCGGCCACGTCCACTACCTCGAACTCGACCAGTTCATCGGCCGCAACTACCTCGTCACTGTGCACGGGCCGGTCAACCCCGCCGTGGCGGCTGCGACGGCAGCACGAGAAACGCGCGCGGTCCTCGCTCGCATCACCAAGGGCCGACTGCAACCGGCCAGCCCATTCGCGTTGTCGCACGCCATCGTCGCCGCACTGACCCGCAATCAGGAGGACTACGTCGAACAGGTCACCGCAGACGTGTGGCGCCTTGAACAACAGGTCACCGGCGGCAACGTCGGCAATGCGGAGTCCTTCCTCAATGAGCTTTTCCGCGCCCGGCACGGACTGCTCGCCGTCCGCACCATGGGTGCGCTCGGCGGTGCCATCTACGGTCGCATGGCAACACTCGTCGGCCTGCCCGACGTCGACAAGCCGCTGGTCGACGACAGCACCGACCAGTTCGTCCGGGTGCGGCGCATCGCCGACGGCGAGCGCGAGTACCTGCAGGGTGTCATCGAGTTCTACCAGAGCATCCTGACCATCAAGGCCACCAACGCAGCCCACATCCAGAACGAGAAGGTGCAGCGGCTCACCGAAGCAAGCTACGCCCAAAGTGAGCAGGTCAAGAGGATCTCGGCTTGGGCCGCGATCTTCTTCGCACCATCACTGGTCGCCGCGGTGTACGGCATGAACTTCGACCACATGCCTGAACTCCACTGGCGCATCGGCTACCCGTTCGCCCTGGCACTCATGGTTGCCGCCGGCGCGGCACTGCACTGGGCGTTCAAGCAACGTAACTGGTTGTAACCCCGCTGACGACCCAGCGGTCCAACCACCAGCACAACCGGGCTGTAGTGCCACGGCGGCGTATCACCGGTCAGACTTCACTGCCGATGTGCCGGCGAAAATTGGACGCCGGCTCGAGCAGCGATGGGAGACACCGGCGAGAAACCTCCACCGCATCGCCATGACGGACGTCTCCGGCGGCCAGCGACAGCGGATCGCGCTCGCCCACGCACTGTTGCGCACCCCCGACGTACTGCTGCTCGACGAGGCGACCGCGCAGGTGGACGGGTTGACCGAGGCGGCGCTGCACGAATGCGTCACCCAACGGGCGACCGACGGTGCCGTCGTGAGGATCGGCCACCGGCTTTCGACAGTGCTCGACGCGGACCGCATCGCCGCCGACCAGCCCTCCCTCAGCCCGGCCTGAACCGACCACGGCCGCCGCACGGCACCCCGTTGGCGGGAACCTCGACGGGTTGGTGGCGCCGGGGGCCAGAGGTCACCGGCGAGAGGATCAGCCGGGCCGCCAACGAGATGAGCCCAGCGGCCCGCGCGCGGGCCGCCTGACGGACCAGGTGGTCGCGCTCGACGACGTTCGTGGCCCGGCGGGCAGCCGCGTCGCACGCCGAGGCGGCGGCGGGCAGGTCGCCGTCAAGCTCGGACAGGGTCCCCGGTCAGCGCGACAAGGGCGTCGTACCGGGCGAGGATCTGCGGCCAGTCGGTCTCCTCGGCGCCCGCCGGTAAACGAGCCGTTGACCTGCTGATCCGGCGATACCGGTGTTGAATCAGTATTCCTTCGGTGTCAAGGAACGGTCCGCGACGCCGCGGCCAGGAAGAGCACGATGGGCCGCAGGCCGGCCCGGGACAACCCGCGCAGCTCAGCCGGGTTGAGCGCGATTCGGCACCGGAACGCCTGCCCGCGTGGTCGAGTTGCGGTGATTTCGCGTTCATCCGCGCGGCGCTTGGTCCGCGGGAGCGTCGCGACGCCGAGCTGCACGGCTCGGCGGGGCGGGGATGGTGCCGTCAGTACGAGTCGGGCCCGCCGCAGCCGCAGCCTTGGATTTACGGCGGTGAAGCGTGAGAGTCATGACCACCACGACCAGCGCTCCGACGATCAGCCCGAGGATCGCGCTGGCCACCGTGTTGACGAGCCAGCCGACGAGCCCGCC
>NZ_JBEXGE010000071.1:10687-14678 GCF_040607155.1 Micromonospora sp. NPDC005324 | reverse complement strand
GGTCAGGGATGAGCGGGTGGTGACCCGTCGGCACCGTCCGGGGTGGCCGGTGCACCGGCGGTCCCGTCCGTGTCGAACGGCGGTGCGGCCTTGACGTGGGGTAGGCCGGGGTCGAGTTTCTGGCCGCTGCGGTCGAGGCTGAGCGCCCCGTACGCGGTGAGGTGCGCGCCGACGGCGAGGGCCTGCGCGCCGGTGAGCAGCACGACGAGGCGGCGGCCTTCGGTGCTGTAGGTGTGCAGCTCGACGTGGCCGTTGGTCAGCGGCCGGACCGGCAGGAACCGCTCGACCGTCGCCCCGCCGGGTGCGGTCGCCCAGATCGCTGAGCAGAGTGCGTTCCACTGCTCGTTGACGAGGGCTTCCCAGTGCTCGGCGCGGGCGATGAGGTGGGCGTGTTCGGCCTCGCTGGTCGAGTGTTCGGCCATCGCGCGGGCGACCTCAGCCGCCGCGTGGTGAGCGGACACCCGGTTGGCCAGCCCGATCATGGAGGCGGCGGTGGGCTCCGGCGCGAGCATGGGCTCGGCGGCAGGCGTGGGAACGGACGCGGTACCGGTGGCGGGGTGCTCGCCGGTACCGGGGCCGGGCGTGGTAGCCCGGCCCCCGTGCCGGGCCACGTCAGACCGCCAGCAGCTCGAACGCGCGGGCCTTGAGGTCCGCACCGGCACCGGTCAGCGCCCGCGTGGCGCGGGCGAGGTCGGTCTTGGCGGGGGCGAAGTGGTCCACGTACTCGGTGATGGCCTGGAAGCCGGCCCACCGGGTGCCCTTGATCGCCTTCTGCGTGTCCGCGTCTCGGATCAGGTAGCGCAGCGTGGCCGTGCGCTGCTTGGAGTTGTTCTTCGCGATGTCGGAGGCGTCGTCGGCGAGGGGCCACACCTGCGCGACGACCTTCTCGAACTCGCCCATGGTCAACGACTCGTTGATCATTTTTTCGGCTTCGGTCTCGAAGTCGTGGAACGCTTTCCACATCAGGCCCAATGCCTGTCGGGCCTCGGAGATTTTGCTGGTGACGTTCGAGGTGTGCCGGAACGTGTACGAACTGACCGACCGGGCGAAGGCCAGGTTCTGCGTGTTCTTGCACACGATCCGCACCGGGGTCGCATCCAGGCGCAGCGAGGCGGTTCCGTCGTGCGAGGTAGTGGCCGCGAGGTAGAGATCCATATCGTCCACCCCGGCGATCTGCATCGCGGTAGGCAGCTTGAGGGTCACGAACACCGAGCGTCCCTTGCGCATCGACCCGGCGGTCTCGAAGTGCGCGCCGGAGGCGTCGACCAGGAGGTTGAGGGTCTCGGCTACCTGCTCGTTCTGGACCACGCTGTAGTCCTCGCCGACAACGCCGAGGTACTCCGTCTCACCCGTGACCGGGTTGGTGCGGACGGTCATGTACTTGTCGGTGCAGTCGACCTTCGTCACGCCGCGCTCGGTGACCTCGATGCCCTGAAGGGCGATCTTGCGGACCTCCCACCCGCCGAGCCACGCCTTGCTCATGACCTCCTCGGCGGTCATGCACTCGTCGGCCACGGTGCCGAGCTGGTGCCAGGCGGTCAGCCGTGCGGAGGTGAAGGCCGTCTGGCCGTTCGCGAGAGTTTCGAGTTCGTGTGCCACGGGGGCACCCCTTTCCGGGTTGTGTGGTTCGGGCGGGCGGTGCGGGCCGGGGGCTGCAACCCCCGGCCCGCGCCGTCAACAACAATGTTTCCTACCTCCACGGGTCGATCAAGGCGATCGGGTGGAGTCGATGAAGGTTTCTGCGGCGAATCTGACGCCCACCGCGCGGCGGGGCCTACCGGCTGTCGGTGGCCGGGCGTAGCCGCCCGTCCGGGCCGTAGGCGTACGCGTGAACGGTTTTGAACGGTGCCGGTAGGTACACGGTGAACCCGTGTTCGGGGATAAACCGGGTCCGGTAGGTGCGGGCGACGCCCAACAGGTACCGGTCGGGTTTGTCCCCGTGCGACCCGGGCGGGATGATGCCCGCCCCGGGCCGGTCGGCGCGGGCGCGGCGGTGCCGACCGAGTGCGAGGTGCGGGCACAGCGACAGTGCGGCGGTCATGCAGTCGGGGTGTCCCGGCGGGTCGGCGTAGCGCATCAGCTCGGCCGCCCGAGGGCTGCCGAGGAACGCCACCCAGTAGCCCATGGGCTCGCCGCAGAGTGAGCAGCGGCGCTCGATGGCGAGGCGGGTCGAGGTGGTGGTGTTGATCGTGGTGAAGTCCACGTGTGACCCGTCGCCGGTCGGGTTGGGGTGGATGTTGACCGGTGGGATGGGTAGGCCGCGCCGCGCGTCGTGGGGACGTGCGGCCAGCGCGGGCGGTAGGTCTGGCCTGTTGCCGGGCGGGTACGTCATGACTGGCTGCTCACGGGGCCGGGGCGGCTGTCCCTGATGACGAGGTCCGGGTTGACCGCGCGCACGAGACGGGCCACCTCGTCCCACCCGGCCGCGTTGAACACGTGCACCTCGTATGGCACCTGCGCTACCCGCAACATGGTCAGGACGTCACCGGCGCTGTGCGCGTCGTCGAAGACGATCAGGATGTCAGCCCCGAAGATCGCATACACCCGGCCGTGATCGGGCGGCCAGGACAGCGAGGCGGCACACCGGAGTGCGTCGATTAACCGGCCGATGAGGTCGGCCGGATCACCGTCGTGAGTGTCGGTGTCGTAGCCCTCACCGTCGAGCCACGCGAGGTGATCGGTGACGGTCCAATCGGGGTGAGCGAGCCACGTCTGCCGGACGGCTTGCCACAGCGTCAGCCGGGCCGGCACGCCGACCGGGTCGGCCGGTTGCGACCCGTGCGGGCCGGGTAGCGGGCACAGCGACGTGCCGTCGGCGTGTGACGCGACGGGGCGCGCGGCGAACCCGTTCAGGGGCCAGTCGCGCGGCGGCACCAGCCGCGCCGGTTGTTCGCATTCGGGGCAGCGCAGCGACCCCGGGCCGGGCGTGGTCGGTTCGTGGTCGGGGTGATCGTGCGGGGTGGTCATGGGTTGTCCCTTCCGCTTGTGGGTGGGCGTGCGGGTACCGGGGCCGGGCATGGTGCCCGGCCCCGGCGGGGTAATCGGTCAGGCCGCGACCGGGACGGCGGTGGCCTCGTCGGTGTCGGCCTCGTCGCCGGTGAGGGCGTCGGCACCGGCGGGGGCGGTGGCGGTCTGGGGCCGGGTGAGGAACGCGCGCACCTCGGCCGTCGGGGCGGGCGCGTCGTCGGCGAGGGCGTAGGTTTCCGGGGCCTCACGGGTCAGCACCAGCACCCCAGCCGTGGCCATCTTCCGCATGCCGTTGCCGACCGCGCCGGGGCTGCGTCCGCCGATCTCACGAGCGACGGTGCCGGGGGTCACGTCGTGACCGGGGCCGAGGTCGCGCATGAACGCCTCAACCCGGTTGCGCAACTCGTTCTTCGCCAACTTGACCGACCCGTCGCTGTTGATCTCACTGAGGGTGCGGCCGGGAGCGGCAGCACGCCGGACCGACGGGCGGCGGATCTTGCGGGTGTGCCCGCACAGCGAGCACGTGCTGTGCGTCGGCGCGTTGGCCGGGTCCACCGTGGCGAGGTCACCGTCGGCGATTACCCACAGCTCGTCACCGTCCTCGGTGACCGGCAGGCGACGCGCGGCACCGGCAACCTCCATCGCGGCGAGGACCGCGTCACCCATCGCGACCGACAGGCCGCTCTCGTTGATCGCCGCGTCAGCGGTGATCCCGTCCGGGTGCCCACCCAACACCCCCGCCATGATCAACACCTTGAGGTCGGGCTGACGCGGGCTAACCGGCGCACCCGACACGGGCACCCCGGACACGGGCACCCCGGACACCGGGGCCTCGGGCAGCGTCGCCTCGTCCGCCGCCCGTTCGCCGGTCGCGTCGTCGTTGGCCGGGGTCGCCTCGTCGGTCGTGTCCGGCGTCGCGTCGGTGGTGGCCGGGGCGTCGTCGGCGGTCGTCGGCTCGCCTGCCGTCACGTCGCCGGTGGTGTCGTCGTCGGCCGGGGTCGGCTGGTCGGTCGTGTCCGGCGTC
>NZ_JBEXGE010000071.1:0-10592 GCF_040607155.1 Micromonospora sp. NPDC005324 | reverse complement strand
GCGTCGCGTCGGTGGTGGCCGGGGCGTCGTCGGCGGTCGTCGGGTCGCCGGTGGCGTCGTTCTCGGCTGGGGTCGGCTCGTCGGTCGTGTCCGGCGTCGCGTCGGTGGTGGCCGGGGCGTCGTCGGCGGTCGTCGGGTCGCCGGTGGCGTCGTTCTCGGCTGGGGTCGGCTCGTCGGTCGTGTCCGGCGTCGTGTCGGTGGTGTCGCCGGTCGGGATGACGGCCTCCCACAGGTCGGCGCTCTTGCGGTTGCCGTTCATCGGGCCGGGGGTGCGGGTGGCGGTCCCGGCCTCCTCCATGTGCTTGAGGGCCTCGGTGACGACCGTCAGGGACAGGTTTTCCTGTCCGGCCAACTTGCGGGCGGTCAGGCCGGGGTGGCGACCCAACGCCTCGGCGACGACGGACCGGGCCTCGTCGGTACCGGCGGTCAGGTTGGCGTTTGCAGTCATGACAATTACCTCCACAGAAAAGGGGTGGCAGCGGATTCCACATCGCGCATCGCGCAATTGTTTGCGGTTCCGCCGGGGCCGTTGTTTCGGTGCCCACATCCATGGACCCTCTGCACCGGGTGAATGTCAACCCCGTTGTTCAAGACTCTTTCCGGAAACCGTTCCGGGTTCCGCCATCCGCCTCCGTTCTAGGGATGACGGCCGGTCGGCTATAGGCATTGCGGGCGCTGTGAGCGCCGCTGCCGAACGTTCGCCGCTTACAGGTGCGCCGCTGTGGGCGACGTTCCGCCGGGCGCGTACGGCGCGGCGGCGTGGGTCCACTGAAGAGGGCGAACGCGCCCCGGGTGGGACCGGAATCCGACCCGACGGGGTGCCACGCGTCGGGCGCACCAGCCAACCACCGAGCGACACCCTTCGATGGACTGTGGCGAAAATCACTTCACGTCCTACCGCATTACATAACTGTTCGGCGACTCTTTGGCGCGTTCTCTATTCGCCTCTGTCAACTCGGCACGATGCGTCGGATCGCCGCTACCTGGTCGGCCCATCCTGGCAGTTTGCTGATGCGTACCACGTCACCGGTTTTCGGGGCTTGTACGATGAGACCAGAGCCGATGAACATGCCGACGTGTCGGGGGTCGTCGCGGGTGCCGTCGCTGCCGGGAATCAAGATCAGATCTCCGGGGCGCAGGTCCCCCACCCTGGGGACGGAGGTCCCCTCGTGTACCTGGTCGCGTGTGGTGCGTCCGATGGTGACATCGGCAGCCCGGTACGCCTGTTGCATGAGCGATGAACAGTCGCACTGTCGCCGGGGGGTGCCGGAGTGTGCGGCGGTGCAGTCACCGCCGAAGGTGTACGGGGTGCCGAGCTGCGCGAGCGCCCACCCGATCGCGCTCACGACCGACGGCGGGGTGCCCGCCGGGAGGGTGAACCCCGCCGGTAGGGACGCTGCCACGTCGGGCGGTAATCCGTCGCCACCGTCGCAGACAACCCCGCCGGTAAATCCGGCCACGATGGCGGCGGCACGCGGCTCGTGTGGGGCGTAGGCGTCCGGGTACGCCGACCGTTGCACGGCTTGCGCCGCGTCGGTGAGCGGCAGCGTCTCCCACCGGGGCACCCGGACGAGGCGCTCATAGAACGTCGTGGCCGCGTAGTCGGGATTGGTGACCTGTTCGGCGGTGCCCCAACCTTGCGACGGTCGCTGTTGGAACAGACCCAACGAGTCGTGATCATTGGCCGGGCCGAGGTGCCCGTGGTTGATCAAGTTGGACTCTTGCAGGCCGGTCGCTACGGCGATCACCCACCCGCGCGGCGGCACCGCCATGCGCTGCCCGACCGCCACGATCGCCGAGGCGTTACTCGCCTGTTCGGCCGTGAGTCCGTCCGGGGCCGCGCCCCCGGTGGTGACAGTGGCCCGGCATCCGGCGGCACCACCACCACCGGAGAACACCCCCACGACCGCCCCAGCCCCGGCCGCGATGACGACCACCAGTACGACCACCAGCACGCCGACCACCCACGAGATCACCCGTCCCACGGCGCACCGTCCCCCGCAGCGCTGCCGGGTAGGTCAGCCAGGGTCACCCGGTGCGGGTCGCCAGGGACACGCCACACCGCCCCGGCGGGGCCACCGTGCCCGGCGGCGTAGTCGTCCGCGCCGGTCGCGACGCTCACGCCATCCGGTACCCCGGCCCGGGACAGGTGCGCGTGAAGGTTGGCCTCCCGGGCAGCGGTCGGTAGCCAGAACAGCACCGGGTACGCGCGGCGGGGGCCGAGCGCGGCGTAGCCGGTGAGTTTGTCCGCGACCCGCCCCAGCGTCTCGGTACCGAGGTCCATCTCCAGCCAGAACGGCACCGCCCGCCCGCCGGTGACCCACACGCCGTGACCGTCCGGGCGGACGAGGTTACCGGTGGCCTCACGGCAGCGCGTCTCGTTCCACCACCGCGCCAACCGCACCCCGGCACGGGTGCGCGCGCGTGCGGTGAGCGCGACGAAAAACCCGTTCGTGGCGAGGAGGTGATTCAACCTCGGAGACATCGCCAGTCGGGCGGTGATGTCGCGTACGGCGGCGGGGCGGGGCATCGTCGCGCCTCGTCCGGCCGCGAGTAGGGCCGCGCCGACCGGGCCGAGGGTCCACCGCCAGGCTTGCGACCCGGGCCGTTGGTAGTGGCGGAACCGGTCGAGGATGTCTCGGGCGTACAGCAGGTTCAGCCGGTTGCGGGCACGACCGACAGACCCGAAGGCGAGGTGAGAGAGGTGGTCGGTGGTGAAGGTGTGGTGCTGGTCGAGCAGGTCGAGGAGGAGCCGGTCGCGGGGGGTGAGACGAGCGAGTTCACCGGCTACGACGGACGCCGTGAGGCGGGAGCTGCTGGCAGCTTGTGTACCGGTAGGAGGGATATCTCTTATCAGTCGGTTCCGGTCCACCAGTCCTCCTCACCGTCGTCCACCAGCGGGTTCGACGCGTTCAGGGGCGAGGGTTCAGGCGAGCGTTCCCGGTCGTTGGAGTCCTCGTTGGACCGCTCGTTAGAACCCTCTAGTGAGCCCGCCCCTTGAACAGCGAAGGTGTTCCGACCGAGCACCAGACCTGAACCATCACCGGCACCGACATCGAGGTCGGTATCCGAGTCGCCAGTGGCCGCGTCGGCGAGCAACTGCCGACGCTCACCCATTGGCAGCCCGGTGTGCTCACGGGCGAGCCGGCGCAGCTCGGCGGCGCGGCCTCGGATCGGTTTGGGTGGGGCGATGGTGTCCGCGGTGACCGGTGGAACGACCCGCCCGCCGGCCACCGGCCGTAGCACCACCTCGTAGCCGCCGAGGCGCATCAGGTCACCTTGATCGAGGTACGGGCGCACGTGGTGGGCCTGGTCCACGGCGTCCTTGGGGGCGAGGGCGAAGTAGACCTTGTTACGGGCGTTGGCGTCGATCGCCTCGGCCATGTCCCCCGACAGCTGCCCAAGGTACTGGTGGGCGAGAACGAACGAGGTGTGCAGACCGCGGGCCTCGGCGAGGGCGTCATCGATACCGATGGGCAGGTGCAGGAAGTTGTGGCACTCGTCGAGCACAATGCTGGCGTCGAGCCGGTCGGCTTCACGGATACGGGCGCGGGCGGCGGTGGCCTGCCACAAACCCGCCAGCAGCAACGACCCGATCAGGCGGGTGCCGTCCTCACCAAGAACCCCCTTGGGTAGTCGGGCGAGGAGGACGCCGCCGTCGAGGATGTCGGCGAATCGGAACGTCGTGGCCGGCACCCCGAACAGAGCACTCGCGAGAGGGTGCGCGAGGACCAGGCGCAGACGCGACAGCAGGGGCGCGACGAGCCCGGCCCGCTGACCGGCGGGCAGACCGTCGAAGCCTTCCCAGAACTCGCCGAGGGTGTTGCCCTCCCACGCCCCCAGCCGGTTCGTGGCCGCCCGGACCCGCCCGGCCCGCCACTTGCCGTCCGAGAGCAAGCGTGGAAGCTGCGCCAGGGTGGAGCCCGGCAGGTGCGCCAGGGTCAGCAGACCGTGGTAGCAGATGTCGGCGGTGCGGTGACCCCACCACCGCGCCCACACCTTCGACATGACGGAGGTGACAGCGGCGGCCACGTCGTGCGCGGTGCCACCGTGAACCGCCGGGTCGAGCAGGTTGATCGCCGGCGGGGCCGAGCGCTCGTCGGGGTCCACAATCACGAGGCGGTCCCCGCAGTCGGCCGGCAGCACGTCGAGCAAATCGCGGATCAAGTCGCCCTTGGCCGGGTCGAACGCGGCGACGCCGCGCCCGGCCTCGACGTCATCGGCGATCATCCGCAACAACAGGCTGGTCTTACCGGTGCCGGTCGGCCCGCAGACGTGCAGGTGGTGACGGCAATCCTCCAGGGAGATGCCAACCCGCACGGCGGGACCGGAGTTGGCCACGCCGATCACCTTCCCGGGCAGGCCGCCCCGCTCGCCCGGTGGCACGAGATGAAGGCGGCGCTCTTCTCGGGCGGCTGGCGTAGCTGGGCTGTGGGCGGTTGTCATGAGGTGCTCCACACGGTCGGCGGGTCGCCCTCGGCCGGGTTGTCCGAGACTGGGCCGGCGGACGGGGCGGGAGGGTCGGAGGCTGGGCGGCGCTTCGGCCGGGCGGCCGGGGCCGGTCCGGCGGTGAAGACGTCGCGGCTGGCGGGGCGGCGGCGGGAGGCGGCGGCGGGCATGCCGTGCGCGGACGGCTCGGCAGGCAAGCCCGCGAGGGCGGCGGTTTCGTCCACCGACGCGAGGGTCATCCGTGACGGCGGTACCCATCGCCAGGTCGCCGCAGTGTGGGCGCGGCGCAGCCGGCGGCGCGCGAAATGAGGTGAGAGCAGCCCGAACCCGGAGGTGATGTCGGCGGCGGCGGCCCGCGCTGCGCCAACGGTCGGGCCGGTGGTGGTGGCGTGGACAGCGACGAGCAGGTGCGGGGCGGCGGCCAGCTTCCCGCGTGCCTTGCGGGCCAGCTCGGTCAGGTACGGGTCCGCGCGGTTGGTGGGGTGCTTGCGGGTGGTCGGGCCGGGAGTGACGAGGTCGAGGACACCGATGATCAGCGCCCGGAGGCCGTCGGCGAACAGGCCGACGGCGCGAGACGCGCCGGAGCGGGGGCGGCGGACACGATCAGGGTGGGTGGTGGCGCGGCGCAGCCCGGCGACGCGGCGGGCGGGCGCGCGGGTGACGTGGACCTGCAGCAGCGCACCCCCGGTGCGCCCGGCGGCGGCGAGCCCGTCGTAGACGGCCCGCAGCCGGTCTTCCTCCGGCGGCGCGCCGGCTTCCCACCGCTGGCCCCGGCTCGGCGCGGCGTCGTCTACCAGGGGCAGCCACTCCGGCTGGGTAGGCAGCAGCGCTACGGCGGCGATCGGGCTACCGGGCGCGAAGACCGGTGGCCGGGTCTGTTCGGCGCGGGCACCTGGCCACGCGCGTTGCAGCAGCCGAAGTACGGCGGTCGGGTTGACTCCGGGGGGCAGCCACAAACCACAGCGCATGCCGCGCGGGTCGGCATGGACCTCCCAGACGAGGCGGTGCGGGCGCCACGACCACCGACTCGATGCGGGCAACGCGGTGGCGAGCAACCGCCAGAGTCCGACGGTGGCGACAGAGGTTGCGGACACCGGCGGGACGATCTCCAACCAGCGGGCCTGGGCGGCGTGAGCACGCCACACCCGCCGCCGCCACCACGTCCACCCGACCCGGGCGGCGATGAGCACGGCGAGGACAGCAAGCAGCAGCGGCCAATGCGCGCGGACGAACACCGCCGACGTGGCGGGAAGGTCGTTGGCCCACGAGCCGCACATCAGATGCCCGATCATCGAGTTCGGAACGCCGTCATGGCCAGGGATGCAGGTCACAGACGGCGGCGCGAGGGTGGGGGTCGGCGGCGAGGTCGGGGTCGGTGGGATGAGCAGGGTCAGCGGGGCGGGCACGGCAGGCTCCAGAGGGTCAGCGGTGGCCGGTGGTGGGTCCGGTGACGATGAGGTGGTGCTCGACGTCGGAGGCGAGGCTGTGGAACGCGACCCGGCTGTTGCCGCAGGCGAGGAGCGCGTCTCCGCGTGCCGCGGACAGCAGGAAGGCCCGCTCCCCGTCGGTGAGCCCGAACGCCTCGGTGACCGCGTCGATCGCCTGCGGTGCCTGACGTAGCAGCACCTGCGTGGCCGCGTTGGAGACGACGGCGCGGCCGACTTCGGTGCCGAGGACGTCGGCGGCGTCCTGGGTGACCACGGTCAACCCGGCTCCGTACTTGCGGGCGGATTTGGCGAGGCGGAACAGGAACTTCGCGCCGAGCCCGGCGCGCAGCATCAGCCACGCCTCATCGACCAGCACCATGCGCCGCACATCCGGCGAGGTTGAGGTGGCGACCGTGCGCCAGATCGCGTCCAGGGTGAGCAGAGTGCCGACCGGCTTCAGCTCGTCGGGTAGGTCCTTGATCGCGTACACCACCAGGTGCCCCTGTGGGGCGGTGGTGGTGGGGCCGTCGAACAGTCCGGCGAACGACCCGGACACGTACGGGTGCAGGCGGGCGGCAAGGGTTCGCCCGGCCTCGCCGATCTCCGTCAGCGCCTGCGCCACATCCGCGAGCAGCGGCGCGGGACGTCGCCAGGTGCGGGGGTCGGTGGTGATGCCCTTCGCCCGGTACGCGGCGAGCACGGCGGCGTCGAGGACCGGCACGTCATGCGGGTCGAGGGCGGCGGTGGTGTTGTCGCCTGCGGTGAGGACCGCGACGAACGTCTGCATGAACAGGGTCCGCCGGAACAGGGCATCGTCGCCGTCAGCGGCGGACAGGTCGAGGGGGTTGATGCGCACACCGGGCGCGCCGGGCCGGATGATCGTCCCGCCGACCGCTTCTGCCAGTCGGAGGTATTCGTCTTCTGGGTCGACCACGAATGCCTGCACCCCGAGGTAGAGGTTGCGCAGCAGGTCGAGCTTGGCGAGGTAGGACTTGCCTTCACCGGAGCGGGCGAGGATGACGGCGTTGAAGTTCGACTGCGCCCACCGGTCCCACACCACCACCCCGGCGGAGGCGAGGTTCAGGCCGTAGAGCACACCCATGCCGGTGTCCCCGGCGGTGACCGGCAGGTCCGGGCTGGTGAACGGAAAGCTCGCGGCGAGGGCGTCGGTGTCGAACACCCGCCGCATGCCGAGGCTGTCGACGGCCAGGGGCAAACTGGTGATCCAGCCCTGCAACTGCCGCCACGTCGCCGGGGCCACATCGAGCAGCAGCGACGAGGCCAGCGCCCGCACCTCCGCCACCCGGTCCGTCAGTTCGGACTCGCTGTCAGCGTGGACGGTCAGGTACAGGCCGAGACGGAACAGTCGGGCTTCACCTCGGGCGATCCGGGCGGCCAGCTCGGCGGCGTCCGCTGCGGCGGCATCCAACTCCGGGTCATCCAGGCGACCCTTCCCGGCATCCGAGCGCCGCGACGACTCCAGCCGACCGCGCTGCTTACGTAGCCGGTCGGAGGCGACGGCCGGAGCGACGGGTTCGATGTGCAGGGCAACGTCGACCCGGCCTGGGTAGGCCAGGATCGGTTCCAACCAGCCCGCTCCGACCTCGGCTGGGTAGCCGGTCACGGCAAGGGTCGCGCAGTAGTCCTCGCCGACGTGCACGGATCGGCCGCCGACTTCCACGGCGTCGGGACTGCCGGGCAGCAGACCAGCGGCCTCCTCCGCGTGGCGCCTACGAGGTGCGTGGGGTAGCTTCACGCCTGCTCACCACCTTCCGGGTTGAGCCGTCCGCCCGGGTCGCCGGCTGCGACCCACGCGACGGTGGGAGCGGCCGGGTCGAGGCACGCGGCGAGGGTCATCTGGGTGTCGTAGCCGTCGAGGACCGTGGCGGCCACCTCGCATCCGGCCAGGGCGCGTACCGCCTCCTGGGCCTGGTGGGCGGTGTGGCCGGGGCCGCGCCGCCCACGCACGGCGACGGTGACGTGCCGGTGCAGCAACTCGCGGCCGGTGGCGAGGTCATCGAGGAACCCGACGTGCGAGCGCGCTGCCTCTTCCAGCGCCGGATGCGGCAACGCGGGGGCGTGGTGCTCGATGCGGTCGGCGACGTGGGTCAGGTCGACGCGCTGTGCCCGCACGAGAATCTGCGTCGGGGCGTCGAGGCTGTTCAGCCAGCGGGCGAACCCAGCGACGAGGCCGTTCTGCTCGCCGGGCGAGCGCAGCCCGAACGCCACCGTCGAGGCCGACACCAGGGCGGTGGTGCCGTCCGGACCGAGGTCGATCAGCCCGTCGGCGGTGATGCCCTTCGCGGGCAGACGCAGCGGCGCCGGGAGGGGCAGCTTGTCACCGCGCCCGCCGGTGGTCGCCACCCATGCCGGGGCCGGATGGATTCCCTCGTCGGTCGGGACGAGGCGGTGCGGGGTGCGGCGGTGCCGGATCGCGGCGAGGAGCCAGGCGTCGAGGCTGATCCCGTCGCGGCGGCCGACCGCGAGGAAGAACGCCGCCCCGGCGACCGGAATCGTCCCGGCGATGAAGTACAGCGGGTTGACCACCGTGGCGAGGGCGGTCCAGACCGCGTAGAGGATCAGCGCGGTGACGGTCAGAACGACGACCTGGCGCAGGGTCAGACCGAACACGATCCGGTCGGGCCGTTCCACGTCGGCCGGTACTCGTGCCCTCAACGGCTCATCAGGGGTGCGGCGCGGCATCGGTGATCACTCCCCTTCGGGGCGGCGACGGACGGGACGCTGCGGGCTGCTCGGCGTGGCCGGGCGCAGCGGACGGGCGGACGGCTTGGCGCGCGGCGATGCCGCAGGGGCGGGCTCGTGAGGCGGCACGGGGGCCGGAGTCGGAGCCGTGGTGGGGCCGGGACGGCGGGCCGGGGACGGGATCGCTGGGCGCACGGACGGGGACGAGCGGTCCGGTGGGGACGGTCGGGCGGTCGGGGACGGACCGGTCACCGGGGCCGTCCGGGGGGCCGGGACGGGACGGGCTGCCGGGGACGGGACTGCCACCCGCACGGACGGGGACGGACGGGCAGCCGGGGTCGGTCGGGGTGTCGGGGTCGGTCGCGGTGTCGGGGCGGCGGTCCGGGTGACCCGTGGCGGGGTGGCCGGGGTAGCACCGGCGGCCGGTGGTGTGCGTGCGGGCGTCGCCGGTGCTCGTTTCGCCGCTGTCGGACGCGGCCGAGCAGGTGTCGCCGTCGCGGCTGAGAACGTCGGCGTGACCGGGGCCGGAGGCCGTTTCGGTGCGGTCTGAGCCTGCGGTGCCGCCGAGAACACCACCCCCGGCGCCCTGGTGGAGACCGGTGCGGAGCCGCTCGCGGTACTGCTCGCCGCCGGTGTGGTCGGTGGGTGGCTGAACGGCATCGCACTCGGCGGCGGCGCCGAGGCGGGCGGTGCCGGTTGCGGACTCGGCATGGCCGAGAACACGGCGGGCGGGACGGCACCCCTCGGGGCGGTGCCTGCGATGGCGGGCGGCGTGGCGTGACTGAACGCCGGAGCGGCAGTGGTGCCGGCGGGCTGCGCGAGGGGTGTGTGGACGGCCGGGGCGTGACTGAACGCGGCCGGTCCGGCGGGCAGCGGGGACGGACGGACCGGTCCCGCTCGGGACGGACGGGGCGGACGCGGCACGCCGGGTCGCAGCGGACGGCCCGGCCCGGGACGACCGGGACGGGGTGCCGTCCCTCCTCCACGGACGGCCGTCCCCGCCGTCCGTGCGGCGGCCTTCGATCCGCCCAGCGCGCCGGCCGCCAGGCCGAGGGTCTTGAACGTCAGGTAGGTCGAGACGAGTTGGCCGAGCAGACCCCGGCCGTGGGACTGACCGAGCGGGCCGAGGACGAACTGTTTCATCCAGCCGGGCAGTTTGATGAGGACCCACAGCATCGTCAGGCAGACGCCGATGCCGAGGAACCCGTCGGTGGTGATCGGCAGGCCGAGGACCGCCGGTCCGGTCGGGGTCAGGAACACCCGGACCGTGGCGAGGATGATGAAGGCTTGGGCGAGTTGCATGCCCAGGCACGCCCCGAACGCCCGCCACCAGGTGTGGGCCAGGCCCTCGGTCTGCGGGGTGGCGTGGCACATCAGCGCGAGCGGGGACACCCCGATCAGCAGGATCATGGCCGCAACGCGGAGGATGAACGTCAGCACGACCACGATGGCCATCACCAGCGCGGCGAGGATCATCAACGTCAGCAGGAAGTTGTTGCCCTGCCCGGCGTTGACCAACGCCTGGGTGAGCGCGGCAGCGGCGGCCGGACCGTCGACGCCTTGACCGGCGATCGCAGCGGTCAACGCGTTGACGGCTTTCAGGATCTCGGCGCACAACACCAGCGAGAGGTTCGCCCCGACCCCGCCGATCACCAGGCGCGGCAGGATCTCCTTGAGTCCGTGCCGGCTCTGCAGGGTCTCCCGCGAGGTGACGACGAACCCGCCGATGACCACGAACAGCACGAAGACGGCGTTGGCGGTGACCAGACTCGTCGTCCACATCGCCTTGACCTGCTCGTTGTTCGTCAGGTCCGGCGTCGACAGGACGGTCTTGCCGAGGGTGTTCATGACCGGGGTCAGGCCGGTCTCGACGACGTAGGCGAAGAAGTCGTTGATCGCTGTGCGGATCTGACCGGGAATGTCGTACCAGGCCGGGTCGTCGGTCGAGGTGGCCGGCGGCGGTGTCGGGCTGGTCCCGGGTGACGGGTCCGGCGTTGGGGTCGGGGTGGGCGT
>NZ_JBEXGE010000070.1:0-14936 GCF_040607155.1 Micromonospora sp. NPDC005324 | reverse complement strand
CTCAACGACCGCCCCCGAATGACCCTGGGCTGGGCCACCCCAGGTGAGAAGATGACCCAGCTCCTGGGTGTTGCAACCACCGGTTGAGCCCGCCGGCCTGACGGAAACTGTCCAAGATCTGGTGGTGAGGCGGCGCGTAACGGCGAAAGCTGTTCGGATGCTGCCCGCCGATGACGCCGACGCACTCGACTGGCTCGCCTTCGAGCAGGCGGGCGTGCTGACGACCGCGCAGGTCGCCGGGTTGCTGAGCGACGGGGCGGTGCGGGGCCGGATCCGCTCCGGTCGGTGGCGGTCGATCTGTCGCGGGATCCTGCTGGCCGGCAACGGCCGACTCACCCGCGACCAACAGCTCTGGGTGGCGGTGCTGGCGGCCGGGCCGGGGGCGGTGCTGGCAGGGGTGTCCGCCGCCGCCGAAGCCGGGGTACGGGGACTGCGACGCGAGCCGCTGCACGTGCTGGTGCCGGCAGCACGCCGTGCCGCGCGGACCAGCCTGCGTCGACTTCCGATCGACATGCCCGCCGTCCTGGTCCACCGCACGACGGTCCTGCCCGAGGCCCATCTCCAACGTGCCCGCCCACCGCGTACCACGACGGCGCGGGCCCTGGTGGACGCGGCCGGCTGGGCGACCGGCGTGGACGAGGCGCAGTCGGTGTTGGCCGCCGGTTGCCAGCAACGCCGGGTGCTACCCGAGGAGTTGCAGGCGGTGCTCGACGTTCTCCCTCGGGCTCCCCGTCGGCGGCTGATCGGGCAGACCATCAGCGACATCGCTGGCGGCGCGCAGGCGCTCTCCGAGATCGACTTTCTGCGGTTGTGCCGCCGGCACCGGCTGCCCGCCCCCGACCTTCAGGAACACCGGGTCGACGCGGCCGGCCGGAACCGCTGGCTGGACGCGTACTGGCGGGAATGGCGGGTGCAGGTGGAGATCGACGGCGCACACCACATGGACGCCAAGCAGTGGGCGGCCGACATGCGTCGGCAGAACGACGTCTGGACCAGCGGCGACCGGATCCTGCGCTTTCCGGCCTGGCTGGTCCGCGCCCGCCCGGACGAGGTCGCCGAGACGATCCGCCGTGCCCTCATCGCAGCCGGCTGGACCCCAACCCCGACCCTGCGCCGCCCGGCGCAGAAATGAATCTTGGACACTTTCCGTCAGCCGCTGACGGAAAGTGTCCAAGATCTCGAAGCTTCGACGGGCGGAAGGCCGTCACTCTTTCTCGATGGTGACCTTGCTGGGTTTGGCGCTGCGCTCGTCGGTGGTCGGCTTGGTGGGTCGCTTGCCGTTCTCACCGGTGCTAGTGATCTTGGTGGGCTTGGCGCCCCGGCCACCCTCGCCCGGAACGGCGGCCACTGTCGGCTCCCCGTCCACCCCGGCGCTCGCCGTGCCACCATCCACAGTGGTCACCGGCTCGGCCACCGGCCGCGTCGTGGACTGCCCGGACTCCTCCGCGCCCGCGTTCACCGCGGCGGGCTCCGTCTTCAACCCGGTGCCCGTACCCGATCCGGCGGCAACACTCACGCCGTCGTCCCCACCAGTGGGCACGCCTCCGCTCGCCCCGTCCTCGCCGGCCGGCGCGGTCGGGCCGTCGATCGGGCCGGCAACGCTCTGCAACCGCAGCTCGGACATCTGACGCTGGAGTTCGTCGGACTCCTGCCGGGCCTTCCAGGTCTCCTGCCGCAGATCCGCCAGTTGCTGCTGGGCCTGGGCGATCTCCAACATCACGTGGGCCAACTGCTGCCGGCCCGCCGCCGACTCCTGCTGCGTCGCCGCCAGGTGCTGCTGGGTCGTGGCCAGGTGCTGCTGCGTGGTGGCCGCGTACTCCTCGAACTGCCGCCGGGACGCCGCGACGTGCTCGTCGGCCTTGCGGCGCTTGTCGCCGGCCTCGGTCTCGGCCCGGCTCAGCAGCTCGGCGGCCTCCGCCTCGGACCGCTGACGTAGCGCCGCCGCGTCCTGCTCGGCCGCCTGGAGGATGCCGGCCGCTCCCTGCTCGATCTCGTTCTTGCGAGCCGTGTACTCGGTCTCCAGCTCGTCCTTGCGACCGGAGTATTCGGTCTCCAGCTCGTCGCGACGGGTGGTGAAACCCGCCTCCTGCTCCTGCTGACGGCTGGTGAACGCGGTCTCCAGCTCCTGCTGGCGGGACGTGTGCTGCTTGTCCAGATCGTCGCGGCGCTTGGCGAACTCCTGCTCGGCCGCGGACCGTCGCTGCGCCAACTCCCGGTCGGCCGCCTCCCGACGGGAGTTGACCTCCTGCTCCACCCCGGCCCGCCACGCGCCCAGCTCCTGCTGGGTCTGCGCCCGGGTGTGCTGCACGTACGCCTCGGTCTCGGTGCGCATCCGCTGCACGTACGCCTCGGTCTCGGCCCGGCTGCGCTTCGCCGACTCGGTGGCCTGCGTCGTCAGCCGCTCGGCCTCCTGCTGCGCCTTGGCGCGGGTGGCCCGACCGGCCATCGACGCGTCGTCGATGATCTGCTTGGCCTCCTGCTGCGCCTTGGCGTGGGTGGCCCGACCGGCCTCGGTCGCCGTGTCGGTGAGCCGCTTGGCCTCCTGGAGCGCCTTGGCGTGCACCTCCTTGGCGGCGTCGCGCAGATCGCTGGCCTCCTGCCGGGCGTTGGCCAGCGTCTCGCGGGCCGTCTCGCGCAGCTTGGTGGCCTCCTGCTGGGCCCGGGTGTGGATCTCCTTGGCGGAATCCCGCAGCTGGGTGGCCTCCTGCTGGGCCTTCGCCAGCGCGTCCTGCGCTGCCTTGCGCAACTGCGCCGACTCGTCCTTGGCCGAGCGCAGGGTCGCGTCCGCCTCGGCCCGCTGGGCGGCGCTGTGCCGCTCCTCCTCCGCGCGTCGGGCGGCGAGGGCGATCTCGAAGTCCTTCAGAGCCCGCGCGGCCTGCTCGCGGGCCTCCTCAATGATGTGCTCGGCCGTGGCGCGGCGGGCCTCGATCTCCCCGTTCGCATCGGTGAGAATCTGCTCGGCCTGCTCCTCGGCGAGCGTGAGGATCGACTCGACCCGCGGGCCGAGATGCCGGAACGACGCCCGGTCGACCACGTTCATCTGCTTGCGCACCTGGGTCAGGTCGCGCTGGAGAACCTCGACCTGGCCGGCGAGCTTGTGGATCTGTGTGTACGCCTGTTCCCGTTCGGAAGCGAGGGTCGCGATCTCGTGCTCAGCACGTGCGACATATCGGTCGACCTGTTTCTTCTCGTACCCCCGCAGAGCGGACTCGAAGCTGGGCTCCGTCGTCACGTCCCCGCCGAGAGCGAACAGTTCCTCGCCGTGCGACATGCCCCCATCCTCACACGCATCGGGCCCTGCTGGGGCGATACGGACGGCCCTTGTGGGAGCTACTTCACTCCGTTGCGGTCAGCGAATACCAGAGGTTAGGAAACGCATACGGCGCGAGGTGGCACCGGTTACCCGGTGTCACCTCGCGCCGTCGATGCCCCGACCTGACGCCTCGCGTCAGCCGGCGGTCTCCGCGGGCACCCGCTCCTGACCGCCCTCGTTCTTCTTGGCTTCCGGCTTGGCAGCCGGAGCGGCCTGCGCCGGCATTCCCGGAACGATGCCGGCGAGCCCGGAGAGCATCTGACCCAGCTGCGAGGTGACAGCGTCCTTCTGCCGGGTGAGGTCGTCGACCTCGCGGCGGGCGGCCTGCGTGGTCAGCTCCGCCTCGGTGCGAGCCTCGGTGAGCAGACGCTGCGACTCGGCCTTCGCCTCGTGGAGGGTCTTCTCCGAGTGCGCCTTGGCCTTGTCGACAGTCTCGGCGGCGCTGCGCTCGGACTCGACCCGGCGGGCCTCGGCGCGCTGCTCGATCTCCTTGGCCCGCTCCTGGGCGGCCCGGGCACGCTGCTCGGCCTCGCTGACCATCTTCTGGGTCTGCGCGACCTGGGCGGCGTGCCGCTCGGACTCCTCGCGCTCGGACTTCTCCCGCCGCTCGGCCAGCTGAAGCTCCAGAGCCTGCAGGTCCTTGTCGCGCTTGTCCCGCGCATCGGTGAGCAGCTTGGTCGCCTCGGCGCGCTTCTCCTCAGCCTCGCGGGCGGCCTTCGACCGGTGCTGGGTGATCTCCCGCTCGGCGGTGGCACGAAGGGTGGCGACCTCCCGCTCGACGGTCGACTTCAGCTCGGCCACCTCGTGCGCGGTGACAGTGCGCAGCTGCTTGGTCTCCCGGTCGGCGTCGGCGCGCAGCGTGTCGGCCTCGCGGCGGGCCTGCACCCGGACCTCGGCGGCCTCGCGCTCGGCGGCGGTGCGCAGGTTGCCCGCCTCGCGCTCGGCGCTCGCCTTCATGGCGGCGGCCTCGGCACGCGCCTTGTCGGTGATCTCGCGGGCCTCGAGGCGGGCGGCGGAGAGGATGCCCTCCGACTCGCGCTTGGCCTCGTTGCGGTGGTCGTTGGCCTGCTCCTCGGCGAGCCGGAGGATCTGCTCAACGCGGGTGCCGAGCCCCGAGAGGGTGGGCCGGCTGTTCTCTTCGAGCTGCTTGTTCGTGTCGGTGAGCTTCTGCTCCAGCGCACTCATGCGCTGCTCGGCCTGGCGGAGCCGACGCTGGGCGTCGTTCATCCGCTGCTCGGCCTCGGCACGGGCCTGCTCGGACTGGGTCAGCGCGGCGGTCATCCGGCCGAGGAAGTCGTCGACCTGATGGGTGTTGTAGCCGCGCAGGCCAACGGTGAAATCTGGCTGCGAGTTCGCGTTATCGAAGAACGCGAGAGGGGAGGACTGCTGCTGGGGCATTGGGACATACTGGCAGACGCCCCAGGGTGCTTCGCAAGAGCGGTGCGAAGCTTTCGTGCCCTCTTTACATGGTCAACTCCCACGATCGGCGAGGTCGGACCAATCGGCGATCTTGGCAGGTCCCGGCGGGTCGGACGCCACGCAGCGTGACGCGGAAAAGGGCCCCGGGGTTGCCCCGAGGCCCTTTGTTCGATCCGGGTGGCTTATCCGCTAATGGGGGCGAAAGAACAATGAGCGATCAGCGCAATGGTCAACCGGCGTTCCACCGTCCGGCCGGGACCCGGCAACCGGCGGTGCCGGTCAGTGGCCCCGGAACCGGTTGATCGCGTCCTCGTGCCGAGCCCGCAACTCTCCGTCGCGTACGCCCAGCCCGTCGGTGGGTGCGAGGCAGCGCACGCCGACCTTGCCCTGGTGGGCGTTGCGGTGCACCTCGTACGCGGCCTGGCCGGTCTGCTCCAGCGGGTAGGTGCGGGACACCGTCGGGTGCACCTTGCCGAGCGCGACGAGCCGGTTGGCCTGCCACGCCTCGTGGTAGTTGGCGAAGTGGCTGCCGACGATCCGCTTGAGGTGCATCCACAGGTAGCGGTTGTCGTACTGGTGCAGGAAGCCGCTCGTGGAGGCGCAGGTGACGATGGTCCCACCGCGCCGGGCCACGTAGACGCTGGCGCCGAAGGTCTCCCGACCCGGGTGCTCGAACACGATGTCCGGGTCCTCGCCACCGGTCAGCTCGCGGATCCGTTCGCCGAGGCGCCGCCACTCGTCCGGGTCCTGGGTCTCCTCGTCCTTCCAGAAGCGGAAGCCCTCCGCGGCCCGGTCGATGACCAGTTCCGCGCCCATCCGGCGGCACAGCTCGGCCTTCTCCGGTGAGGACACCACGCAGACCGGGATCGCGCCGCCGTTGAGTGCCATCTGGGTGGCGTACCCGCCGAGGCCGCCGGACGCGCCCCAGATCAGCACCACGTCGCCCTGCTTCATGTTGGCGCCGTGGTGTGAGACGAGCTGTCGGTACGCGGTGGAGTTGACCAGCCCGGGACTGGCCGCCTCCTCCCAGCTCAGGTGCCGCGGCTTGGGCATCAGCTGGTTGGCCTTGACCACCGCCAGCTCGGCCAGCCCGCCGAAGTTGGTCTCGAAGCCCCAGATCCGCTGCTGCGGGTCGAGCATGGTGTCGTCGTGCCCGGCCGCGTCCTCCAACTCGACGGAGAGGCAGTGCGCGACCACCTCGTCGCCGGGGGCCCAGCGGGTCACCCCGGGGCCGGTGCGCAGCACCACGCCCGCCGCGTCCGAGCCGACCACGTGGTACGGCAGGTCGTGCCGACGGGTCAGCTCGGAGACCCGGCCGTAGCGCTGGAGGAACCTGAAGGTGGACACCGGCTCGAAGATGCTGGTCCACACGGTGTTGTAGTTGATCGCGCTGGCCATCACCGCGACCAGCGCCTCGCCCGGCGCCAGCTCCGGCGTCGGCACCTCCTGCACGTGCAACGCCTTGCGCGGGTCCTTGTCCCGGGTGGCCATGCCGTCGAACATCCGGGCTTCCTCGGCGCGGACCACCACGCCCCGGTAGCTCTCCGGTACGGGCAGCCCGGCGAGGCCGGCGAGTTCGCGGTCCGGATCGTTCGATTCCTCCGCCGCCATGATCGCTTCGAGGATGTCCTGCACGGTGACCTCCGGTTCATCCGCACCCGCACGGGCCCGGGTGCTGCCATCGTCGGCGCCGGTGGGCACGACCGCCATGTCGGCATTCGACACATCCGGCACCGGTCGCGCTCCCGTGGAGCCGGACGTTACTGAACGGTAGCTAGGCCGGGAAGTCCTCTGTGAAAAACTGCATCCGCCGATGCGTGAAGGTGTCCAACCACGCCGCCAACCGCGCACTGACGTGCGCGCACCCGCCGCCACCCCCGTTGATCAAGAGCTTTCGGTCACCCGCGAGGCGCAGGCTGACGCAAACCTCTTGATCAACCAGGGGGTGGGGCAGGGGCAGGAGGCAGGGGGCAGGGTGGGGGGTTAGTGCGGGGTGGGGGCGGGTTGGACCAGTTCGATGAGGACGCCGCCGGCGTCCTTGGGGTGGACGAAGTTGATCCGGCTGTCCGCGGTGCCACGCCTCGGAGCGTCGTAGAGCAGGCGCATGCCGCGCTCGCGTAGCGCCGCGCAGGCCGCGTCGATGTCCACCACGGTGTACGCGACCTGCTGCACACCCGGCCCGTTGCGGTCCAGGAACTTCGCGATCGTCGACTCCGGGGTGAGCGGGGCGAGCAGCTGCACGCAGCCACCCTCGGTGGTCGGCCCGACGGCCAGCATCGCCTCCCGAACGCCCTGCTCGGTGTTGGTCTCCACGTGTACGCAGCGCATCCCGAACGTCCGCTGGTAGAAGTCGATAGCGGCGTCCAGGTCGGCCACGGCGATCCCGACGTGGTCAATCTTGCGAAGTCCGATGTCTGTGACGTAGTCCGCACCGGGCTCGACGGGGGAGTTCTCTGCCATGGCGCTAGTCTGACCGAACAATCGTTAAGGCGTACAGCTCGGCACCCCCTCGGAGGCAGGCATGGCTTCGGTGATCGTCAGCGGCGCGCGGACCCCGATGGGCCGGCTGCTGGGCAACCTCAAGGACCTCCCGGCCACGAAGCTCGGCGGGATCGCCATCAAGGCGGCGCTGGAACGTGCCGGCGTCAGCCCGGACCAGGTCCAGTACGTGATCATGGGGCAGGTGTTGCAGGCCGGCACCGGTCAGATCCCGGCTCGGCAGGCGGCGGTCGAGGCCGGCGTGCCGATGTCCGTGCCGGCGCTGACCATCAACAAGGTCTGCCTCTCCGGCCTGGACGCGATCGCCCTGGCCGACCAGCTGATCCGCGCCGGCGAGTTCGACATCGTGGTGGCCGGCGGCATGGAGTCGATGACCAACGCCCCGCACCTGCTGATGGGCCAGCGCACCGGCTACAAGTACGGCGACGTGGTGGTCAAGGACCACATGGCGCACGACGGGCTCAGCGACGCCTGGGACTGCTGCTCGATGGGCGAGTCGACCGAGCGGCTCGGTGCCAGGCACGGCATCTCCCGCACGGAGCAGGACGCCTTCGCCGCCGCCAGCCACCAGCGGGCCGCCGCCGCGCAGAAGAACGGCCACTTCGCCGACGAGATCGCCCCGGTGGTCATTCCGCAGCGCAAGGGTGACCCACTGGTGATCACCGAGGACGAGGGCATCCGCCCGGACACCACTGTCGAGTCGCTGGCCAAGCTGCGCCCCGCCTTCGCCAAGGACGGCACCATCACCGCCGGCAGTTCGTCGCCGATCTCCGACGGCGCCGCCGCGGTGCTCGTGATGAGCAAGGCCAAGGCGAAGGAGCTGGGGCTGACCTGGCTGGCCGAGATCGGCGCGCACGGCAATGTGGCGGGCCCGGACAACTCCCTGCACTCGCAGCCGTCCAACGCGATCAACCACGCCCTGAAGAAGGGCGGCCTGAGCGTTGCGGACCTGGACCTCATCGAGATCAACGAGGCGTTCGCGCAGGTCGGTGTCCAGTCCAGCCGGGAACTCGGGATCAGCCCGGACAAGGTCAACGTCAACGGCGGCGCGATCGCGCTGGGTCACCCGATCGGCATGTCCGGCGCGCGCCTCGTCCTCACCCTCGCCCTGGAGCTGAAGCGGCGCGGCGGTGGCACCGGCGCGGCCGCGCTCTGCGGCGGCGGTGGCCAGGGCGACGCGCTGATCATCCACGTGCCGGGCAAGGCCGCGGCCAGCCAGTGAGCGCGAGGAGTGAGCCGGTTCTGCGAGCCCCGCAGTCGCGAACAGAGATGGCAGTGAGCGCGAGGAGTGAGCCGGTTCTGCGAGCCCCGCAGTCGCGAACGAAGATGGCAGTGAGCGCGAGGAGTGAGCCGGTTCTGCGAGCCCCGCAGTCGCGAACGAAGATGGCACAGTGAGCGAGGCCGAGCACGTCCCGGCAGCGGGCACCACGTCGGTGCGCCGCAGCCGGGACGTACCGCTGCTGGTCGAGCGGGCCCGCGCGGGCGACCCCCGCGCGGTGGCCCGCCTGATCACGTTGGTGGAGAACGGTGACGCGCTGTTGCCGGCGATCGCGGCGGCGCTGGCGCCGTACGCGGGGCAGGCCCAGGTGGTCGGGCTGACCGGTTCACCCGGGGTGGGCAAGTCGACCACGACGAACGAGCTGGTCCGCGCGCTGCGGGCGCGCGGGCACCGGGTGGGCGTGCTGGCGGTCGACCCGTCCAGCCCGTTCACTGGCGGAGCGATCCTCGGTGACCGGGTGCGGATGCAGGACCACGCCACCGATCCAGGCGTCTACATCCGGTCGATGTCCAGCCGGGGGCACCTCGGCGGGCTGGCCGCGGCGACGCCGCAGGCGGTCCGGGTGCTGGAGGGCGCCGGCTGCGACGTGGTGCTGGTGGAGACGGTCGGCGTCGGGCAGGCCGAGGTGGAGGTCGCCTCGCTCGCCGACACGACGCTGGTGCTGCTCGCGCCCGGGATGGGCGACGCGATCCAGGCGGTCAAGGCCGGCATCCTGGAGATCGCCGACGTGTTCGTGGTCAACAAGGCGGACCGCGACGGCGTCGACGCCACCGTCCGTGACATCCAGGGCATGATCGCGCTCGGTGAGCGCGGGCCGGGGCAGTGGCGGCCCCAGGTGGTCCGGTCGGTCGCCGCGCGCGGCGAGGGCATCGACGACATCGCCGCCGCCATCGACAAGCACCGGGGCTGGCTGGTCGAGCACGGCGAGCTGCGCCGCCGCCAGGAGGCGCGGGCCGCCGCCGAGATCGAGGCGATCGCGCTCGGCACCCTGCGCGCCCGGATCGGCTCACTGCGCGACGGTACGGAGCTGAGCACGTTCGCCACCAAGGTTGCCGAGGGCGCCACCGACCCGTACACGGCGGCTGACGAGTTGCTCGCCCAGCTCGCCCGCTGACCTGGCGTTCCGCCGACCGGCGCGCCCACCTGGACGAAGCGGGCCTGAACCGTCCGATGGGGACGGACGTCGTCGCTGGTGCGGCCGGCGCAGCGCGCCTCACGCCCGCAAGCGAAGGTCGCTCTGGTTTTAGTAGGCTCGCCGCGCGTGGCCGCAAGTGAGGCTTCCGCGAAGCGGGCCGACGAGCCGGTCGATCCACGGTGCACCGGGACCAGGGGAGATGTGATCATGACGGACGCGGTGGAGAACGCCGGCGCAGTGCAGCCCGCCGCGGGTGCGGCCCGGGGTGTCACGTCGGTTTCCGACGAGGTCGTGGAGAAGATCGCCGGTGCGGCCGCTCGCGCGGTGCCCGGTGTCGCCGATCTCGGCGGTGACGTGGCACGGTTCTTCAACAGCGTGCTGGACAAGGTCGGCCTGGACACTGTGGGCGATGCTCGCCGAGGCGTCTCGGCCGACGTGAAGGGCAGCGCGGCCGTCATCAACGTGGTCCTGGTGATCGACGCCGGGCACGTGGTGGCCGACTTGACCGAGGCGGTGCGGGCCGCGGTGATCGGGGCGGTGGAGAATTACGGCCTGACGGTCACCCAGGTCAACGTCACGGTGGACGACATCGAGCTGAACCAGCCGGGCGCGGCAGCGGTCTGAGGGGCCGACGACGGCCAGCTCAGGTTACCCGTGGGTACGGCCTGACTTAGCGATCGTTCAGGTGGGGGCCTTACACTCGACGTGCAGTCGAGGACCCGAGGAGGAGCCCTGCTCATGGACGCCGACGAGATCGACGCCGGACGGGCGCGCTGGCAGGCCCGGTACGACGCCGCGCGCAAGCGGGACGCGGACTTCACCACACTCTCCGGCATGACGGTGGAGCCGGTGTACGGGCCGCCGGAGGGCGCCACCTATCCGGGCTTCGAACGGATCGGCTGGCCGGGCGAGTATCCGTACACCCGGGGTTTGTATCCGACCGGCTACCGCGGGCGGACCTGGACGATCCGGCAGTTCGCCGGCTTCGGCAACGCCCAGCAGACCAACGAGCGCTACAAGATGATCCTTGGCGCCGGCGGCGGCGGGCTCTCGGTGGCGTTCGACATGCCGACGCTGATGGGTCGCGACTCGGACGACCCGCAGGCGCTCGGCGAGGTCGGCCACTGCGGCGTGGCCATCGACACCGCCACCGACATGCAGGCGCTCTTCGACGGCATCGACCTGGCCGGCGTCACCACCTCGATGACCATCTCCGGCCCGGCGGTGCCGGTGTTCTGCATGTATCTGGTCGCCGCCGAGCGGCAGGGCGCCGACCTGTCCAAGCTGGACGGCACCCTGCAGACGGACATCTTCAAGGAGTACATCGCGCAGAAGGAGTGGCTCTTCGACCCGGAGCCGCACCTGCGCCTGATCGGCGACCTGATGGAGTACTGCGCCCGGGAGATCCCGCGCTACAAGCCGCTGTCGGTCTCCGGCTACCACATCCGTGAGGCCGGCTCGACCGCGGCGCAGGAGCTGGCGTACACCCTGGCGGACGGCTTCGGCTACGTCGAGCTGGGTCTCTCTCGTGGGATGGACGTGAACGTCTTCGCGCCGGGCCTGAGCTTCTTCTTCGACTCGCACCTCGACTTCTTCGAGGAGATCGCCAAGTTCCGTGCCGCCCGCCGAATCTGGGCCCGCTGGCTGCGCGACGTCTACGGCGCGACCAGCGAGAAGGCCCTGTGGCTGCGGTTCCACACGCAGACCGCCGGGGTGTCGCTGACCGCGCAGCAGCCGGTCAACAACGTCGTACGCACCGCCGTCGAGGCTCTCGCGGCGGTGCTCGGCGGCACCAACTCGCTGCACACCAACGCGCTGGACGAGACCCTGGCGCTGCCCACCGACGAGTCGGCCGAGATCGCCCTGCGTACCCAGCAGGTGTTGATGGAGGAGACCGGTGTGGTCAACGTGGCCGACCCGCTCGGCGGCTCCTGGTACGTCGAGGCGCTGACCGACAAGATCGAGGCCGAGGCAGAGGAGATCTTCGCCCGGATCAGGCAGCTCGGCGGGGAGGGGCCACACCAGATCGGCCCGATGACCTCGGGCATCCTGCGCGGTATCGAGGACGGCTGGTTCACCGGGCACATCGCCGAGTCGGCCTTCGTCTACCAGCAGGCCCTCGAGAAGGGCGACAAGAAGATCGTCGGGGTCAACTGCCACACCGGCACCGCCGCCAAGGAGCTGGAGATCCTGCGCATCTCGCACGAGGTGGAGCTGGAGCAGCGCCGGGTGCTCGCCGAGCGCAAGGGCGCGCGGGACGAGTCGGCGGTCCGCGCGGCGGTGACCCGGATGATCGAGGCGAGTCGTACCGACGAGAACATGATCCCCGCCATGCTCGACGCGGTCCGCGCCGAGGCGACCCTGGGCGAGATCTGCGACGCTCTGCGCGCCGAGTGGGGCACCTACCGGGAGCCAGCCCGCTTCTGACCCCCTGCCCGCACCCCCACCCCCGTCGATCTTGCGGTTTCTGCGCCGACATAAGGCATGAATGCGGCGTACCGGCGACAGAATATGCAAGATCGCGGGGGGTGTGGGCGGGGCGTGAGAGTTGCAACGTCGGGGTTGCGGGTGAGCTGAGATCGGGGGCTCACGTGCGAGACTAGGTAACCATGAGCGACCCACGGATCACCTCGTCGATCTTCACCCGCGGCGCGGTCGACCTCAGCACGCTGCGTGGCCCCGCACCAGCAAGTACCCGCCCCGGCACGCCCCCTCAGGGCGGCCCGTCCAACGGCGCCCCCGGCGCGCCCACCGCCGGCGGTGACACCGCCATCGTGGACGTCACCGAGGCGACCATCCAGTCCGACGTGCTCGAACGCTCGATGGCCACGCCCGTCGTCGTGTTCTTCGGCGCGGCCGGCTTCCCGGAGAGCGACGAGTTCGCCCCGGTCCTGGAGCGGCTGAACGCCGAGGGCGGCGGCACCTGGGTGCTGGCCCGGGTCGACGTGCAGGAAAATCCCCGAATCGCCCAGATGTTCCGGGTGCAGGGCATCCCCATGGTCTACGCGGTCGTCGGCGGCCAGCCGGTCGACGCCTTCTCCGGAGTGGTGCCCGAGGCGCAGCTGCGGCAGTGGCTCCAGGCCGTGCTCAAGGCCGGCGGCGTGACTGTCGCCGAGCCGGAGGACCCCCGCCTCGACGAGGCGGACGACGCGCTCATGAGCGGCGATCTGGACGCCGCCGAGCAGGCGTACCGGAAGATCCTCGCCGACGCCCCGGCGGATGCCGCGGCCACGGCGGGGCTGGCCCAGGTCGGGGTGGCCCGCCGGGTGGCCGGCGCCGACCCGTCCACAGCGCTGGCCGCCGCCGAGAGCGCCCCTGACGACGTCGCCGCCCAGCTGCTGGCCGCCGACATCGAGGTGCTCAGCGGCCTGGCCGAGCAGGCGTACGCGCGGCTCGTCGGTCTCGTCCGGCGCACCGCCGGTGAGGACCGGGAGACGGTTCGCCAGCACCTGGTCTCGCTCTTCTCCATTGCCGGCCCGGACGATCCGGCGGTCGCCTCGGCCCGTCGGGCTCTGGCCAGCGCCCTGTTCTGAGTTCGTAGCACGCCAGCGCGGGCCGGCGTTCCGGCCGGCCCGCCCGACCACCGAGGACGGGAGCTCACGATGCGCCGGATCGCCGTCCTCGACGCGCCGACAAATCTCGGTCTACGGCCGCCGACGCCCACGTCGGTCCCGGGTTGCGCCAAGGCGCCCGGGGCGCTGCGCGACCACGACCTGCTGGCCCGGCTCCGCGCCCGCGACGCCGGTTGCGTCACCCCCGCCCGGTACGACCCGGGGGACTGGCGGCCCGGCGACGGGGTGTGCCACGCCCGGGAGATCGCCGACTACTCGTTGGCCCTCGCCGAACGCATCGGCTCGATCATCGACCGGGGCGAGTTCCCGGTGGTGCTGGGCGGCGACTGTTCCGTGCTCCTCGGCTCGGCCCTGGCCATGCACCGCCTCGGCGAGGCCGTCGGCGGGCGGATCGGGCTGGTCTTCGTCGACGGGCACTCCGACTTCCGGCACCCCGGCAACGCCTCCTACGTCGGCGCGGCCGCAGGTGAGGACCTGGCCCTGGTCACCGGGCGAGGGCAGGCCGACCTGGCCGCGTTGGAGGGCCGCCGGCCCTACTTCCGCGACATCGACGTGGTGGTGCTCGGCATCCGCGCTCAGGACGAATACCGGCTCGACCTCCAGGCCGCCGGGATCACCACCCGACCGGTGCCGGCGCTGCGTGCCGAAGGCGCCGCCCGGACGGCCCAGTGGGCGCACGAGCAACTCGCCGACTGCGCGGGCTACTGGGTGCACATCGACGTGGACGTGCTCGACCCGGCGGTGATGCCCGCCGTGGACGCCCCCGACCCGGGTGGAATCGCCTTCGCCGAGCTGGAGATCCTGCTCGCCGGTCTGGTCGACACCCCGCACTGCCTCGGTGTGGAGCTGACCGTCTTCGACCCCGACTACGACCCGGACGGCTCGTACGCGGCCGAGATCGTCAACACAGTGGTCGCCGGTCTGGCACCGGTGACCGCTCCGGAAGCCGTGCCGCCCCGACTGCTGTCGGCCCGACCGACGCCCTCCCCGCGGCGCGGCAACGGCCGGCCCGCGACCGCCACCGAGCGGCTCGACCGTGCCGAGCGTCCCGCCCGTACCGAGCGCCGCGAGCAGCGCGATGGGCTCGACGGGCTGGACCGTGGCGAGCGGTTCGACGGGCTCGATGACGCCGAGCGGTTCGATGGGCTCGATGACGTCGAGCGGCTGGATGCGATGCCGAGCGCGACAAATGGCGAGGCTTCGTTCGTCGACGTTCCCCCGTGGGACCCGTCCGTCGATGCCGGTTCGCTCGCGGAGACCGGATCCGCCGATGTCGGGTCTGCCGGCGTCGCGTCCTCGGGCTTCGGGTCTGCCGGCGTGGGTTCTTCCGACGGCCGTCCCCCGATGGGCGTGGTGCCCCGCGACATCGTCGCCGAGACGGAACCAGCCGTCACCAATGGTCAGGCCCGCTCCGAGCAGTCGGGCGTCGCAGCGGACATCGCGGCCACCGTCGAACGGGAGCCGGTCGGCCCGCCCGCGTCGGCCGGCCCAGGTCTGCTCCGGCGACCTTACCTGCCGGCCGAGAAACCCACGGACCACCACAAAGCTGACACGGCCTGACCCATCTGGCGGCCCACCGGGCCGTGATCGACTCGGCTTCCCGAAAGTCGGGGCATCCACGTGGGGCGGTTTCAAGCGGCGGTTGCAACCAGGTGTTTGTGGAGTACCTCGGCTGGATTGTGCCAGTCGAGGGTTTGGCGTGGTCGTCCGTTGAGTTCT
>NZ_JBEXGE010000069.1:0-15588 GCF_040607155.1 Micromonospora sp. NPDC005324 | reverse complement strand
TGGGGAGCCGACCACGTGTCGCACATCGAAAAGATCACCGCTGAGCTCCGGGCCCTGGCGGCAGGCGTCGAGCGCGCGCAGGGATTGGCAGCCGCGGCCGACAGCCAGGCACAGGAGGTGGCCCTGCGAGCCGCGGGCGCTGGCTTCGCCGCGGTGGCGGTGGGCGTGACGCGAGTGCGCAGTGCGATCACCGATATTCAAGGCGGCCTGGGCAGCCTCGGCGGTTCGATCGGTGAGGCAACGAAGGCAACCGCATCTGTTCCGCATGGGGCAACTCCGCAGGAGACGATCGCCGGGCTGACACCCGTCCAGGCCGCGGTGGACAGCGCCCGAGACGCGACGGCAGCGACTATCGCTCAGGTCGGTGAGGCACAGCGGCTCGTCACCATGATCCTTCAGGGCGGGCAGCCCGGCCCGCTGCTACAGGCGCTGGAAAGCATCAAGCAGGTCCTGGTACTGGTAGTCCAGCGCACCAGCACCACTCGGCAACTCGTCGAAGCCGCGGTCGCTGAAGCACGGCAGATCGGGTCCTCGGGAAACTGATCGGGGCTGGCAGTCCCAGACCGGCCAGCCCGCCCCCTCTTGCCACCACCAAACCGAACTCGACGCCTCCCACCTCCGGCGGCGATACCTCCGGCAACCGCAACCCCGCGCCGTGGAGCCGGCACCCCACCGGCGTCCCCGGCTCACCCACCGGGCCCCGAACCAAAATCCCGCCACGGGCGGATCACAGGGTGCAGCGTGCGTTGGAGTTGGAGAACGCGTGTGCCGACACCGTCGCCGGCAAGGGTTACCGCCTGCACCAGAACCCGACCAGGCACGAGATCGCCGAGGCGCGGCGGAACACGGGCGACGGCGGGAAGCCGGACAAGGACCCGGACTACCTGATCGAAGGCCATGTCTTCGACTGCTACTCGCCAACTCCCGCGAAAGCCACGCGCGGCGTGTGGACGGAAGTGTCGGGGAAGGTGGCCAGCCAGCAGACCCAACGGATCATGCTCAACCTGCAGGACTGGCGTGGCGACCTCGGCGCCCTGCAGAAGCAGTTCGACGATTGGCCCATCCACCACCTCAAAGAACTCACGGCGCTGATCCGCAGCGGTGAGATCATTCAAATCGTCCGACGAGACTGAGAAGGCAGGCAGCACGTGGGTATCGAGTACCGACTGACGCTGGCGGGCGACATCCCGCTGGAACAAGTGGCCGAAATCGCGGCTCCTGGGAACGTCGAGGAGTCAACTCTGCCCGGATACCCCCGACTACTCGGCGCCGACCTCGGCGAGGAATCCGGCTACACCGTCAGCGTCTATGCCGGCAGAAACGGTTACTACGACGCCGAGGACGACGACGGCTCCCAATGGGAATGGGAACCCGACACGTACGTCAACATCGTCTTCCACATGCTCAAGGACGACACGTCCGGCAGGGCAGTCCCCGACATGGTCGCGGCCGTCGACCGGCTGCTCGCCAGCAGGCCGGAGGACGCGGCACTGACACTGAACGGTAACTGGCTGCTACTGACCCGAGTCGCAGGAGCCCTTCGAAGGCACCGACCGTCGTGGTGGAACAACTATGGCCTCGACCATCGTCCCGCCTGAGATTCCGTCGGACCGGGACACGCACCGTCAACCAGGCGGAACAACTCGCCGCACGTGTACCGGCAGCACTCATAGAAGCCGCCGGCAACCACCGCGAACCCGCCTGGTCCCCGGAGCAGACGGGCATCTGCCGGCGGACCGGCACAAGCGAAGGACCTGACGGCTACGTGGGGGCGTAGGTTCGCCAACATGTCCGACCTGCCGCTCGCGTCCGCGTTCACGGTCTTTAACAAGCAAGACTCGGGATGCCTGTCCTACGGCGTCGAGGAGGCCGGGCGCCGCTGGTTCGTCAAGAAGGCCACCACCGTGCCCGCCGGCCTCTCACTGATCCGGGCCACACGATTCCACGCCGCGGTCCAGCACCCAGCGATCGTCCGCACCGAGCAGATCCTCAACAGCCGTGACGGGCCAGTGCTGGTCTACCCCTGGCACGACGGGTCAGTACTCAACCACGCCACCACGCACGGCTCGGACCGAGCCGCACTTAACCGGTTCCAACAGCTGCTTCTCCCCGACGTCGAGGCGGCGATCACCACGATCCTCGACGCGCACGAGGCCGTCGCAGCGGCTGGCCACGTCGCGGTCGACCTGTACGACGGCTGCTTCCTCTACGACTTCGACGCTCGACAGATGTGGCTGATCGACCTGGACGAGTACCGGCCCGGCCCCTTCGTGCTCGACACCGACCGCCTGCCCGGATCCCGCCGCTACATGACCCCAGAAGAGTTCGTCCGCGGTGCCATCATCGACCAGCAGACCACCGTGTACACCCTCGGCCGCACCATCTGGCACCTGCTCGACTCCCCCCACGGCTGGCGAGGCACCCCGTCCCAGGCTCGGCTTGCCACCCACGCCACCCACGTGGCACCCGAAGATCGACACCCCGAGGTAGCGCGACTGGTCAACGCGTGGCGAGCCACCCTGGCGGATTGAGAAAGGCCTCTGCCCGCCGACGCCCCGTCACTTGTCGTCCTCGTACGCACCGAGGCATCCCTTGCCTCACCGCCGATTCACGCAGATCAGGGGGCACTCACCAAGCCTGCCCTCGACCGGATCGCTGCAACCATTGAAGCGCGCGGCACTTAACCCAGCGCGTACGCGGATCACCAGACATCCTGCCGCCCCTGGTAGATACCGTTGCGCGGGCAGTCTGCAGCGGGCACGGTTGTCTGATGCAGCGCTGGGATCGGCTCAACGAGCGCCAGGTGAATCTACTGCGTCGGATTGCCAACGGGGATGACCTCAGTACCCCGGAGGGCGTCGCACACCGAACGTCCGCGCGTGCTCTACAGAACCGCCACTTGGTGGACATCACTCGTAAGGACGGGACGTGGCGGGCGACCGTCACGGACGCAGGCCGCTTCTACCTTCAGCACGGGTACCACCCCGAGGACCCCGCTCACAATGTCAGCCCGTCGACGACCCGGCGGAAAAGCGATGCGGTACCCGTCCCCCGACAGCAGCCGGCAGCGGCAAGCACCGATGGCACGACCTCGGCGACCATGGTCTTGGCCCAGCAACTGGTCGACCAACTGGCGCAAGGCGACGGGGTCGTACGGATCGAGGAGCCGGATGAGCAGACCCGGGCGCGATACCGGCGTGCCATCCACGCGGCGAAGCAGTACAAGCTTGTTCCGGACGGACACGAGCTTCGACACACTGGCCGGAGCCGCGGTGACATCGTCGTCAGGCTCTACGACAAGGCCATCGGCGCCAGCACCGGGTGGGACGCCTTCCGGATCGCCTCGCAGCACCAGCTCACGGTCGACGAGGAGATCGTCGCTGCCCTGGAGAAGAACCCTGCCGCGCTCGCCGTATCGGCCGACCTGCTGCCTCGGGCGTTGGAGCTCGTCCGCCTGCTCGCCGCGGCGGCCCGCAGCCGCGGGCACCGCCTGGTCGTCAACACCAAGGGTGCGCGGCCCACCCTGTCGCTGCGGTTGGAAAAGTCCCAGCGCGCGGTGAGGATCAGCGAGGAGTACGACAAGGTGCCGCACGTCCTCACCGATGACGAGCAGCGGCGCAAGAGGCGGCAACCATGGACACCGCTGCCCGAGTTCGACCGTGTGCCCAGCGGCCGTCTTGTCCTTGAGGTCAATCGTTCCGGCCACGGCAACTCGGACACCTGGACCGACGACAAGCGCAGCCTGCTTGAGACTCGCGTCCAGAAGATCCTGAAGGACGTAGAGGCCGGGTATCTGGCCGACCAGCGCGAGCACGAGGAGTGGGAGCGTAGTCGCAGGGAACAGGAGGAGCGTCGGGAGCGGCAGAAGGCCGAAGAACGTGCCCAGTGGGAGCAGACCAAGGCGACTGCCACGGTCCGGGCGACTGAGAAGCTTCGCACGGACCGCTTCCGTGCCGCGTTCGACAACTGGGTGGCCGCGGACGCCATCCGGAGCTTCTGCGCTGCGCTCGAAGCCTCCGCCCCAGACGGCGCTGGCGCTGGCCAGAATCTCGATCGCTGGGCGAGTTGGGCGAGGAAGGAAGCTGACCGGCTCGACCCCACGATCAACCCGGCTGCGCTCGCCGAGGTGGACTTCGACATCGAACCGCGTCCCAAAGACCTGGCGCCCTTCATGGGCGAGTGGAGCGCGACCAAGCCGGAGAAGGCGTACCGCTCGGAGGAGACCCGCAACCAGTACGCCGACATCCTCGCCTACGAGAAGACGTGGCACCACGGCATGCGCGGCAATCCACAAGCCAGGCGGTGGCGTTAACCGCGGGTATTACAGAGGACATCCATCGCCCCGTTCGTAGGCCTGCGCTTGGGAACGGGCACCGGGGCAACCATCGAGTCGCCTGGGTGCCGCCGCGTCCAAGTGGAGCCGCGCGAGTTGGGGTGACAGCCCGACCTGTACGTCTCACCAGCGGAGCTGGGGCGGAACGGGAGTCGGGACCTTGGCAGGCGTGGTCGGCGTGGGCGTACGCGGCAACTTCACCGGTGGAGCGCTCAAGGCCGTCGGTGGATCGTTGACGGCCTTGAGCGCTCGGCGAGATCAGGCGGCGTCTTCGCCGCTATGTTTCGCGTTGCGCCTGCGGCTACGACGGCGAGCAACCATGGTTGCCGCCGCCAGCCCGGCCATGATCAGCGCTGTCGGCAGGTTCTCGACGATGCCGTCCAGCGCCGCGCCGGAAAGCTCGTTGATCATCGGCGTGTCCTCCTTCTACCCTTCCGGACCTGACGAAAATTCTCGCGCCCGGATCAGGCCCGCAGACACGCTGCGTTACGGGAGACGACAACATGGACTGTCCCGGATGGGACTGGTGCGTTCGGCCACCGGTGGGTTACGGCCCGGGGCGCCCCGGTACATTCCGGTACACCGAAAGCCTGAGGAAGCGTTCAATTCGACCACCACATCGAAGGTCACTACGCTTGATCGCGCCTGCCACCCGGCGGGTGAGCCTTGACCTTCAGGGGTGGCATGGCGGCGCTGAGTCGCCCTCCTGGCGTGACCGGAGGATTGAAGCAGCTCAACCATGAGCTGCACCGCCTCCATGCCCGCGCCGGATGGCCATCGGTCCGCGACATGGCACGTGCCTGCGGCTGCGGTCCGAACGTCGTCAAGAACGTCTTCTCGCTGCCTCAGATCCCCAACTTGCCGCGGCTGCTCAAGATCGTCGAGTTCCTTGCCAAGCTCGACCGGATGGCCGATCCGGACGCGCAGTGCGACCGTTTTGACCGGCTGTGGGAAGCTGCCATGGCGGAGCGGGTGCCGGATCTCTTCCCGTCGTCGAACACTGACAGTGATGACGACGACGGCTTCGGGCCTCCTGCGGCTGGTGCCCGGCCCAGTCCGCCCGGCCCAGTCGGGCCAGCTGGCGGAGGAGTGAGCACACCTCCCACCGCCGGCGAGCCGGCGGCACCATCCTCCAGCGACGGAGCCGCGCGCGACTCCGTTCCGGACGCGCCTCAAGACGAGTGGCGAGCACTTTTCGTTGGCGTCGACAGCTACCTGACGACCGACGCAACACCAGTCGTCCATCGCGACTTGACACCAGCCAGGCAGCTCGCCGACATCTTCTATGATTCCGGGGACGGACCTTCGCCGGCCACTAACGAGCTCCTGCTGAATCCCACTCGAGAGCGCCTTTGGTCGTCGTTCGTCGAGGCAGCGTCCCAGACGCGGGAAACATTGGTCATTTATTACATCGGTCACGGAATACGCGATGCCCGCACGTCCGAGGTGTACCTGACCGCCGCTGACACCACCACCACCGCTGACGGGTTCACGGTCGACGCCATCAGCGTGCGGGATTTCCGGTACCTACTGGCATTGAGTCCAGTTAAGCAGCTTGTCTTGATCGTCGACGTGTGCTTCGACAACAGTTCGGAACGACGAACGATTGTGCTGCCGACTCGACCGTCTCCGGAAGAGCCCTACAACGCTGGTTCGGATTCTTTGCAGCGCAGGACTTTCGTCTTGGCCAATAGTGCCGAAGAGGGTCCGAATCTATCCGCGTTCTCGTCCGGGCTCGTTCAGGTGTTGGCAGCAACTGGCAGCGGCAAGAGCATGGCATTCCTTCATGCTCAGTTGGCCGCGCGCGCCGAGACGCAGCATTGGCGCGCGCTACGAAGGGCTAACCTGAACGACGGCGACCAGATTCGACTGGACGGTCTGTTGCGCGACCCAGGACCGACCCGGCATTCCTTTTGGCAAGTCGATGACCGGCTGGAGTTGACCCATATGGCTGCTCCACCGGTTGCTGCGTCGGCTAACGATCTAGCTGTAGTCAATCAAACCGGTCAGGGGATTTTCGTAGCCAGCGAAGGTGCTCACCGAACCATCCGTCTGTGGAACCCGCGCGACAATAGCTCCACGCCCGACTCAGGCGCCGCCTCGGAAGTGCCGACCCACCGTGTCGAAGCCCTAACACTGGCTGCAGTCGCCGACGGTCGTATTGTGATGCTCGCAACCGGCAGCGATGGCACACTCGAATGGTGGAGCTGGGGTCCGGGGAACCGGATTGTCGCCATGCCGCCTGCCAACACCTCGCCGGTTACAGCGATTGCCGCAGCCGTGCTACCTGACAGACGCGCCGTCCTTTGCGCGATCAGCGACAGTAAGACCATTCTTAGCTGGGCCCTGCATGAAGGAGCGAGCCAGCACCCAGGCCGGCTGCAGTTAGACGACCACGTTAGCTCTATGGCAGTAGTGTTCACGCCAGAGGAGCGAGCATCGGTAATCATCGGCCACTCGAGGGGCAGGCTCGTCGTACGAGACCTTGAGAGCGGTCAGTTGTTGGCGGTCTTGGACACCGGGCAGCGAGGAGCCGTCAAGGCGATCGCTGCTGCCTTGACGCCTGACGGTCGAACCATGGTGGCGACGGCTGATGAAACCGGCACCGTGCGGTTCTGGGATCTCGAAAATCATGCAGCGATCGGCGAGCCGATCCGGCATGCTAGCGACAAGGTGATCCTTACCGCAATATCGGATGCGGGCGGCGTGCTATTCGCCGTCGACACGCGGTAGGCGAGTAAGGTCGCGCGGCGCAACCCCGCTTTGGGTTCCGTCGCTCATTTTACTTTCGTTGCTGGACGTCCTGAGTGAGGCGAGAAGCTGGTTCGCTTGGGCCAGCAACTGGTCGTACGTCATCACGCTAATGCTGTGCAGCCGTGCGTTAAGTCCGTGCAACGCCCGCAGCTTCTGCTCTTCCCAGTCATTGGAGCGATCCAAGACGATGATCGCCCGCGGATGATAGGCCACGATTCCCGGGTGATCTCGAAGACCCTTCGACGCTCCTTCATGGAGCGCATCAAGGTAGCGGTGGCACTGCCCGATCGCCTTAGACGCATCACTGGACCAGTGGTAAGACTTGTGACCCTTGTCGTAATGTATAGCGCTCATGTCTGGCCGCTTTAGCTCCAAGATGTCGCGCAGTCCGTTGCTCGTCAGCGCAAGCAGTCCGTCGACAGAGTCGCCGAGTGCGATCTCTCGAACGTCGTCGCGCATCGCATATATATTTCCGAACGCCCAACTGTGCTTCTCGCACCACTCTTGGTAGAACTGCTCCTTGACGGTGCCACCGTTCAACGCCTTTTCAAGCTCAGCGGCAGAAGCTTCCAACTCAGCGAGGCGAACCGAGTTTTGCAGGTTACTGAGAATTTGGCGACCCTCCGGCCCAGATGCGATAGCGCGGAGCGCCTCCCGGTTGGTCGCGAGGGACGCAACCGTCTCCCCTACGAGGGCGGCCAACTGATCGTCGTCACCGATCCGGCGGTCAAGCGGAACGACGAGGTAGTCGCCGTCGACGCTCTCCTGGATCAGGGCTAAACCATCTTCTATCGTCTGCGCCAAGCGAGTCGCCTCGTCATGAGTTAGCGTAAATTCCGCCGGGAAGCCTACGCGAAAGTTTCCCTTGACGTTCTTCCAGTACTTCACTTTGACCGATAACTGCGAGCCGACGCTTCGAGTGACGTACTGCAGAACCACCTCGAAGTACGTGTCTCGACCAGCCCTGATCACGATGGGTTTCGAAAAGGAGACTTCCTTGCGTCTTGACGTGCGACGCGAAACCAAACGGGCGTTCTGGGTCATGGCTTGATCCTTTGGCGCTATTACGCGAGGGCTAGCGGAGGCTTACCACTTTCGTCATCCATTCCCCTCGACGTCAACCCTCAAGGCCGGGTTCTGCGCGTATGACCTGGTCAAATGCCCGTTCGCAGGATGCGCTGCTAGCCGAAGGGGCATGTTTTTGTGTGCAGACTCTAGTACATATTTCCGGGATGAAATAGTACCCACCAATCCTAGCCGCGCGACCAATTTGACTTCCGGATCATGGCGATGCCAGTCATCAGTAGATTCGTGCCGTGGCGCTTGGCACCCATGGCCGATGTCCAGTTGCCGGTCGTATACCGAACCGTACCTCGCCGGACGGATGGAGCGTGGGCAGCAGTGCTTTGGCGGGAGCGAGGGCTGCGGTCCTACCTGCCGGTCGCCTCTGCTGCCTATCAGGCCCGGTCACCGTCAATCCTGATTCGATGAGCACTACGCTTGAAGAGGGACGCTGCAGGAAACTGATTGCCGAACACCAGGGGCGTTCGATCGGCAAGCCGACAGACGCGGCCCGATGCCTACTGTCTTCTGTAGTTTAGTCAGCACCGCTCATGCAGGAGGATGGATGTCCCTCGTCCGCGTTCGGATTGACTTCACACCGCTTGCCGACGACGACGAGTTCGTTCTCGGCGAACTGACCGACGATCTGGCGGACGACCTCCGCGAGATCGGCGAGGTGGAGCGCGTCGAACGCCCGGTTGTCGACCCGAATGCCAAAGGCGTCGCAGAGTTGGCGGTCGGCGTGGTGACCGTACTGGTGGGCATGGACCCCGGCTACGTGCAGGCGTTGGTCGAGGTGGTGTTGGCCTTCCTCCGACGCCACGACGGGCGTCGGGTGCACCTGCGGGTCGGTGACATCGAGCTGACGATCGACCGGCCTACTCACGGTCAGACCGATGAACTGATCAGCACGGTACGGGCCGCGATCGAGCGGACCCGCCTCTGATGGGACGGCATGCCCTGCTGCTTGGCACGGCCACGTACCACGTCGACCGTGAACTCGCGCCTCTTCCGTCGGTATATCACGACGTAGCACAGCTCAAGACGCTGCTCGACGGTGCCGGCGAGTTCGACACCGTTCGCGCTGAACTGGACCTGCCGGCGGAACACCTGCGCCAGGTCGTCGAGGAGTTCTACGGCGCGCGCCGCGGGGACGACCTGGCCCTGCTCTACTATTCCGGTCACGGAGTGCTGCACGGCGACGGGCAGTCGCTGTTCCTCGCCGCGACGGACACTGTTAGTGGAAGTTTGCACGCATCCGCGCTGGACACCGACGGCACCCTGCGTCATCTGCTCAACGACACCAAGGCCCGCCAGAAGGTGGTCCTCCTCGACTGCTGCTTCTCCGGGGCGTTCACGGCACGCAACCGATTCCGAGGTGGGGTGCGTGAGGAGCCGCGCCGCCTCAAGCGTCAACGCGGCACCTTCGTCCTGACGTCCAGCACGCACATGAAGGCGTCGAAGGCCCAGGGACCGGATCGCCCGTCGGTCTTCACCGAGGTGCTTCTCGAGGGTCTTCGTGGCGCGGCCGAAGGGCCGTCCGACGACGGTTGGATCACCAGCAACGACCTCTCCCGCTACACGCTGACCGAGATGGCGCGGCGTCGCCAGCACACACCGGTCGAGTCGAGTGAGGGCGTCACCGAGCCGATCAAACTGGCGACGGCGCCAGGATCCGCCGCCGCGGCGAGACAGGTCACGGCCGTCACGTCGAGCCCTGCAGACGAGGCACCGTTCGACGCGGACCAGTGGCGCCGCCTCGTGACTTACTACATCAACTGTATGCAGCGCTCGACCGTGCTGCAGTCGCTCATCGATCCTCGCGAGACCCGGTCGTATGTCGCCGCGCCACCCGGCTCTGAGGCGGTCTTCACCTCGGAGACGCCCGTCAAGCTGAGTGGTTCGGCAGCCGAACTCGCCGCCAGGGCCCGCGCTGGCGGCAAGGAGCTGCAGTACGGATATCCGGTCGTCGCCGTTCGACCGGCCCGGCAGACGCCGGTGCGGCTCGCCCCACTGCTGGTCTGTGACGTCACCGTCGGCGCGGACGACGTTCTGCACGCCTCCTTCCCACCCCGCCCCAGCGCCGCGCTCGTCGACCTGTTCCAGCTCTCCGAGGTGGAGAGCGACGAACTGCTGCAACGCGTCGAACAGGCATTCGCGCCGGGTGATCCCACCTCTCTCACCGCGACCGTCGAGGTGCTGGTGAAGACGTTCGGGTTGAACCCGGTGACGGAGCTGGACCCGAAGATGCTGGCAGGCACCATCCGGCCGGGACCGGTGAACGGGGTGCAGAACGCCGCGATTCTGTACACCGTCGACGCCGCCGATTCGCCGCAGCGGCAGCTTGTCGACGACCTACGCGGCATGATCAAGAATCCTCGGCTCATCGACCAGACGGCACTGGGCGCTCTGGCACGCCGACCAGACGAGGCGACCGCGACGCCGGTCGTGACGGTAGCGATGAGCGCGACGAACGAGGCGCAGGAGGAGATCATCCAGGCGGCGATGTCCCAGCCGCTGACGGTCGCCCAGGGGCCGCCAGGCACCGGCAAGAGTCAGCTCGTCACCGCCCTGCTCGCCACCGCCACCGCAGTCGGTCAGAGTGTGCTGATCGGCTCCACGAGCAACCAGGCCGTCGACTCGGTGATTGAGAAGGTGAATGACCTGATCGGCCCGGGACTGCTGCTGCGCACCGGCAACAAGGAACACCGTTCGCAGGAGCCTGCCCACGTAGCCGACATCCTGACCGCGTATCCACCAACGGATCGGCCCACCACGCCGGGAGACAGCACCCCAGGGGACGAGTTGCGACTGCTCGCCGCCGAGATCGCCGACCTCCGTGGCCGGTTGGACGAACGGCGGCTACTCGAACGCGACCTCGCGGACCTCGCCGTCGAGCGTGCCAATGACCCGGACACCGGTGCGGCCGCGCTGCCGACCGACGACAGTGCGCTGGAGCAACTCGTCCAGTTGACCGATCGGGCGCTCGCCAGCAGGTGGTTCGGCTGGTGGTACCGGTGGCGGCTGCGGTCGTACCAGCTCGTCGGCCGGGATGCCATTGAGGCGTTCGCCGAGCGGGCGGTGATCGAGCGGCGCTGGCGGGAGCGCCGGCAGCGCCTGGCCAAGCTGCCCGACGTCGACAGTTCCTGGCGGCGCCTGGCCGATGTGATCAGCACCGAACGGCCTGCTCTCAGCATCGACCTGTTGCGGGCCCAGATCGCTCGGCGGGTGGCTGCAGGCGCGCGATTGCTTCAGGACCGCGCCGATGAGATGGCCAAGCCGAAGTCGGACAGCTGGGCCTACTTCCCGGAGCTGCTGCGGGTGCTGCCGGGCTGGGCGGTGACCGCCCTCTCCGCCCGGCGCCTCAAGAGAAGCCCCGCCATGTACGACCTCGTGGTGATTGACGAGGCGGCGCAGTGCGCCATCCCCGCGATCCTGCCCATGCTGTACCGGGCGAAGCGCGCCCTGCTCATCGGGGACCCGCGTCAACTCGCCCCTGTCGTGGACCTACCCGAACCCGACGACGTCACCGAGCGGGCCCGCGCCGGTCTCAGCACCGGCTGGCTCACCAACCGGCGGCTGACCTACACCGCCCATTCCGCGTACGACGCTTTCGCCGCCGCGTCGGGCACCGCGCTTCTCCTGAACGAGCACTACCGGTGCCACCCGGACATTGTCGAGGTGCCCAACAAGGAGGTCTACCAGGGCCGGCTCACCGTGCTCACCGAACCGGCGCGGCTGGCCGTCACAGCCGATCCTGCCGTACGTTGGCGCGACGTTCCTGGAGCCTTCAGCCCCGGGGTCACCGGATCCGGATTCAATCAGGCCGAGATCGACGCCGTCGTCGCCGAGGTCGCGGGCCTGCGCCGCGCGTACCCCGATGTCTCGATTGGTGTGGTCACGCCGCTGGCCGCGCACCAACGTCGGCTGGCGTTGGCCCTCCGCAGCGCCGGCCTCACCGACAACCTGCTCTGCGCCACGATTCACAAATTCCAGGGCAGCGAACGGGACATCATGGTCGTCTCGCCGGTCGGGGCGCACGGCATTGCGGACCGCACCCGCGGCTGGCTGGTGCACCAGACCAACCTGTGGAACGTCGCCATCACCAGGGCACGGTCCCAGCTCGTCGTGATCGGCGACCGGTCATGGTGGTCGGGTCAACGCGGACTGCTGACCGCCCTGGCGTCGATCAGTACGGTCACCGACGCCCCGCTACACTCCGCGACCGGGGCAGCGGACCGGTTACACGTCGCCCTCCGCGGCGTCGGCCGCACGGTGCGGCGCGGCGTCGGCGTGGCCGGGCGGACTGTCGATCTGGTGGTGCGACACGGCGATGTCGAACTGGCTGTGGTCGTCGACGATCCAGCGGGTGATCCCGCCGGCCGGGAGCTGCGGAAGGTGCTCGCCCGACTCGACATCATCGCTGGTTCCATGCCTGTCCAGCGGGTACCCGCCTGGCGCTGCCTGGCCGAGCCGGAACAGGTGGCGGCAGAGTTGCTCAGCGAGCTGAGCAGGCATCAGCAGGCGCAGGACGGCGGGTAGGCCAGAGCCGTTACCGCAGCTGGCGTCAACAGAGTTCACGGCCTCACCGCCGCAGCCGGCAACCAGGCGCAGGAGGTCGGGGTTCGTGCCGCGTGCGCCGGTTTCGCCCGGTGGCAGCTGGCATGCGCGGACCCGATCGTTCACGGCTGGATGTTGGACGCCCACGCGATGACCGTGCGCGAACGACCAGAGCCGAGCCCAATCACGCGCTGGAGCACGAAACCGTTAGCGCTACCGACCTCGCGGGGACCCGCAGTGGTAACCGGTCGGGTACTCTCCGCTCAGCGCGTCCGTCCCTGATGGACGACGCGAGCCTGCCCTGACCGACACAGGTCATGGCCGCCGGGCGACTGCCGACCGGTTGAAGAGGAGGCCCCTCATGACGGCAGATGCCGACAAGTTCCGCCAGTCGATGGACGACGCCATGAGTGCCCTTTGTCAATTGCGGGCCAACCGCCCCGCAGCGGCAGACGTAGAGACCTGTGGAGAGGCCACTGCGGCGGACGGACTGATTGCCGTGATGGCCGCTCCGGGCGGTCGGATTGAGTCGATCACCGTGGCACCTCAGGCCCTGCGGCAGGGCAGCGGCTACCTTGCCGAACAGTTGACGATCGCCGTCAACGCGGCCCTCGACGACCTGCAAGCCCGAACGCTCGCCGAGGCACCGGACGCTCCAAATCCGGCCGTGCTGCTCGATCGGCTTGAGGAAGTCCAGCAGCAGTCGGTGCACCAGATGCAGTCGTTCCTGAGCGCGCTCACCGCAGCCCAGGCCCGGACAGCCCGGCCGGCGGGTTGACGATGTCCTTGAAGATCGATCCTGATCACGTGCGGGAATCGGGCAGTCGGCTCGTCGACGTGGGTGACCGGCTGGCGAGCGCACTTGAGACGCTTGACGCCCGGTTGAAGAGCTGTGGCGAGCCGTGGGGTGGCGACATGCTCGGCACCCTGGTCGGCCTCTCGTTTCCAGTGGTCTCCGGATACCTGGTGCAGTGCTGCGCCGCGATGGCCGACGAGTACCAGAGCAGCGGCGAAGATCTGGCGGCACTGGCGGAACAGCTGATGGCCGTCGAGGAGGACCTGACCGGCCAGTTCGGCGCACTGGCCGCGAAGTTGGGCTGACGATGGGCATGACGCTTCCGGGTGAACTCGCCGCGGTGCTCGCCATGATCGGGTACGACTGGCCGGAGGGCGACGAGGAGAAGCTCTTCGAGCTCGGGCAAGTCTGGATGGAATTCGCCACCACGGTCGAGGAGGTGGGCCGGGAGGCTGACGCGCTAGCGGCGGAGGTGGCTGGCGGCAACGAGGGCGACGTGATCGCGGCCTTCGAGGCGTACTGGTCTGGTGCCGATGGGCCGGGCGGTGTGTTGGCCGGGAACACCACCGCCACTACCGTTCTGGGCGCCGGTTACGTGGTGGTCGCCGCGGTCGTGCTGGCGATGAAAGTGCAGATCATCGTTCAACTGGTCATCCTGGCGGTCCAGATCGCCCAGGCGGTGGCCACCGCGGTGCCCACCCTCGGCGCATCCCTGCTGGAGATCCCAATCTTCAAGATGATCACCAGCCTGATCGTCGACCAGCTCATCGACATGGCCATGCGGGCGATCCTCGGTGGGTAAGCGGAACCGCAACCGGCATCTCCGCGACGCGGCCGTGCCGCCCGAGGTGGAGTCGGCGCTGGTCAAGCCGGTCGCGCAACTCGCCAGGACCCCCCGGGTACGCCGGGAGTAGCACGTCGGCGACGAGCAGCGGCCCAAGCATCGGGAGACCGACCGCAATCTGGCCATGGGCAGTGCGAGCCGTGCTCCCGCCAACGGTCAAACCGCCCTGGATCGCTCGGTACAGATCAAGGAGACCAACGAGCGTCGCCGTATCGGTGTCGATCACGAGACCGGCGAGATCGTCATCCTCGACAGGCACCGCCGCATCGAACCGTCCAACCCTGGCGAGGACGTCGTGGAGATATACCACGGCCATGTCCGCGACTGGGAGGACACCAGCTCGGACGGCCTCAACGACGACATGCGCAACGCCCTCAAGCGCGGCGGACTGGTAGACAGGAAGGGCAGGACGACCGCGCCGCCGAAGGACGAGACATGAGCACACAGCGCAGCTACTACGAACCAGCTCCGGCGACCCACGACACGGCCACGACAGCACTCGCGGCGGGCGACATCGACACCCTCACCGACTCGATGGTCGGGCTCGCCTTGCACGATGCGGACTGGCGCTGGTGCCAGGACTTCTACCTACGCGTGCTGGATCATCCGGAGGAAGACGTCCGGGCCACAGCAGCCATCTGCCTTGGCCATCTTGCTCGCATCCACCATCACCTCGATACCGACAGAGTCCTGCCCGCCCTGCGCGCCCGGCTGCGCGACCCGCAGGTCGGCGGCACGGTGGAGGACGCCATCGCCGACATCGAGCAGTTCCTCGCTCTCCCACCCGGCGCCACGCAGGGGTAGCCACCCAATCGAAGTTTCGCAGCTGCCCACCACACACAACCCCTGAGCGGCGGTAACTCAGATAGGTCAGGGCTGACATGGCGCCGGAAGGGCTGCAGGCAGTCACCGCGAGACGCCAGGGTGAGACGGTCGCCTACAGAGGGATGTCGCCGCCGTGCTTCACGATGAATCCCTGGGCTGCGTTCGCTCGCCCGCACCCGGGGCAGCGCCACTCCCATTTCGTGTTGTCCGCGCTGGCACGGGTTTCCACCTCGTGAAAGTCGTACGTTTCGCCGCAGGCCGGATTGCGACAGGTCAGCGTGGTCGGGATGTCACTGCCATCGGGAGCATCCATACTCTGAGAGGGTGGTTCGGAGTGTTAGGTCCGTTTCTGGGCGAGGGTGAATACTCCGGGCTCGTCTTCGGTGAGGACCTGGCGGTTGACCATGCGTTTCA
>NZ_JBEXGE010000068.1:0-15683 GCF_040607155.1 Micromonospora sp. NPDC005324 | reverse complement strand
GTCAACGACTGGATCGCCGCATGGAACGACAACCCCAAACCCTTTGTCTGGACCAAAACCGCCGACCAGATCCTCGACAACCTCGCCAACTACTGCACCCGAATCAATAAAGCTTCTAACGACTCAGGACACTAGTAGACCGTCGCTTCTAATTGGCTGGGTAGAGGTGGCGGAGTCGGGTTCGGGCGTCGTTGGTGGTGAAGTGCCAGTCGACCTGCCGCTGGTCGCTGTTCGTTGCGTTCTGCCAGGCCGCCAGCTCGGCGTTGAGGGTGTCGAGGTCGCTTAGGCGCCGGTCGAGGCACTGGCGGGTCAGGCGGGACAGCTCGATCTCGGCGACGTTGAGCCACGAGCCGTGCTTGGGCGTGTGGTGGATCTGAAGGCGTTGGGCCAGAGCGTGCGCGGTCGCGGGGTCGAAGGCTTCGTAGAGCGACCCGATCGAGTGGGTGTTCAGGTTGTCCATCACCAGCACGACCTTCTCGGCGTCGGGGAAGTCGACGTCGAGGAGCCGGCGGACCTGGTGGGCCCAGTCCACGCGGGTGCGCTGCGCCAGGGCCTCGACGCGCCGCCACCCGGCCAGCGGCCGGGTGAACACGAAGATCGCGCACGTGCCCTGCCGCACGTATTCGCTGTCGTGCTGGGCAACCCTGCCCGGGGCGGCGGGCAGCGGGTCGCGGACCTCGCCCAGTAACTGGTACGGCTTCTCGTCCATGCAGACCACCGGGAAACGCTCGTCGAGCGGGCGGGCGTAGACGTCCAGGACATCCTCCATCGCGGCGACGAACTCGCCGTTGGCGTGCGGCGGGATGGTCCAGCACGCCTTCAGTTGCGGCTTGAGCGCCCCCTTTTCAGAACCCGCCCGATCGTGGAGTGGTCCAGGCCCGGCACGTCGTCCAGCAACGCGACGTGCTTCTCCAGCAGCCGCAACGACCACCGCGAGTACCCCTCGGGCGGGGCCGAGCACGCCAACGCCATCACCCGCGCCTCGATGTCCCCGGTGACCTTCGGCTGCACCGGCGGCGTGAGGCGCTTGCGCCGGCCGATCGCCGCGTCCACGTCCTGATGGGTCGCGAACGCCTCGGCGACCGACCGGACCAGATCACCCGAGGCGTCCAACTTCTCGGCAACCTGCGCCCGAACGGGCACGACCCCGCTGGACTCGTCCAGAGCCAGCAGGATCCGCGCCCGAGCGATCGACCGCGCCGAACTCTTGCCCGACCCTATGACCTGCCGCAACCTCACCTGCTGCTTCGCGTCCAGCACCACCGCATGGACCCGCCTACGCGCCACCAGTCCTCCTGCCCTCAACGACCCACGAACAGGGCAAGACCTACCAGACATCCACGGCAATTAGAAGCGACGGTCTACTAGGGCCTTGCTACCAAGACATCCCCGAACTTATCCAGTAAGTAGTTACTTGGTAAGCTCTCGCCATGCAGAGGAATGCGGTGCGTTGGGGGTTGTTGGCGGTCTTCGCGGACGGCCCGAAGTACGGCTATCAGTTGAAGAGCGAGTTCGATGCTCATACGAGTGGTGGAAGCTGGGCGTTGAACGTGGGGCAGGTCTACACGACGCTTGACCGGCTTGCCCGCGACGGTTACGTGGCGTCGGTCGGCAGCAACGCCGACGGGCGTGAGGTTTTCGCGATCACCGATCAAGGGCGGGAGGCCCTGGCCAGTTGGTTCGTCACGCCGGTGACCGACACCGATCGTCCGCGCAGTGAGTTGGCGATCAAGTTGGCGATGGCGGCGGTCGCGCCTGGCGTGGAGGTCGGGGCGGTGGTTCAGGTGCAGCGGACTGAGTCGATGCGGCAGATGCGTGATTACACCGACCTGCGTCGCCAGGCCGACGACAGCGACGATGTCGCCTGGCTGCTCCTTGTCGATCATCTGATCTTCACGCTGGAGAGTGAGATCCGCTGGCTGGACCATGTGGAGGCGACGGTGCTGCGGCGGGCGCGATCGGGCCGGGCGCCGTTGAAGACGCCAGCGCCGGCGGTTCAGCACCGCAGGGAGGTCGAGGTGGATGGCCGATGAGTGCGGCGGTGTTGCGCTTCGCGGGGGTCGGCCGGGTCTACGGCAGTGGCGAGCAGGCGGTTCACGCTCTGGACGAGGTGAGTTTCGAGGTGGCTGCCGGCGAGTTGGTGGCGGTGATGGGGCCTTCGGGGTCGGGGAAGTCGACGCTGTTGGCGTTGGCGGGTGGGCTTGACGCACCGACGTCGGGGGCGGTGTTCGTGGAGGATGTCGAGCTCGGCGGCTTGGACGCGGCAGCGTTGGCGCGGCTGCGCAGGGATCGTGTCGGGTACGTCTTTCAGGACTACAACCTGGTTACTGACCTGACCGCAGCGGAGAACGTCGCGTTGCCGCGAGAACTGGCCGGGGTGGGCGTGCGATCGGCGCGGCGGGAGGCTGTCGCGGCGTTGGCCGAAGTGGATTTGGGTGATATGGCTGGCCGCTTCCCTGATCAGCTCTCTGGCGGGCAACAGCAGCGGATCGCGATTGCCCGCGCGTTGGTGGGGCAGCGGCGGCTGGTCCTGGCGGACGAGCCGACCGGTGCCCTGGACTCGCAGACGAGTCTCGCCGTGTTGGAGGTGTTGCGGGCGCGCATCGATGCCGGCGCCGCCGGGGTGCTGGTCACTCATGAGCCGCGCTACGCCGGGTGGGCCGACCGAACGATCTTCCTGCGCGATGGCAAGTTGGTTGCCGCCACCGGCCCGAGGCAGACCCCGGAGCAGCTGCTCGGGAGGACTGTATGACCAGATTCGCCGGCGAGTTCGTCGGTTCATGGCGTGCCGCGCTGCGGGTTGCCCGCCGCTCCACGGTCCGTCAACGCGGGCGCAGCGCGTTGATCCTGATGATGTTGTTTCTGCCGGCTTACGCCGCCACGGTCTTGGCGGTGAGTTGGGCGAATCTCAGCGGCACGTCTGCGCAGGAGGTGAACTTCCGCATGGGGCAGGCCGACCTGATCGTCGACGACGCTGACGTGGCTCGGTCAAGCCTGCCGTCGGATAGCCGATCAATGCCGTTAACGCGAGGCCGCACTGTAGTCGCCGGGCCTGCCGGTCTCGCCGCGTTCGAATATGAGGCGACCGACCTTGGTCACCCCCTCAACCGGGGCCGCTATGTGCTGCGGGCTGGACGTGCTCCGCAGGGGGCGGCAGAAGTCGCGGTGACCCGGGCGCTCGCTCGTGAGCTTGATATCCGCCCCGGCGATCAGGTCGTTGCCGGCATGCCGCAACGCAGTCTCACCGTGGTGGGGGTCGTCGATTGGAGCCGTTCCCTACGTATGACGGGGCTCCTTGTCCCGGCCGAGGCTCCCTTGTCCGGGGCGCGCGCAGAGCTGTTGGTGAAACTGCCAGCCGGGCAGAGCTGGTCCCCTCCGGAGCCAGGCCCCAACCAGGAGGGCTTCCACTCGTTGCTGCGTGAAGAGGTCAAGCCGACTGTCGCGGAGAAGGCGGTGGAGGCTGCGGCGGTCCTGCTCGTCACGACCTTCGCCGGTGCGCAGGTGGTGTTGCTCGTGGGGGCGGCGTTCGTGGTCGGGGCCCGCAGACAGCGGCGGGACCTTGCCATGATCGCTGCGGTAGGGAGCACCGGACGCCAGGTCGGGCGGATCGTCCTGGCGGGTGGATTGCTCCTGGGTGCGGCTGCGGCCATCGCCGGGGCCGGCGCGGGTCTGCTGACGTTCACCCTGGCCGGACCGCTCATCGAGACGATCGCCGACCATCCCTTAATCGATGTCTCCGTACCCGTGCCGAGCGTGGTGGGGGTGGCGGTCGTGACGCTCACGATCGGGGTCCTCGCGGCTCTGTTGCCCGCCCGCAGCGCGGGCCGCGGACCGGTCCGCGCTGACCTGGGAGGTCAGCGGACCCGCTCCCGCCTCGACCTTGCCGCTCTCGCGGTCGGCATGGTTCTTCTCGTTGCCGGCACGGCAGCCCTCGTGCTTGCCGGCCACCCCGAGGGCAGAATCGAACTTCTCGCTCTCGGCGGTGTCGCGCAGCTAGTCGGTGTCGTGGCATGCGCTCCCACCCTCGTCCGGGTCGCCGGCCGCGTCGCCGCCGCGTTGCCCCTGTCAGGCCGGCTCGCACTGCGCCACGGCGCACGGCACCGACTACGCACAGCGGCAGCGATCGCGGCGGTCACCGCCGCGACCGCAGGCAGCGTCTCCCTGACGAACGTTGGAACAGCCCGCGATGATGCGCCAGCCACTCAGCTGCGCACTCGCCCCGGCCAGATCGTCCTCGAAGCGGAAACCCTTCGACTGCTCGGCGAAGACGGCCTTCACCGCTTCACTGCAGCCCTGCCGACCCGGGAAATCGTGACACTACAAATGGCCACCGACACCGGCGCACCGCTAACAGATCTCCCGCCCGAGGGCGCCGCCGACCCTACGCTTATCGCCGCTTTCGAACAACGTGCGGTCGCTGTCGGCGGGGCTGAAATAGTTCATCTGGTCACCGGCCGGCCTGCAAACGCACAGGAACTGGACACCCTCGCCGACGGGGGTGCGGTCGTCTTCAACGACAAACTTATCTCCGACACGAAGATCACCTTGACGAAGGATGGAAAACCTCTCCCGTCCTTGCCCGCGCTTCTTGCCGCTCGCGGGGAGTACTACCCGCAGCTGCCCGGCTTGGTGATCTCGGCGGCGACGGCGAAACGCCTTGACCTGAACGTCACAACCCAAGCAGCAGTGATCGATCCCACCCGCCAACCCCGGCCCGAAGACTTGGCCGCCGCGAACGACGTCCTGCTCCACGCCCAACTCAACACCCGCCAGCCACCCGATCAGCCGATCACCGCCACAGCGACAAAGGCGTCATCACCGGCGGAAGAAACCACCACAATGTTCTACCTACTTGCCGCGGTCAGCGCCCTGGTCACCCTCGTCGCCAGCACCGTCGCCATTGGCCTGGCATCCGTTGAACTACGCCCCGACCTAGCCACCATGACCGCAGTCGGCGCCACCCCCCAAACCCGCCGACGAATCACCGCAGCGCAGAGCGCCCTCATCGCCGGAAACGGCGCACTCCTCGGCCTACTCGCCGGCCTTGGACCCGCAGCCGCCTACATCAGCTACAGCACCAACGCACACTGGCACACCCCCTGGCTCGCACTCTTCCTCATCGCCGCCACACCACCAGCACTCACCACACTCCTCACTGGACTCCTCACCCGAGGCCAACCACAACTCACCCGCAGGACGAACTAAAAGCCTTCAAACGATCCCCCAGGGGCCGACTCTCGAACCACTGCCGCGGAGCCGCCCCCTGACGACAACAGCCGCGATCTTCGAGAAGACCATCGTTTCTGACAATATCGGCCAGACCCTTCGCCCGCCCCTCCTCACGTTTGTCGGTGCCGCGTGAAAACTGGCTCCGATCGGGACCGAACTGCTGCACCGACAGCCGTGGCCCACCAGCACCGCCGCCCGTCAGGTGGTGTGCAGGCATCTACTCGGCGAGCCGGATCACCACACGAACGGCTCACCGAGCCCACGCTGCAGATTTCTTCAACAACATTCAGAGGCCACGTAACGGGCAGGAATCCCTCCGGACCACGGCGGGCCGTTCAGGACTCATTAGTTAACGGGCAGGGCTGCGGGTCCGGCTGATCGCCTCCGCGCCGGCCGGGCGCCCCGTTCCGCGTACCTCCACGATGCTGGCCTGCCGCCGGGCCCGGGCGGACCGGCGGCGGCTGACCCTTGCGTAGGCCGGCCGGTGTTCAGCCCTGAGCGGATCTGCCGCCGGCAGAATCCCTGGGCCGCGACCGCCGCAGCGCGGACGCTGGAGGGGCCGGTCTCCCGGGCGGTCCCACCGCCCGCCGGCACGATGGAAGGCGGACATGATGATCGGGTACGGCGTGCGGATGTTGGAGGGCGGGCAGCCGTCTTTCGGGGGCCAGGTCTTCGAACGGCTGCTGCGTGAACGAATCGTCTTTCTCGGCAACGAGGTGACCGAGGAATCGGCCAATCAGATCTGCGCGCAGATCCTGCTGCTCGCCGCCGAGGACGCCGACCGGGACATCTTCCTCTACATCAACTCGCCGGGTGGCTCGGTGAGTGCCGGGATGGCGGTCTACGACACGATGCGCTACGTCCGCAACGACGTGGCCACCCTGGCGCTAGGGTTCGCGGGCTCGATGGGGCAGTTCCTGCTCTGCGCGGGTGCGGCCGGCAAGCGGTACGCGCTGCCGCACGCGCGGATCATGATGCACCAGCCGTTGGGCGGGTTGGGCGGCACCGCCTCGGACATCAAGATCCAGGCTGAGAACATGCTGCACGTGAAGCGCACCATGCAGGAGTTGATCGCGCAGCACAGCGGACGCACGCTGGACGAGATCCAGCGCGACTGGGACCGGGACCGCTGGTTCACGGCCGAGCAGGCCCGCGAGTACGGCCTGGTCGACAAGGTGGTGACCCGGGCCGAGCAGTTGCCCGGGTGAGCCCCCTGCCGAGCCGGACGCGGCCCTCGATCCGCGTCCGGACCCGGCGTCGGACAAGACAGCGGGGTGGCCGTGTTCGCCGGCGCACCGCATGAACTGGTGGCGACCCGGGACGCTGCCGCCGACCCGTGGTGTTGACCGTCCCTCGGCGCGGACCTGCGCCGAGTTAGGCGGCGGCGTTGTCGAGGGTCACGAGTGCCTGCAGAAAGGCCTGTCGGTCGGGGGGTGGTAGCTGGTCGAGCAGGGTCGCCTCTGCCGCGCGGATCGCGGCCTGGGCTTCGCTCTGCACGGCCCGGCCCGACGCCGTGAGTCGCAGGAGGCGCACCCTTCGATCGGCGGGGTCGGGATCGCGGTCGATGAGTTCTCGTCGTTGCAGCTCGTCCAGGATGGCGATGATGCGGGTCTTGTCCGCACCGATCGATCGTGCGAGGGCCGTCTGGGTCCGCATCGGCTCGTCTCGCAGCGCGGTTAGCACGGCGTAGCCCCACATTGAGATGTCATGTGCCTCGAGGATCGGCTTCTCGACGACAAGTAGTGATCGAGCAAGTCGCACCAGCATCGCGCCGAGGTCGGGGCGATCGTCTGCGTCGCCAATCATACGCGTGACAGTACCTGATTGACAGATAGTATGCGGTCGTAGATAGTCGACTCATGATTACGAATTTTCCGGATGTACGGACGGCAGACGAGACGACGGTCCGCGCGAGCATCACAGTGGTGCAGCGGGTGTCGGCGGCAGACCTGGACAAGCCAACTCCCTGCCCACAGTGGCGCTTGGGAGACCTACTGGCTCACATGACGGCCCAGCACCACGGATTCGCGGCGGCAGCAACCGGCCGCGGCTCGGACGCTGAAATGTGGCGGACGCGTCCGTCAGCCGACCCCGTTCGGGCCTACCTCACGGCGGCCGAGGGCGTGCTCGCTGCCTTCGCGACCGATGAGGTATTGGACCGTGAGTTCGCGCTGCCCGAGGTCGATGAGGTTCACACGATTCCAGGCCGCATGGCGGTCAGCTTCCACTTCATCGATTACGTCGTTCACGGTTGGGACGTCGCGCGATCCTTGGGTGTGGCGTGGAATTTGCCGGACGAGGTGTTGCGGGCTGCTCTGCCCATCGCCCGTGCGGTACCCGATGACGCGACGCGACTGGCGCCGGGCGCGGCCTTTGCGCCGCGACTGCCAGAGCGGGCCGACGACGACCTACTCGGTCGCATTCTCGCCGTTCTTGGTCGCTCCCCGGACTGGCCGCACGCCTGATGGGAGCCCTCGGTGTGGATTCGGAACTCCAGTCCAAGGTGCTGCCGCGAGGCTCCGTCGAGGGCCGATTGCTGCCGCCGAACTACGTGCGAAGCTCTGTCAGCGTTGCCGGACGCAGCGTCGGGTCGTGTTCGAGCAGTCCAATGCTGTGCTGGTAGACAGCTTCCGCTGCGGGCGCTTCGTGTCGGCCCAGTGCTCGGATACGACGGCCTGCCGCCAGTTCGGGGTTGGTCAGGCTGACGCCGAACCCGGCGGCAGGTCTGGTGTCAGGTGTCGCCGACGCGTAGGCGAGAGAGCGCCAGCAGTCCGAGCAGAGGCTGCAGAATGCGCCCACATCCGACGCATTCCTGTCTCAGGCTGGCGTCAGCCGAACTGGCCAGTTGTGCACCACAAAGTCGGCGTACCGTTCCAGAGCCGAATGGCGCGTACCACGTCCCGGTTCGGCGTCCGGACCAGTGCGGCGGTACCCCGCCAGGTGCCGCCGTCGTCGGACAGCAGCGGCCCGTACGCGATCAACTCGTCCGAGTCGGATGGCACCGCCAAGTCAGCGGCTCGCCTTCCGCCGAGACTCAGAAGTAACGGCTGCCGCCGGGGAACTCCCACATCATGCGCCCAGCGCATTGCGCCGCCGGCGCAGCAGCACACCGCGATACACGCCAGCTTGGTAGTTGGGCTCGGCGAAGACGAACGCTCGTGCAGCGGCAACGTCGGGCAGGTCGACGATGTGCACGCTGCCGGTTGGCGTATCACCGTCCTCGGCGAAGGTCGGCCCAACTGCGATCATTCTCGCGGTGGACCGTTCCATGAACGACAAGTGTCCATCCAGCAATTCGTCACGGAGAGCAACGGTGCCTAGCCGGACTCGCTCACGGCACAGGAATTCCATGCCCCTGTGGCATCGCTTAACCGTGTGTGATTACGGGCGTGAGGATGGCGCCAGCGCCCTTGGTGCGCCGAAGAATTGGAGCCGTTTCTGCCCGAAGTACACCCGGAAGCGACCCTATCCGACCAGCGAGATAATCGTAAAGAGCGCCAGTATTTCGGCAAACAACATAAGCAACTATGTTGGAAGGACCAGTCGTTGCGGCGGCGAAGCTGATCTCTTGATGCTCCGACAACGCGGTGGTTACCTCTGCTAAATCTGCGGGAGCAACAGTGAGCCAGAGCATCGCCTCGGTGTTGAAACCGAAGTGTATAGGATCTATGTCAACGACGAAGTGCACCAGATTGGCCCGCCGTAGCTCTTCGAGGCGACGGCGGACGGTGCTTTCCGACCAGCCGGTGGCAGCGGCCAAGCTGAGCTGGCTCGCGCGACCGTCCTTGGCCAACAACGGCAGTAGCTGAAGATCTGCGTCTGTCAACTGCTGGTCGCCGCCAGGCTCGTCCTGCTCAAGAAGTGGCAACTGAAGGGCGGCTATCTGCATCGGTGTCAACGCCGCCGTGCGCCCAGGCCAGCCGCTCGTTCCCGCTACGGCGCGTAGCAGGCAGTGCGCGGTGACGGCCATGACGCGGGGCATTTGCGGCAACTTCTCCAACAGTAACTCTGACTCGCCCACCCTGCCCCGGGTCTGAGTAATGCATGTTATCTCGGTGCCGCCGGAGATAAGGCTAACCCAAGACGTGTCGTCGCGTCGGCTTAATGCGACCGCGAGCCTGTCGGCCACATCAGGACTGCACCGGATCCTCACCATCCAGTCCACGTACCCCAACGCCTGACCATTCGGCACAACAACGACCCTCACCACCCCCGAGGACCGCAGTCGACTGTACCGGCGAGCGATGGTGCGGTCGGAGGTGCCAAGAACGCTCGCGATGTGACTGAAGGCTGCACGACCGTCCACCTGCAGGGCATGAAGCAGCTGTCGGTCAAGATCATCAAGCATGACTCGTTTCACCAAATAAGGCTACCTTAGCGTCGGATTGCGCCGTCTGGGTGAAGCGTATTAGGCAGCGCCCATGCTGCGAATACTCTTCGCAACGTTACCTGCGCTCGTGGCTCAAGCGCAGCCTGGCAGTTGAACGATGGGAAGGATCGGCATGGAACCCCTCATCGCCCTCGTCGTCACCACCCTGGTTCTGCTGGGGCTGGGGGCGGTCGGAGTGTCGCGGCTACGTCCATGGTCAGTCGCGCTGCGCGGTGGACTGGCTGCGATGTTCGTAGTCACGGGCACGGCCCACTTCGTCGGCCTGCGCGAATCGCTTATCGACATGGTGCCGCCAGCTTTCCCGGCCCCGGGGCTTCTGGTAACTGTTACCGGTGTGCTCGAGTTGTGTGGCGCAGTGGGCCTACTGTGGCACCGGACTGTTCTCTTGGCGTCGGGCGGACTTACCCTTCTGTTGGTGGCTGTTTTTCCCGCGAATGTGCACGCTGCTGCCGAGAATTTATCGGGGCGTTGGGATGATGAACTCGTCCCTCGAACGATCCTTCAGGTGATTTTCCTTGCAGCAACGATCGCGGTTCTATCCAAGGAAATCCGAAACCGCCGGCAGTCTCGCCAGGTGCAGCGAGAAGAAGTCGTCAACAACGCCTCCTGAGCGCCCTATCGTCGTGGGCTGCTCCGGCCAGGGAATCCCTGCTCGGCTGGTTCAGCTGTTACGACGGCCATATCCCTCGTACGACATGGCAGGCATTGCTGGAATGGCGCTGGTTCCCCAGATGGTGATTACGAACGATTCAGCCGGAGAGTGCGCCGCTCGGCAGTGGGACAGGACTACGACAGTCGCCAGATGGTATTCCTCAAAGCGACCTCGCCGTCGTGGTCATGGACTCGACGGTGACGGTGGACGGGCAGAACCGGCACACGCTCTACGTCGACGTGATGGCGAGGAAGGGCGGCGACTGGCAGTTCAAGAGCCTGGTCCAGGCCGGTTGCGGTGATCTGCTCAAGCAGTACCTGGGTGCGTGACCGGCACATTGTCAGCTGGCTCGGCGCAAGGTTTCGGAGCCAATCGTCTGTCACGACGACGTGCAACCCGATGGATACCGCGCGGCGAGATTGGCATAGCGGTCGGCAAGGCGCTGTTTGCGCCTGTGCAGGCAGTTGCCGCACACGGGCGGGGAGAACTCCGACACTTGATTAGCTGGTTCCCCTCGAATGAGTCGCGTGAGATCTACACCCAGATCTAGTGAAGCACCCGGTCGACCAACGAGGATCGGCCGGGCGTCTCCGTGTTGCACGCGGGGTGGTGGCGGAAACCGAACCCACGGAGGGAAAAGCCCCAGAGGTTCCGCGGCCGTCACAGTCGCCAGAGTGGACAGCCGCAGCCGCAGCCGCAGTCGTGGTCGCGGCGACACGTGCCTGAGGGGGCATGGTCCGTGAAGCCGAGGCGGTGGCGCGTTGAAACACCGACCTGACTTAATGGACAGGCTGGAGCTTCTGAGGGCGCTCGCCGAGGTCAGCCGCGGCGAGTGCTGCAGCTGCGCGTTTCGCCAGCCGCAAACCAGCCACTGTTCCTCTCGCGCATCGACTTTGGCAACTCGTCCGGTTGGACGCTAACTGCAACCGGTGACGCGAGTTGGCGGCTACCCGCTAACGGGCTTTGCGCCCGTTACTTGACTTTACTCCGCTGCGGCTGTCGGCGGTCCGAGCATCCCCCCGTATGCAAGGACCGCCGACAGCCGCCCCTACGCTCGACCCGTCTGTCAGGGTTGGCAAGTCGTCTTCTCGGCGGCCTCCGAGCCTGGTCTCATCGGGTTCGAACGGCGCGGAATCGTCGTGCTGAATTGTCGGGCTTGCCTGCCCTCCGCGGCAGACAGGCACCAGGAATTGGCTTGCTGATCAGGCGCCCGCCCGCCACGCAGTGCCGAGATGTCTACCGGTTTTTCAAGAACGACAGCGCATACGTCCTGGCTCAACCGTAGGCCTCAAAGGATTCGATCGCGAGGCGCAAGCTGCCACTGGTGGTGGTACGCACCGTTGTCGTAGCCGGGATGGAGGGCTGGCTCCCCGTTACCGAACCCTCGATGCTGGTCTCACCGACCTGTCGTGGCCGGACGGCTTCTGCCGACGACCGCGACCCGCTTTTGAAAAGGGGACAGCATGACGAGCATCACGACACCGCTAGCTTCCGGAGCGACCGTCCATCAGGACGCGTGGAAGCCGTTGCGCCGCTGGCTTCGGCTGGATGCCCTCGTCACGGGGGCCAACGCCCTGGCCTACCTGGCTGCGGCGCCGCTACTGAGCGGATTGCTCGGCCCCGAGCCTGCGCTGCTGCGCAGCATCGGCGCCTTTCTCGCCGTGTTCACGGTTGGCGTGCTGCTGGTGGCCCGTCAGGTCCGGCCCGCCCAAACTCCGACAGCGGCGGTCATCGTCGTGAACCTCGTTTGGACGGCCGCGAGCGTACTTGTCGCGGTAGTTGGGGCGGGTGGGCTCACCGGCCCGGGACGGGCTTGGGCTGTTGCGCAGGCTCTCGTAGTGGCGAGTTTCGGGATCGCGCAGGCCTCAGCACTTCGTTCCACCCCGCGGTGACCGACGCTGCCGGCCGGCGGGACGCCCTTCACGGTCGTCCCGCCGGCACCCCCGTAGTCAGGCGGCAGGGCCAGTTGACGCCATTTATCCCTGGCCGGGGCAAGCAGGTAAGCCTTCTGGCCTGCAATAATGGGGTCATGGCAGGGCAGGCTCGCAACGGGCAGATAGGCGAATTTCTGCGAATCCGGAGGGCACGAGTTCGTCCCGAGGACGTCGGCGTCGCTTCGTACGGGCGGCGACGGGTCGCCGGCCTGCGCCGGGAGGAGCTTGCCCGGCTTGCTGGCGTGAGCGTCTCGTACTACACCCGCATCGAACAGGGGCAGACTGATGGTGCCTCTCCTTCTGTGCTCGAGGCGATCGCATGTGCCTTGGAGCTTGACGACCATGAGCGGGCTTATCTCTTCCAGCTCGCGAACGCAACGGGTGCCCCCCCGAGGCAGCAGCGCCGACCAGAGCGGGTGAGTCCGGCGCTACTCAGCCTGATGTCGGCGATGGACCTGGTGCCCTCCGCGGTCGCCGGCCGATGCATGGATCTTCTTGCTTGGACACCGCTCGGTCACGCACTGCTCGCCCCGCATGTCCCGTACAGCGCTGTCGATGCTTTGCCGACCCGCCCCAACTGGGCCCGACTGCTGTTCACTGATCCGCATTTGCGGGAGCTGTTCGTCGACTGGGAGGACAAAACCTGGGAGGTGGTGAGTTATCTGCGCATGCAGGCCGGCAAGTATCCTCACGACAGCCGGCTTGCCGGTATCATCGGTGAGCTCTGTCTGACCAGCAGACGGTTCGATGACCTGTGGGCCGCCCAGACGGTCCGTGACAAGGTTCCCACGCTCTGTCGGATGCAGCACCCGACCGTTGGTTATCTGGAACTGACCAATCAGCCGCTGCGCATTCCGGACGCGCCGGATCAACTTCTCGGCACATTTCATGCCTCGATCGGCTCCGCCAGCGAGTCGGCTCTGCGGCTTCTTGCTCGAGAGGTGGAAGAGACTCGTTCATCAGTCGTTGCCAACTCGGCGGCTGCGTCAGAGGCGGTCCCAGCCGCTGAACCGGCCTGATGGTCTGCGCTTCAGGCTTGGCCGAGTGAGGCTTGTGTGAACAACATACCCATTCCAGATGTTGGATCTCGACACAACCCAGGGCGAATTCTCGTAATCGCACCGAATGCGGGGCGGTGATTGGTTGGGTCACTGCGGCAGCGGTGCTGCGAGTGCCAACTGAAGGCGAGGCGAAGGTGCCCTGATCACCGCCGAGCCTATCATCGCTTAGGTGAACCGGAATCTATTTGCTGTCCTGAATTCCGAGGATGTCTATGGGGCCTTATCGGGCTCGCGATGGCAGAACTCTGCGGCAATGGCGATCCGTCGAAACGACCAGAGGAGAACGCCGATGGAGATTCCCCTGGAGGCGGCCGTCAAATTCTTGGCGGCGCAGCCGTTCAGCCGGCATCTGAATGCTCGGCTCACCGCGTTCGGCGGAAGAAGCGCTACCCTAGAGGTCGAGCTGACCGGTAACCACCTGCAGCAACACGGGTACGTACACGGCGGCGTCCTCTCATACGCGGCGGACAACGCCATCACCTTTGCTGCCGGGACTATGCTGGGTCCCAACATACTCACCAGTGGGCTCAGTATCGAGTACCTTGCTCCTGCCCAGGGCGTATTGATCCGCGCGACGGCTAGCGTCGTCCACTCAAGCAGTCGCCGCGTGACGTGCCGCTGTGATGTTCATGCTATCGACGGCGATGGCACTGGTCTACTTTGCGCCGTCGCTCAAGGCACGGTGGTGGCGCGATCGACCGCAACGGTGAACGGCTTGCATCATGACGGGTCGTGATTCGGGGTCTCTGGTTGCACCCGCGGCCCGGGTGGCAGCGGACGGTCAAGACTGCATGGGGAAGGCGACAGTAGATGTCCGAGTTCACGCTGCCGATTCGTACCGATCGTCTGCTACTCCGTCAATACCGGTTCGATGACGTAGATGCCTTGGTCGCCTATTACGGCGACCCCGCCGTGGCTCGCTACATACCTTGGGACCCATGGTCGCGAGAGTTCGCGGTCGAGCAGGTGGCCAAGCGCGTCCGTCGCTTGGGTATCACTGGTGAAGACTCCAGTCTGGCGCTGGTGGCAGAGCACGAGGGTGAGATCATCGGTGATGTCGTTCTTTGGCCGGCCGACGGAACCCTGTCTCGGGGAGAAATGGGTTGGGCTTTCCGTCCGTCAGTATGGGGAAGGGGATATGCTGCAGAAGCGGTCAGGGCTCTCATCGATATTGCCTTCAGCCACTACAGCATGCATCGCGTGATCGCCCAGATTGATGGCCGGAACGAGGCGTCGGCGCGCTTGTGCGAACGTCTGGGTATGGTCAAGGAGGCTCATCTGCGCCAAGACTACTGGGCCAAAGGTGAGTGGGTGGACAACGACATCTACGGACTGCTTGCCGAGCAGTGGCGAACATAAAGGCACGACGCAGCAGGTCGCTGAGAGCGCGTTTTACATTGCTGTCAGTCGGGTGTGTTTGAAGGTGCGGCGTTGGTGGCGGGTGGCGGGTTCGCCTCGGGCGAGGCGGCGGAGCATGCCGCCGAGGGCGGCCCATCGGATCTTGGCCTCTGACGTTGCGCGGTGGGTTTCGTAGTCGCGGGCCAGACGGCGGTGGGCGGTGAGCCAGGCCAGGGTCCGCTCCACGACCCAGCGACGTGGATGCACGACGAACCCGCGTTGGTCGGCGGGTTTGCGGACGATCTCAACGGTGGTGCGCAGCAGGTCGCGGGCCCAGTCGACGAGGCGACCGGCGAAGCCGGAGTCAGCGAAGACATGCCGGATCGGGGTGGCCGCATACGTGGCGAGCAGGGCGCCTTTGGCACCGTCGCGGTCCTGCCAGGACGCGGCCAGGACCCAGACAGTGACCAGCAGGCCGAGGGTGTCGGTGACGATGAACCGCTTCCGGCCATTGATCCTCTTCCCGGCGTCGTAGCCGCGGGAGTCCCGGGGCACGGTGTCGGCGCCTTTGACGCTCTGCGAGTCGATGATGCCCGCCGTCGGCTCGGGCTCGCGGCCGTGAGCCACCCGGATCTGCTCGCGTAGTTCGCTCAGGATCCGCTCGGTCACACCCCGGTCGTTCAGCCGGGTGAAGTGCGCGTACACGGTCTGCCACGGCGGGAAGTCCACCGGCAGGTACCGCCACGCGCAACCGGTACGCACCACGTACAAAATGGCGTCGATGACGGCCCGCCGGGGATGCTTCTCCGGTCTGCCCATCCACTGCGGAGACGGCAGCATCGCCTCGATGATCTCCCACTCGGCATCGGTCAGCTCAGACGGGTACCGCCGCACTCGATCCATACCCGTCTACCGACCGAGTCACCCTCATCGACCGGACCAACTGTGCGACACACCCGACCAAACCCACAAACCAAACGCGCTCTGACTGGACGTTTGCTTCATCTTCGCGCCAGTAGCGGTCGATTTGCGTCTCGGGCTTCGATGGCGCAAGGTGCCCGACCTGACCGGGAAAGGGC
>NZ_JBEXGE010000067.1:0-16069 GCF_040607155.1 Micromonospora sp. NPDC005324 | reverse complement strand
GTGATCCGCGCCGCCGACGTCGTGGTCACCATGGGCTGCGGCGACGCCTGCCCGGTCTTCCCCGGCACCCGCTACGAGAACTGGGACCTCGACGACCCCGCCGACCAGAGCCTGACCGACGTCCGGCCGATCCGCGACGAGATCGAACGCCGCGTCCGCCAGCTCCTCGACGACCTGCACGTCCCCGCCGCCCGCTAGACCCACCCGCCGACCGACCCGCAGCCGGCGCCCTCACCGCACAGGGAGAGAACAGACTGATGACCATCGCACCGTGGCGACGCCTGCTGGCTGAGTTCACCGGCACCGCGCTGCTGGTCACCGCCGTGGTGGGCTCCGGCATCATGGCCACCACCCTCTCCCCGGACGACGTCGGCCTGCAGTTGCTGGAGAACTCGATTGCCACCGCTTTCGCCCTCGGCGCGTTGATCCTGATCTTCGGCCCGGTCTCCGGCGCGCACTTCAACCCGGTGGTCTCCGCGGCCGACTGGTTCCTCGGCCGCCGCGCCGGCGCCGGCCTCACCGTCCGCGACCTCGGCGGCTACGTCGCCGCCCAGGTCGCGGGGGCTATCGCCGGGTCGGTGCTGGCGAACCTGATGTTCGACCTGGCCGCCGTGACCTGGTCGGGCAAGGACCGCGACGGCGGCAACCTGTGGCTCGGCGAGGTCGTCGCCACCACCGGCCTGATCCTGCTCGTCTTCGCCCTGGCACGCTCCGGCCGCGCCCCCGTGGCCCCGGCCGCCGTGGGCGCCTACATCGGAGCCGCGTACTGGTTCACCTCGTCCACGTCGTTCGCCAACCCGGCCGTGACGATCGGACGGGCATTCACCGACACGTTCGCCGGCATCGCCCCCGCCTCGCTGCCCGGCTTCGTCATCGCCCAGATCGTCGGCCTCGCCGTCGGCATCGGCCTGCTGGCCGCGCTCTACCCCGACGCCGGGCAGGCCGCCGACCAAGTGCTCGTGCCCACCGACGAGCGCAACCCCGCAGCTGACCAGCGCTCATGACCGCAGCCCCGCGCACCCGAACCGCACTGCCAGAAAGGCTCCTGATGTCCGACAAGCCCAGCGTCCTGTTTGTCTGCGTGCACAACGCCGGCCGCTCCCAGATGGCCGCCGGCTGGCTGCGCCACCTCGCCGGTGACACCGTCGAGGTCCGCTCCGCCGGCTCCGCCCCCGCCGACACCGTCAACCCCGCCGCCGTCCAGGCCATGCGGGAAGTCGGCATCGACATCACCGACCAAACCCCCAAGCTCCTCGAGTACGCCACGGCGGAGTCGTCCGACGTCATCGTGACGATGGGCTGTGGGGACGCCTGCCCGGTCTTCCCCGGCAAGCGCTACGAGGACTGGAAGCTCGACGACCCTGCCGGTAAGGGCGTCGAGTCCGTGCGCCCGATCCGCGACGACATCCGCACCCGGGTGGAGAAGCTCCTCACCGAGCTGCGCCCGAGCGTCTGACGCCACCCTCGCTGCCGCCCGCCGCCCGCCGCCCGCCGCCCGCCGGTCCAGCCACCGGCGGGCGGTCCACCCCTGTGAGCAGGAGTCCCTCGTGTCCGACCCGCACCCGCTGATCATCATCGGCTCCGGGCCCGCCGGCTACACCGCCGCCATCTACGCCGCCCGCGCCAACCTCACACCCCTGGTCATCGAAGGCGCCCAGTCCGGTGGCTCCCTGATGACCACCACCGAGGTTGAGAACTTCCCCGGCTTCCCCGACGGCATCACCGGCCCCGAACTGATGGACAACCTGCGCAAGCAAGCCGACCGCTTCGGCGCCCAGTTCCTCACCGACGACGTCACCCGCGTCGACCTCACCAGCGACGTCAAGACCGTGTGGGTCGGCGAGCAGAGCTACCAGGCGCGAGCGGTCCTCCTCGCCACCGGGTCCGCGTGGCGGCCCCTCGGCGTGCCCGGTGAGACCGAACTGCTCGGCCACGGCGTCTCCTCCTGCGCCACCTGCGACGGGTTCTTCTTCCGCGACCAGGACATCGCCGTCGTCGGCGGCGGTGACTCCGCGATGGAGGAAGCCACCTTCCTCACCCGCTTCGCCCGCAGCGTCACCATTATCCACCGCCGCGACACCTTCCGCGCCAGCCGCATCATGGCCGACCGTGCCCTGACCAACGACAAGATCACCGTCGAGTGGAACACCATGGTCGAGGAGATCCTCGGCCGCGACGGCGTCGTCACCGGCGTCCGCGTCCGAGACGCCCACAGCGGCGTCGAGCGGGTCCTGGACGTCGCCGGAGTGTTCGTCGCCATCGGCCACGACCCCCGCAGTGAACTGTTCCGCGGCCAAGTCGACCTCGACCCCGACGGGTACGTCACCGTCGCGGCCCCCAGCACCCGCACCAACCTGCCCGGCGTCTTCGCCGCCGGAGACCTCGTCGACCACACCTACCGCCAGGCCATCACCGCCGCCGGCACCGGCTGCGCCGCCGCCCTCGACGCCGAGCGCCACCTCGCCAGCCTGTCCTAACCAGCACCTGCCGCAGCCCACGTCAGAACACACACGCGGCGGTTCCCTCCTAGGGTTACCCGGCGAGTCGGGCGCTGATATCGGCGACCGTGGCCTTGGCCGTGCGCCCCGCGCCCACCAGCGTCGCCGACGCCGACCCGGTCCAGTCGCCGTACCCCAACAGATACAGACGGGACTCGTCCACCGACCTGGTGCCGTCGGTAGGCGCCACAACCTGCCGCCACCCGGGCAGCAGCGGCGCGAGGTGGGCGAGCTCCGGGCGGAACCCGGTGCACCAGATGACCACGTCACACGGCTGTCCGGTGCCGTCGGCCCACCACACGCCGTGCGCATCCAGCCGCGCGAACATCGCGCGGGCATGCAGCACGCCGCGCTCACGGGCGTCGAGGACGCTGGGCACCATCACGATGTCCCCAGGTCACTCACCCCCCCGCGGCACCGGCGGCTGTGCGGGTGGCCACATCGAAGAGCACCCGCCCGTCGACGTTGTCTGGCATGAACCGTGGCGGGCGCCGGGTGACCCAGGTGACCTCGGCGACCCGCGACACATCGGCCAGGATCTGCGCCCCGGAGTTGCCCCCGCCGACGATGACGACCCGCTGCCCGCGGAACTCCAGCGGCGAGGCGTAGTCCACGGTGTGCAACTGCCGGCCACCGAAGTCCTCCCGGCCGGGGACGTCCGGCAGGTACGGGCACTGCCACGTCCCGGTCGCGGAGATGACGTACCGGGCCGACCAGGTGCCGGCGTCGGTCTGCACCGCTAAGCGCGCACCCGCCGCCCGCACCTCCCGCACCCGGACCGGGCGACGCACCGCGAGGTCGTAGCGCTGCTCGTATGCCCGCAGGTAATCCACGACGTGCCCGGCGCTCGGGAACTCCTCACCGTCCTGGCTTGGCATCCCCCACCCCGGCAGCGGGCTGTACGGCGCCGGGGAGAACAACCGCAACGAGTCCCAGCCATGCCGCCACGCGCCACCCGGCTGCGACTGGGCATCGAGGATGACGTACTCAAGGCCAGCGCGGCGCAGGTAGTAACCCGCCGCCAGGCCCGCCTGCCCGCCCCTGACGACCACCACATCACACGATCCGGGCACCCCAACACCTACTCCGCTACCCAGATCATCATGCCGAGACGACCCGAACGGATGCGGGAAGTCCCCCACCTGAGAACCTCACCGTGATCAAGGCCTCGTTACACCGCTCTAGCCGCGGTGTTGCTGCACGATGCAGGACGTGGGAACTGCGGAAACGATGACGCCTGCCATCTCGCCACTTGCGGGCGAGCCGATCAAGCGTGCCGACGCCGAGCGGCTCGCCGCAGTGCTGAAGGCATTCGCCGATCCGGCTCGGCTACGACTGCTCAGCCTGATCCAGTCGTCTCCCGAGGGCGAGGCGTCCGTCAGCGACCTCACGGCGCCGCTCGGGCTCTCCCAGCCGACCGTGAGTCATCACCTGCGGATCCTCACCGAGGCCGGCCTGCTCGAGCGCGACAAGCGCGGCGTCTGGGCGTACTACCGGCTGATGCCGTCTGCGATCGCCGCGATCGCTGAACTGCTGACGCCGCCCCGCACACGGGCGACGAAGAAGACTCGCTGAACGTCACCATCGCAGACGGCGACCACGTCGGCTGACCGGCCTGAACCCGACGCACCGCCATCGACCCACGGCAGGGCATTCACCGCACGTGCACATCGAGAACGCAAGCCCCGCGGCTGTCACCGGCTATCACAGCCTCGGCCGGACAACGGCCTCCCCACCCCAGGCGACCGCCTTCGAGGACTACGTGGAAGCCATCGCCTACATCAACATCGACGTTGATGACCCCACACGAGTACGCATCTACCCCATGACGATGCAGGAGGCACTGCGCATCGAGCAGGAGCAGACGTGATGCGAAACCCCGACCTGATACTCGACCAAGTCCGCGCCCGGTACCGCGAGAACTGGCGCGACTGGCTGCTGCACGGCGACGACGCAAACTTCTCATTCCCCCTCGCCGCACCGTCAGCGAATGCGATCGCCCGCGACTACGACGCAGTCGGCCAATGGCCTCGCACATGGCGGACCTGGTCGGAAACACAGCCCGCCGCCCGGCTACGCACCGTGACGCGCCACACCGTCGTAGGCACCCAAGAAGTATTCACCCACCTGGACCTCCCCACGATCGACCCCTAGAGCCATCCTCCAGACCCAGGCCGCCCGAGCGTTATAGCGGCGGCAGCGTCGGCGCGGTGAGGGCGGCGAGTCAGGGACAGTCATCCCAGAAATCGCGTGTCGAACACAGCCAGGTCCGGGCGACCGCCGAGGGAGTACATGTCGGCGACCGCGTCATGCATTTTCGCTGGCCACGTGCATGGCAAGCGCCATCGAATGACCGTAAAGCTCGGTCGCGAGGCGAAGTTGCGCCGCAGAGCACGGCCAGGGCGCGGCGCAGGTGTGGCACAGCCACGCCGCGCGCATCGGTAGGTGTGGGCGGCCCGGGAACCCCGACATCCGCCGGATGAACGGCTGCTTGCTTGTTCGCCTGGCCGGACGGCAACCGACGGTTGAGATCAAAGCGATTCCCAAGCTGACAGTGCTCGACCGTCCCCGCCAGGGCAGTGTTCCGACGGGTGGTAGAACGGGGCATGGAGATCGCGCAGCTCAGCCGGGCGTTGGATGACATCTTCGACGGCGCGATCGTGCATCACGGGTACACCGACTACATCCGCGATTACGAAGTCATCGTCTACGTCACCGCAGACCCGCGTACCGGCATCCCACCCGTCCACCTCCGCTACCTCTTCAAGTACTGCGTCGCCGCCGAGGTGCAAACGGCGGTGAGTCCTGAGACCTGGCGTTGCTCGCTCGACGAGCGACTGACCGACCGGGAGATCGGTCCGGACCTGGACGGCTTTGTGTGGGCGGTGCGCTGGCAGCCGCTCTATCCAGGTGCGGAGGTGGTTGCAGACTCCGAGCGTGCCCGGTCGTGGGCTGACAAGATCGGAATTCCCTTTCATGAGGTCCGCTTCAAGATGAACGCTCACGCCATCACTCTCATCTTCAGCGACCTTGACGTGACGGAGGTGAAGGAGGGCTACGCACCCTTCACGGTCACCGAGGACGACTGATGCAAGGGCCCTGCAACTCGCCTGGGGGTGACTAACTGGGTGACGATCGGGACGGACGCCAGCGGACGAGCAGGATACTGATGGACGGTTCCAGCAGATCAACGCCTGTGAAACGGCAGGCCAAAGCCCCGTTTTGATTGCCTGGGGGTCAAGGGTCATGGTGCTGCCTCGCGATGCGACTGGGGAACCTACGGTGGCTGTGTGCCGCGCTTTGAGCTGATTACGGACGTCCAGGCGGTCCCGGAGACCGTCTTCGGCGCCTGCCTCGACGTTGACCTGCACACCGCGTCCATGGGGACTACCAGTGCCGAACGGGCGGTCGGCGGTGTAACGACCGGGCGGTTGAGGGCCGGAGAAGCCGTTACGTGGGAGGCCAGGCACTTCGGCATTCCCTGGCGGATGACGGTTCGGATCATTGACTACCGGTGGCCGTATGGCTTCACGGACAATCAGATCAGCGGCCCGTTCGGCCGATGGCACCACGAGCACAGCTTCACCCGGAACCCGACTGACTTCTCGGCAACCGTCATGCGGGATGTCATCGACTTCACTGCACCGATGGGACCTGTTGGCCGCTTCGTGGCCGGCCTCATCCTGCGGCCGTACCTGCAACGTCTCATCGCCCGCCGCAACGCCTATTTAGCTGCCACCCTGGCACGGCTTCCTCGCTCAGCCGGCGAGGAGACGGGGGCAGAGGTGCCCGGTGACGGCGGGGCACAGTTGGGGCACAAGGCAGAGTGAAACGTCGTCAACCAGGCCTTGTGGTCGGCGAATTCACGCCTGCTGGAGCGCGGCCAGCTTCTCCGACGGGAACGGAATTCCGCCCCAGTTCCGCTGGTAGCGATCCAGAGATCCCGCACGAGCGAGGGCCTCTTCCGCCATACGCCGCACCGCAGAGATCAGACCGGCCACCTCAACGCGGCCACGCCACCGGCTGATCCCACCGCTCCACCGGCGGTCCTCCGACTGGACATCATCGAACTGCACGATCTGGACGTACACCTCGTCGGTCGCGCCCGAGAAGATGAACCAGGTAGCAGCGGGTTCAGCTTGCAAGAGCGCGACCGTCGCGCTGGATCCCAGCTGAAGGTCAACAGCGGCCTGCATCAGCGAGCCAAGCCCATCGCCAAGGTACGTGGTGTGGACGGTCAGGCCATCAGATCCCACAACCCAGTGCAGGTCAGCCAATCCCACATTCTTGACCTCCCAGTCCAGCGACAACACCAGGCCATTCTCCAGACTCGTCGTCACATCCACCCGCCGGCCTGGGGCTTTGGGTGTGGCAGGGATCAACCCAGCAGGTTGGTACGAGGCCGGGAAGGGCGCCGCGTGTTCGGCATGGCCTGAGGTTCTGGAGACTCGGTTACCTCAGCCCCAACGAGTACGAGACCGCCTGGCACACCCGCCAGCACGACCAGATCGAGCCAGCTACCGCTACCCCTGCGACAGCCGGCAGCAGGTAACCACCGCTCCAACAAAGCGGGGGAAACTCACGTGTGCGCCGGCGTCGAGTTGAACGTCGCTGTTGTTGAGGCCGATGAGTTCGGACAGGCGCAGACCGGTCTGAACGGCCAGGGTTATCAGGGCGCGGTCTCGGCGGCCTTCCCAGCGGCGGCTGGCGTTCGGGGCGGCGAGCAAGGCGTCGACCTCGTCGGCGGTCAGGAAGGACACCGTGGTGTGCCGGCCCGAAGCGCGCCGGAGAAACCCGGCGCTGGTCGTATCCCGGAACGCGCGGAAAGGGCGCGGGAGCCTGTCCGCTCCCGCGCCCTGACCGTCAGCGTGCCCCTCGGCCGGCCGTCACGCGGCCTTCACGAAGGACTGTGCGGCCGATCCGTTGCAGTCCCAGATCTGCAGTCGCGCGCCGTCCGCTGTCGAGCCTTGCGGGGAGTCCAGGCACCTGTTGGAGTTCGGGTTGCGCAACCGGTTACCTTCCTGAACCCAGCTCTGTGCGCCGCCGCCGTTGCAGTCCCAGAGCTGCACCCTCGTGCCGTTGGCCGTACCCGCGCCGGTGGCGTCGAGGCACCGGCCCAACGTCCGCAGGGTCTGGCCGTCCCAACTCCACTGCTGGTCCCTTGAAACAGAAGACCCCTGGCACGTCCACAGCTGCACGGCCGCGCCATTGCCGCCCGTGTCGTTTCCGCCCACGTCCACGCATTTGCCGCCCGGCCCGTTGATCTGCGTCGCGGGTCCGCCTGTGGAAGGCGGCGTCGTGCCCCCGCCGTCCTGGTAGTAGCGCACGTAGTCGATCGATGCGGTGAGCGGGAACTGGCTCTGCACGGGGTTCTGTCCGGGGTACGTGCCGCCCAGCGCCAGGTTGAAGATGACGTGGAACGGCTTGCGGAACTCCTCCAAGGTCGCCGGTGTCGTGTCGATCACGTGCGTTTGCACGCCGTCGATGTACCAGCGGATCTGCGCGGCCGTCCACTCGATCGCATAGACGTGGAAGGCCGCGGCGTTGTTGACGGCGGGGTTCGCGACGTAGTTGGCGTTCTGACCCGCTGTCCACGGGAACACGCCCGTTCGGAGATCCCAGAAGATGTTGTTCGTCACGGTCGCGTTCGCGTTCGCGTGTTCCATGATGTCGACCTCGCCGCAACTGGCCCAGTTGGTGGGCAGGCGGTCGTAGTAGGTCTGCGCTGGGTTGTAAGCGCTCGTGGACGTCTCGTCGCACGAGTCACCGAGCATCCAGAAAGCCGGCCACGAGCCGGCGGCGGTCGGGAGCGCCATGCGCGCCTCGATGCGGCCGTACTGGAAGGACCTCTTCGTGTCCGTCGTCATGCGGCACGACGTCTGGTAGAAGTTGCGGCCGTTGACCGTGATGGGCGTCGTGAGCCAGTTGGCGCGCATCACCAGGTTGCCGCCGGACTGCGTGCAGTTCTCGGGGCGGTACCACTCCCACTCGCCGTTGCCCCAGCCGTCGAAAGTATTGAGGCCGGGGTTAAGGCCGTTGCCGACGTTGTAGTTCCAGTTGGCGCTGCTGGGCGCGCCGGACCCGTTGAACTCGTCGGCCCACACGAGGTTCCACGCGGCCTGTGCGGGCTGCTGCTGGATGACCACGCTGCCGACCAGCGCAGTGACGGCCGCGGTGAGGAGGACCATGAGGCGCCGGCGGCTGCGTGACAGCGCTCGGTCCGCGAAACCTGCATTCCTGATCTTCATGTCGGGGAGCCTCGCCTTTCCGTTGGGGATGACGGACCGACGCCATGCCCGGGGCCGACCCCGCGGCCGGACACGGCGAGTGGGCCACGGACACTCCCGCCCGGGGCGACCGAGAGTGCTCTTTCTGAACAAGCAATACGAGCAATCAACGCGTGAGAGCGCTCTCACGCTAACCACACGGATCTATTGCTGTCAATGGATGGTGATCGCTGTGTTGCCGGTGCATTGCCAGCTGGCAGGAGACCTGAGAGATGGCTGCCGATTGCTCGGGATGGTGCGGGTCGAGGTGACACGCGTGGTGGGTGGCCACGGCGGTTGCGAGCCGGTGCAGTGTTCCGGCGTGGGCAAGCCGTCGGCCGGGTATCGAACGGCGTGCTCGATCAGGCGCCGGATGGTGTCGGCGTCACGGGCCTCGGTGATCCCGTCGGTGTAGAGCAGCGTCCGCTACGCCGTCGCCAGGACGGCACGGGCGTGTTCTACGAGTCGTTCGCCACGACCGCCGAGTTGCAGACCAAGGTCGCGGCGAAGCTGAGGGAGCTGGACAGCGCTGGGAATCCGCTGGCCTTCATGCCGCTGCCGCGCCCGATAACGGTGACGTGGCGTTCGGACTTCGAGGCTCGGCGTGGCAACGCGCCTAGCCTTCCGCCGGCCGTCGAGCTTCATGTTTTTCCGGTCACCGGGACGAACCGGTCGGCCCGGGTGATGGCCGAGCTGGAACAGCTCCTGCCGGCGCGAATGCGCGCCAGCGGTCAGGTCGAAGGCGGCCGACCCACTGACCTCCACTCGCCAGGGCGGCGCCGTGGTCGTCACCGTTCCGGATAGGAGCAGCCGATGGAACGAAGTCCGGGCTCCGCAACTGTTCGGCATACGCACGGCCGCGTACGGGCAGACCTCGGCGTGGGCGTCACTCCCGGGCGACGGGATGGGCGCAATTCTCGACCTGGACGCCCTGGCTGATCAGATCGCCGGACTGCTGCGTCTCGTCGGTGGTCTGGGGGTTTTCGAGTGCGACCAGGTGGCCATTGGCGTCGGCGTCAGTACCGAGCGATTGATGTCGGTCGGCCGGGTCAGCGGGCAGCCCCGTCATCAGGTCACCAGCCTGATGCTGTCGAACGACCCGATCCAGGTGCCACCTGACGAGCTCGTGACCCTAGCGGCGCTCGGGCCGGGGGCTGCCGAGGTGGGCCGCACCCTGAGTCGAACTCTTATCGAGGCTGTCTCGGCCCGCAGGTAGCCACGGCAGCACGTGTAGGTGATGCCGTTTGTTCGAACGGTGGCGGCCGGGCGCGGCGATGGTTGAGTCCGCGGCGATCGTTGGCTGCTCGTCGGACGAGCATCCCCTCCGTCCCGCCGTGTCCGTCCGGCTCCAACTTGTTGGCTCCGAACCACCACACTGCGTGTCTAGACCCGTCGCGCGGCGTAAGGCGACTTCTGGCCGAGGCGGTCGATCTACGAGCCGATCGATCGGGCACCCAACGCCGGCTGGCTGACGTCGAGCAACGCCACGGTAGATCCGTGGCTGCTCGGTGGCTGCTCGGGCGACGGGGAACGGGTTTGGATTTACCGGGACGCAGCCGGATTTCTTCGGCTATCGCGAGCCCTCGCACTAATCGATGTTTAGCGATTAATTTCGCTCCCAGTGCCCGGACCAGCAAGGACGTGGCTGGACGGGGTTGGACTAGGGAGGTTGCGGACCGACTCGATTTGGCATAAAGTGCTCTTCGGCGGAGACTAATATCTGCTTCGGACCACGGATCAGAAGGCTAGGGGTTCGAGTCTCTTCGGGCGCACAAGATTATGAGGGTCCTGAGCTGCGGAAACGCGGATCAGGGCCCTTAATTGTTTATGGACGCCCATCGGTCGTGCTGCACCCCGGCGAGGAGTCGTGACGCGCGGCGCGAGATGAGTACGCGTGCGGATGGCAGGCGTCGCCCGTGGCGACCAGAATCTCTCCCCATGCGAACGCGAATCGTGATCGCCCTGGCCGTGGTCGGCCTGGGTGGGCTTTTGGCCACCACCGGCTGCTCGTTCCGGGAGAGCATCTGCGCCAGCGGCGAGTATCCGGCCATCGCGGTGGGCGGGCAGGGCGGGAGCGCCTGCTGCCCGGACGGGCAGAAGCCGACCCCGCCGTACGTCCGCTACCCGGAGGGCAAGGTTCCGCAGCACGTCGACGACGAGTGGGACGTCTACTGGCGCAGCCACGGCATCGACGAGAACAACAACATCATCGAGACCTGAGCCGCCCATCAGCCGGTCCCGCCGCAGGCCCGATCTTCGTGACCGAACCTGGGCGGGACCGGATGCCCGTGCCTGCTCTGTTAACTCTTGCTACCCGAGTGCCGGGCGGTCGGATGATCAGCCGAAGCAGTTGGGCACCGGCGGTGAGCTGGGTGTGCAGTTCGTGGGCCGGTTACCGCTGATCACCGTCTTCTGGTCCACGGTGACCTGGCCGCCGTCGTTGAAGATCCCGCCGGGTGCCAGGGTGGAGATGTTGTCGGTGACCTTGCTCTCGGTGAGGGTGAGCCTGGCGTTGTTGTAGATTCCGCCGCCCTGGGAGTTCGAGCCGATGGCCCGGTTCCGGTCGACGTGGGTGCGGCGCAGTACGACGGTGCCGCTGCCGTTGTAGAGGCCGCCGCCGTGTTCGATGGTGCTGTTCGTGCTGGCGGTGTTCTCGCTGATCCAGCTGTCCTCGGCCACGAACTGGCCGATCTGGTTGAACACTCCGCCGCCGCGTTGGCCGGCTTCGTTGTGATGGACCTTGCCGTGCTTGAGGTGGAACACGCCGTCGGCGAAGATTCCGCCACCCTCGCTGCCGGCTCGGTTGTCGTTGACTTCGATGTTCTTGGCCTCGGTGGTGGAGTTGATGCCGCCACGGATTCCGCCGCCGCGGAAGCCCGCGGTGTTGTTGTCCAGGTGGACGTTCTCGAGGACGGCGACGCTGCTGTTCGACAGCCCACCACCCGTGCCACCGAGGGGCAGGATGGTGAAGACCCCGATCGTGTTGTTGTAGCTCAGTCGGGTGTTCTGCACGGTGAGGTTGCCGTTGTTGAAGATGCCTCCACCGTCGAACAGGGCGCTGTTGTTGCTGATGTTGCTGCCGCTGTCCTTCTTCTTGTCCTTGTCCTTGCCGTTCCAGTCCTCGCCGTGGTCGTTCCCGCCGAGGATCCTCGTGACGCCGAAGTTGGCGATGCCGCCACCCGGCCCGTTGGTGTGGTTGTAGACCACGTGGGTGTTCTCGATGACGGCCCTGCCACCGACATCGATCCGGATGCCACCGCCGCCGGCGCCGACCCCACCCTCGGCCAGGCCGCCCTTGATGGTGGCGTCGCGGAGCGTCAGGTCGCCGCCGGCTCCGAGCTCCAGGATCCGGAACGGGGTGGCGTTGGCCGCGCGGACGATGGTGGATCCGTTTGCGTCGATCACGACCTGCTGGGTGATGATCGGCAGGCCGACCGCGCCGAAGGGCACCGGTGGCTGGGGTGCGGACCTGTTGAGCGTGTAGGTGCACCTCTCGGCGAGCCGGAGCTTCGCCCCGGAGTCGGCGTTCGCGCGGACGATCGCCGCGATCAGCTCGTCGGCGTTGCAGGGTACGGACCGGAAGTCGTCGCCCCTGTCGTCCCGATGGTCGCCGTCCTTCTTGTGGTCCTTGCCGTCGCGGCCGCCCGGGTCCTGGCCCCCGTGGTCGTCGCCGTTGCTCCGGCCGCCGTCGGCGAGAACCTGCGTTCCGGCGTTGGAGGGGTTGCTGCCGCTCTTCCCGGCCGCTCCGCTCACTCCCGCCGAGGTGAGGGCGGCCAGACCGACCACTCCGGTCAACCCGGCCACCCCGGCGACGAGCCAGCGCGTCCGGCGCCGCTTCGGCTTACTGGCTTGACCTGCCGCTGCTTCGCTCATGTTCGGGTGTAGATAGTTGGACATCGAGCTACCAGCCCTTCTCCGTACACCAGGTTTCCGCACGTCACAATCGGTGCAGAAGGCGACAAACCGGTTGTCGCCACCAAGGCGAAGGTAGTCGGGCAAGTCTCGCATCAAACGTGCTTATGCGAAAAAAGCCTACATTCGGTGTACGTGCCACCAGCGTCCCGGTGGCACCAGCACTCCCATCCATCTCACCCGGCGCCACATGATCTGGCGCTTGACGTGGGCCAGATCAGCGACAAGAATTTACAAGAATCGCTGTTAGCGTTAACACTCCGTCCCAGTGCTGCGACGGCATCGTCATGCCGGTGTGGCGACGGTCGCGACGGCCTGACTCCTCGGTCAGCACTACCACTGCAGGGGAGAAATCTATGCGAACGAGGGCAAGATGGCTCGCGGCGACTGCCGCCCTCGGTGTCGTCCTCGCCGGGGTGCTGACCTCGAGCGGCCCGGCCAACGCGGAATCCAACGGCGGGGTGCGGGTCATGCCTCTCGGCGACTCCATCACCGAGGGCACCCAGGTGCCGGGCGGGTACCGCATCGGGCTCTGGCAGCGCCTCGCCAATGGTCGGTACACAGTGGACTTCGTCGGGTCGCAGTTCAACGGGCCGGCCAGCCTGGGTGACCACGACCACCAGGGGCATCCCGGGTGGCGCATCGACCAGATCGACGCGAACATCGTCGGCTGGCTGAACACCCAACGGCCGCAGACCGTCCTGCTGCACATCGGGACCAACGACATCCTTCAGAACTACAACGTGAGCACCGCGCCGAACCGGCTCTCCACGCTGATCGACCGGATCACCACCACGGCTCCCACCGCGGAGGTGTTCGTCGCGCAGATCATCCCGCTCTCCAACAGCATCCAGGAGGCGGCCGTACGCACCTTCAACGCGGCGATCCCCGGCATCGTGCAGAGCAAGGTGAACGCCGGCAAGCGGGTGCGCCTGGTCGACATGCACAGCGCTCTCACCACCGCCGACCTGATCGACGGCATCCACCCCACGTCCGGCGGCTACGACAAGATGGCTGCCCGCTGGTACAGCGCGTTGCAGTCGGTGCCCGGCAGCATCGGCAACCCGGGAAGCGGCACCGGGCAGACCACTGCGATCGTGGGCACCCTGTCCGGTCGTTGCGTCGACGTCCCCGGCTCTTCCACCACCAACGGCACCCAGGTGCAGTTGTGGGACTGTCACGGCCGCACCAACCAGCAGTGGACCCACACGAGCAGCAAGACGCTGACCGTGTACGGCAACAAGTGCCTCGACGCCGCCGGCCACGGCACCTCACCGGGCACCCTGGTCACCATCTACGACTGCCACGGCGGAACGAACCAGCAGTGGAACGTCAACGCCAACGGCACCATCACCGGGGTGCAGTCCGGCCTCTGCCTGGACCCCTACAACGTGGGTACGGGCAACGGCACAAAGCTCGTCCTCTGGACCTGCACCGGCCAGACCAACCAGCAGTGGAGCCGCCGATAGCTCGTACGGTCGCGGCGAGCGGTCGGATCGCAGGTGATCCGACCGCCGTCGTCTCCTGCTGCCCACCTCCGGACGGCATCGACCGGGTTCGGTGCGCTCGTGGGAGCCGACTGTCGGCCCACCAAGGCAACTTTGTTCGCGATATCCCGTGAGGGCAGGGACGACAAGGGGCGCACCTCCTACTCCATCATCAGCGACGAGTACGGCCCGGTGCAGTGGAGCCCGACCAAGAGGGAAATCTTCGTCGAGTTTCTCGGCGACGCCCCGCTCGACACCACGTTCAGCATGGTCGATCGAGGCGCGGTCTGACTCGGACATAACCCGGCGCCTGCAGACCCAACACCGTCGGCAATGGGCAGTCGTCGATGTTAACGTGCTCGCGGAACCTCCTCAAGGGCCCGGCGGTGGTCCTCGCCGGGGATCTGGGGCGATGCCTGCGGGAATGCGGCTCAAGACGATTCGCCCCAAGATCCGCGGCCTGGCAGCGGCTGATGTTCCCAGCACATTACGTCTTGACGAACGGCATGTTATCGCTCACAGTCGATGCCTAAGGACGACGACACCTTGGCTTTCCGGGCAAGCCCTGCTTCGTCGATCTCGAATCAGGCGTGCGCCATCGCTCGCCGGCGTCTTGTTAGCGCTAACTTCCTGACGCCTGCGCGCTCGGCCACGCGTCGCGGTACGCCCACCCTCGGGCAGGCCGTTCGGCTCTTGGTCACTGGAGGAGGATCATGTCTGCCCTCGATAGGTCTCCATCGATCGCAACGCCGTCGCGGCGGCGTTGGTGGTTGCCCCGCATCCTCGCCGCCAGCGCGGCGGCGTTGATGGTCGGTGGTGCCGCCGTAGCTGTGGTGTCGTCTCCCGCCGCTGCCGCGTCGGTCGACACGAACGCGTGGTACGTGTTGGTCAATCGCAACAGCGGCAAGGCCCTGGACGTCTACAACCTGGCCACGAACGACGGTGCCCGGATCACCCAGTGGGCCCGCAACAACGGCAACCAGCAGCAGTGGCAGTTCGTCGACTCCGGTGGTGGCTACTACCGGGTGAAGTCGCGGCTGTCCGGCAAGGTGCTGGACGTCTCGGGCTTCTCGACCGCCAACGGCGGCAGCATCGTGCAGTGGAGTGACCTCAATGGCACCAACCAGCAGTTCCGGCTGGCCGACTCGGACAGCGGCTACGTCCGGTTGATCAATCGGAACAGCAACAAGGCGATGGAGGTGCAGGGCGCCTCGACCGCCGACGGCGGAAACATCGTGCAGTACGACGACTGGAACGGCACCAACCAGCAGTGGCAGTTCGTCCGCGTCGACGGAACCACGCCGCCGACGACGACTCCGCCGCCGGGCGGAACGTGCGACCTTCCCTCGACGTACCGGTGGTCCTCCACCGGAGTGTTGGCGAACCCGAGGTCGGGTTGGGTGTCGCTGAAGGACTTCACCGTCGCCCCCTACAACGGCCAGCAGCTGGTCTACGCCACCACGCACGACTTCGGTAGCAGCTGGGGCTCGATGAACTTCAGCCTCTTCTCGAACTACTCGCAGATGGCCTCGGCCAGCCAGAACGCGATGAACTCGGGGACCGTGGCGCCGTCGCTGTTCTACTTCGCGCCGAAGAACATCTGGGTCCTCGCCTACCAGTGGGGTGGACCGGCGTTCTCGTACCGGACCTCGTCCGACCCGACCAACCCGAACGGATGGTCGTCGCCGCAGACGCTGTTCAGCGGAAGCATCACCGGCTCCGGTACCGGTCCGATCGATCAGGCGGTCATCGGCGACGGTACGAACATGTACCTGTTCTTCGCCGGTGACAACGGCAAGATCTACCGGGCTAGCATGCCGATCGGGAACTTCCCCGGCAGCTTCGGCTCCAACTACACGACCATCATGAGCGACACCACGAACAACCTGTTCGAGGCCGTTCAGGT
>NZ_JBEXGE010000066.1:0-16592 GCF_040607155.1 Micromonospora sp. NPDC005324 | reverse complement strand
TGGGGGGTGGTGTTTTTTTCCAAAAAAAATTTTGTTGACCGGGGGGGGGGGGGGGGGGGGGGGGGGGGGGGGGGGGGGGGCCCCCCCCCCCCCCCCCCCGCCGCGACGGTCAGCAGTTGCGGAGTTCGGGGGACTGGTTGAGCAGTTGGCCACGGGTCGACACGAAGCGGCGGTAGCGCTCGCTGTCCACGGCCGATGGGCGGAATGCGGCGACGCGGTGGCAGTTCTGGAAGGCCAGGCGTACGCCGAAGTGCCGCTCCAGGCCGGCGCGGATCGCGTCGCTCGCCAGCGCGCGGAGCAGTTGACCCCGGTCGGCGTCGGTGGGCGGTGGGACGACGTTGTCGGCCAGGTCGGCGTCGCCGGCCTCCAGTTCGGCGACCACCCGGCTGACGGTGGCCCAGGCGTACGGCAGCGAGTCACGGACGCAGGCGATGAACGCCTCGTCGTCGATGGGGCCGCGTTCGGCGGCGTCGAGCAGGGCGGGCGGGACGGTGAGTGACATGGTTCTCCTCCGCTTAAGCAAATGATTACCGTTTTCAACAACGGCGTCGATCGAGCAGACCACGTCCCTTGGACGACGTCAACGATGTCCCGGCGCGCCACGCCGCGACCCACACACGAACGCGCGAAGAGAGCCCGCGAAGAGCCCCTGCTGAGAGCGCGGACGAACGAGCGTCAGGGCCGGCGGGGGTGGCCCTTGAGGTGCCGGCCCAACTCGCGGGCGATCTCCCGGTTGGCGTCGCGCTCGGCCAGCGTCTGCCGCTTGTCGTAGGAGCGCTTGCCCTTGGCGAGGGCCAGTTCGACCTTGGCGAAGCCGTTCTCGAAGTACATCGACAGCGGAACGAGGGTCACCCCGCCCTCGCGGACCTTGTCCAGGATCCGGTCGATCTCGGCGCGGTGCAGCAGCAGCTTGCGGTTGCGGCGCGGGGCGTGGTTGGTCCACGTGCCGTAGGCGTACTCGGCGATGTGCAGGCCGTACAGCACGATCTCGCCGTCGCGCTCGTGCGCGAACGCGTCCACCAGCGAGGCCCGCCCCTCGCGGAGTGACTTCACCTCGGTGCCGACCAGCACGATGCCCGCCTCGTACGTGCGCAGCACCGTGTACTCGTGCCGGGCCTTCTTGTTCGAGGCGATCAACCGGCGGGCCTGTGGCTTGGACGGGGTCACCAGGCGACGATATCCGGCCGCCGGAGCAGTCGTAGCGACCGGCTCAGTCGCGTACCGGGTGCGCGGGGCGCAGTCGTGCGGTCAGGTCCCGTACCGCGTCCCCGAACGCCTCCTGCGACTCACACGGCCAGTGTCCGAGGATCGGTGGCGGAACGCTGTCGCTGGGCGCCGGCACCACGTCCTGCGGGTCGGTCAACCGCCGGTCCACGGTCCCCGGCGGACCGGTCAGCGTCTCGGCCTCCCCGGGACGGTGGGAGGCGAAGATCCAGCCGCCGATCGGGTCGGTGTCGCGCCACAGGTTGATCCAGCGCCAGCCGATCCTTTCGCCGATCTCCCGCAGCGCCGGCTCGTCGGCGTACGCCGGGAACAGCCGCGAGTACAGCCGGCCCAGCGGTGACCCGTAGGTCAGCAGGGCGACCCGCTCGGTGATCCGGGTGGGCAGCTGCAGAACCGTCGCGGCGAGCAGCACCGAGCCGTGGCTGTGTCCGGCCAGCAGCACACCCTGCCCCTGTTCCACCAGGTAGGTGATCCGCTTGGCCAACTCCGGCACGGCCCGCTCGGCGTAGCAGGGCGGCGCGAACGGGTGCGCCGCCCTGGGCCAGAAGGTGCCCAGATCCCAGAGCACCCCCACGTACCGACGGAACTGCGCCGTCCGGTACGCGAAGATGCCGCCCACCACCAGACCGAGCAGGATCGCGGCGATCAGGTAGCTACCCGACCCGATCAGGAAGTTGACCATGTCTTCCGGAACTCCGAGGTAGCGCTGCGCCACGTCGCCGGGTAGGAGCTGGAGCAGGCCGAGCACGCTGGTGGCCAGTCCGAGCGCCGCCAGGCCGGCGTACACCACGGAGAGCGGCTCCAACCGTTCGGTGAAGCGGGCCCGGGCCACCGCCTGCTCGACCCGCCGCAGCCGGGCCGCCGCCCGAGGCGGCGCGTCCGGGAAGTCGGCGGCCACGATCGCCCGCGCGGCCCGCCGCCGCCCGCGCCGGGTCAGCCTGGTGACCAGGCCGGCCACCAGCAGCGCGGTCACCACGGCCAGGAAAAACCCGAAGATCGCCCACTTGTACGCGAGAGGAGGGCTGGTCTCCAGGCCGTCCGCTGTCGTCCCCTCGCGATCGAGCAGGTCCGCCACCCGGTAGACCAACTCGGCCGAGAACGCCACGGCGAGCCCGGCCGAGATCGTCATGAAGACCGGCGCTCCCAACGCGCGTAGGGGTGACCTGCTCTGCCCGCCGCCCCGCCGCCAGATCACCAGCGCGGCGAGCACGGCCACCAGCACGGTCTGGCTGACGAACAACCAGGCCACGATCGCGCCGTAACCGGGCAGCGCACCGCCTTGCGGCCACGGCGCCGGGCTGATGACGACGTGCACGATCACCAGCATCGTCAGACCGCAGGCGATGGTGCGCAGCCCGCGGAAGACGCCGTCCACCCGGGGCGACGGGTCGGTGCGGTCGATGCTCGGCACCACGCTGACCAGGAGCAGGCAGCTCAGCAGCAACGCCCCGGTGGCCGTCAGCAGGATCGCCATCACCCATGAGGAGTGCTGGCTGGCTCGCGCGGCCAGCAGGCTGCCGCTCAGCGTGCCGAACGCCGCCGCGACGTGGACCGAGCGCAGCCGACCCACCAGCGGCTCGCCGTCCCACTGCCCGACCGCGCTCAACTGGTGATTCGACATCGGGGTCGACGGCGTCCGGAACGCGTCGAACGAATGGCCCGGGCGAGCGCCCAACCACCAGACGAGCCCGATGGCGGCGACCGGCACGAGCGCCAGCACACCCAGGCGCAGCCCGGTCGGGCGCCCGCCGAGCCAGGACAACCAGCTCCGGCCGGCCAGGCACGACGGGGTGCCCATGCAGCGCCAGGCGATCAGGTCCAGCGCCACCCCGACGATGGAGAGCACGTACAGCACTGTGAGAGTGAGAGCTAGCACCCGGCACAGCGCCATGAAGGCGCGCTTCGAGGCAGTGCTCGCCGGGCGCATCCAGAGCGCCACGTTGCAGAGCATGAACGGCAGCAGGAAGACCAGCGACAGCGTCCGCACGGCCGTGCCGGACGGCAGGTCACTCCAGCGGTAGGCCTCCAGCGTCACCCCGTCCGTCCCGGTGGAGTCCGGGTAGCCGGGGCGCGGTCGGTAGAAGCCCCCGCTGCGGTCGCCGGCGACCTGGTGCACGTACGGCCGGTCCAACACCTGGTCTGCGCCCGCGCCGGAGACACCGTGCACCCGCAGCTCCACGATCCCGCCCGACGTCGTCGGTCCGGTCGGTGTCGCGTCCGCCATGGGCCCCCCGAGGTGTGCGCGGCAGCCGGGCGGGTCGTCGATGTCCGGCCACCCACGCGGCTCCCCGGCTTACCCGTTCCCGAAGCGGTCAACCGTGGGCCGGCCCCCGGGCGATGGTGCGGTCGACCCTCGACAGGTGATTTCATGGCGCCATGGCGAACCCGGTGATCCTGACCGTCGACGACGACCCCGTGGTGTCCCGGGCGGTGGCCCGGGACATCCGGCGCCGCTACGGCGACCGCTACCGGGTGTTGCGGGCGTCCTCCGGGCCGGAGGCGCTGGACGCGCTCCGCGAGGTCAAACTGCGCGGCGAACAGGTGGCGCTGCTGCTGGCCGACCACCGGATGCCGGAGATGACCGGCGTCGAGTTCCTGGAAGCGGCCATGGACATCTTCCCGGCCGCTCGCCGGGTGCTGCTCACCGCGTACGCGGACACCGACGCCGCGATCGAGGCCATCAACGTGGTCGACCTGGACCACTACCTGCTCAAGCCCTGGCATCCGCCGGAGGAGAAGCTGTACCCGGTGGTCGACGGGCTGCTGGAGGCGTGGGCAATCACCCCGGACGCGGCCAGCGCGGAGATCCGGGTCGTCGGGCACCGCTGGTCGGCCCCGTCGTTCAAGGTCCGCGACTTCCTGGCCCGCAACCTGGTGCCGTACCGGTGGCTGCTGTCCGACGATCCGGAGGGCGTGCGGTTGCTCGACGCGGCCGGGGCCACCGAGGCGGACGTACCCCTGGTGGTGACGCCCGAGGGTAAGGCGTTGGTCGCCCCGAGCGAGGCCGAGTTGGCCGCGCTGGCCGGGTTGACGGTGGTGCCGGCGTGTGACTTCTACGACCTGGTGGTGATCGGCGGCGGGCCCGCCGGTCTCGGCTCGGCGGTGTACGGCGCGTCGGAGGGGCTGCGCACAGTGCTCGTGGAGCGGCGGGCGACCGGCGGTCAGGCCGGGCAGAGCAGCCGCATCGAGAACTACCTGGGCTTCCCGGACGGTGTCTCCGGCGCACAGTTGACCGATCGGGCCCGGCGGCAGGCCGTCAAGTTCGGCGCCGAGCTGCTCAGCGCCCGGGAGGTGGTCGGTCTCAGCGAGGCCGGCGGCGCCCGGCTGCTGCGCTTCGGCGACGGCAGCGAGATCGCCGCGCACACAGTGGTGCTGGCCACCGGCGTGTCGTACCGGGTGCTCGACGCCCCGGGGCTGGCCGACTTCACCGGACGGGGGGTGTTCTACGGCGCCGCCGCCACCGAGGCGCCGAGCTGCGTCGAGCAGGACGTCTACATCGTCGGCGGGGCCAACTCCGCCGGCCAGGCGGCGGTCCACTTCTCCCGGTACGCGTCGAGGGTGCACCTGCTCATCCGTGGTGCGGACCTGACCGCCTCGATGTCGCGTTACCTGATCGACCAGTTGGAACGAATCGACCGGATCACGGTGCACCCGCACACCGCAGTGGTCGGCGGGGCGGGGGAGGACCACCTGGAACGGCTCACCCTCTGCGACACCCGCACCGGGGAGGCCCGCTCGGTCGACACCTCCTGGCTGTTCATCTTCATCGGCGCGGAGCCCCGCACGGACTGGCTGGACGGGGTTCTGGTCCGCGACCAACGTGGTTTCATCGTGACCGGTCCGGATCTGCTCGCCGGAGGGCGGCGGCCGGCCGGCTGGTCGCTGTCGCGCGACCCGTACCACCTGGAGACCAGCGTGCCGGGGGTGTTCGCCGCCGGGGACGTGCGGGCCGAGTCGGTCAAGCGGGTCGCCTCGGCCGTCGGCGAGGGCGCGATGGCAGTGTCGCTGGTGCACCGATACCTGGAGGCCCAATGAGCACGGACAGTGACCGGCTGACACCGGCGCAGTTGCGCACCCTTTTCCTGTTCGAGTCCCTCGACGAGGGGCAACTCGAGTGGCTGGCCGAGCGGGGCCGGGTCGAGCAGCGTGCCGGGGGCACCCTGGTGTACGCCGAGGGTGAGCCCGGGACCTGCTTCTTCGTCCTGGTGCGCGGCGCGGTGGCGCTGAGCCGTCAGGTGCGCGGCGACGACATCGAGGTCAGCCGGACCGACCAGCGCGGGGTGTACGGCGGTGCCGTCCAGGCGTACCTGGGTGACCAGGTCGACCAGATCTACCGCAACAGCATGCGGGCGGTGGTCGACTCGGACTTCTTCGTGCTGCCGGCGGAGGACTTCGCGTACGCCCTGCGGACCTGGTTCCCGATGCCCATGCACCTGTTGGAGGGGCTGTTCCTCGGCCTGCGGAACAGTCAGGCCATCGTCGGTGAACGGGAGCGGCTGCTGGCGCTCGGTTCGCTCTCGGCGGGGCTGACCCACGAGCTGAACAACCCGGCCGCGGCGGCGGTGCGGGCCACCTCGGTGCTGCGGGACCGGGTCGCCGGGATGCGTCACAAGCTCGCGATGGTCGCCGACGGCCGGCTCGACGGCAGGGCCCTGCACGGCCTCGTCGCGTTGCAGGAGGAGGCGGTCGCCCGGGTGGCCACCGCGCCGAAGTTGACCCCGATGGCCACCGCCGACGCCGAGGACACCCTGACCGACTGGCTGGAGGACCATGGCGTCGGCGGGGCCTGGGACCTGGCGCCGATCCTGGTCGGCGGTGGGCTCGACGCGGCCTGGTTGGCGCAGGTCAAGGCCGCCGTCGGCGCCGCTGACCTGGAGGCGGCGGTGCGCTGGCTCACCTACACCGTCGACACCGAGCTGCTGATGCGCGAGATCGGCGACGCGGTCACCCGGATCTCCGGGCTGGTGGACGCCGCCAAGCAGTACTCGCAGCTGGACCGCGCGCCGCACCGGGTGGTGGACGTGCACGATTTGCTCGACGCCACGCTGGTGATGTTCAAGGGCAAGACCCCCGCCGAGGTCAAGCTGGTCCGCGAGTACGACCGGGACCTCCCGCCGGTCCCGGCGTACGCGGCGGAGCTGAACCAGGTGTGGACCAACCTGATCGACAACGCGTTGGGCGCGATGGGGGAGAAGGGTGTGCTGACCGTCCGCACCGGACGGATCGGCGACCAGTTGGCGGTGGAGGTCACCGACACCGGGCCGGGCATCCCGCCGGAGGTGCGCCCGCGCATCTTCGAGCCGTTCTTCACCACCAAGCCGGTCGGCGCGGGCACCGGCCTGGGGCTGGACATCTCGTACCGGATCGTGGTGCACAAACACCACGGCGACATCAGGGTGGAGACCGAGCCCGGCCGCACCACCTTCCGGGTCCTACTGCCGATCACCGAGGGCCCGCATGATTCCGCTTGAGGAAGTCGGCTAGTACCCGGGTGTGGGTGGAGAACGCCAGCTCGACCGGATCGGTGAGCACCAGCCACTCGGTCGCCTCCTCGGTCGGCGCCGACGGTGGCAGGTCCTCGGCCGCCCGCTCGGGCAGCACTCCGAAGACCATCATCGTGCCGCCCGCCGGCGCCCCGTGCACCGCGAACAGGCGGGCGTCCTCGGCCGCCGCGATCAGGCCGGTCTCCTCCCGCAGCTCACGCACGAGTGCGTCGGACCACTCCTCGCCGTACTCGATGAAGCCGCCGGGCAGCGCGAGCAGGCCGCGGGCCGGCTCGATGTCCCGGCGGACCACCACCACACCCAGGCCCTCGGCCGTGCGGACCGGCAGCACCGCGACCGCCACCGGCAGCGGGTTGCGCCAGACGGTCTCGCCGCAGACCGCGCAGACTCGCGGCCATCCGGCGGCCGCCGGGTAGGCGGCGCCGCAGGAGGAGCAGTGCGAGTACGGCGTGCCGGTCATGCCGCAGCACGTTACTCCGATCCCCGCAGCCTGCCGCGCCGCCGCCTCGCCTCGCGCTCAGGCTGCCGGGTCGCCCGTGTAGAAGGCGGTGGTGCGTTCGGCGGCGGCCTTCGCCTCGTCGGCGTCGGTGCCGGCGGCGATGCTCGCTTCGCACCACAGCTGGCTGCTCAGCTCCATGGCCCGTCGTCCCTCGGCGGAGGCGGTCCACTCGGCGCCCTGTTCCGGGGTGATTCCGCTGCCGTCGCCGGCCAGGTGCGAGGCGAGGCCGAGCAGCCCGAGGTCCCAGCCGACGCCGACCGCACCCGGCCCGAACTGGGCCCACCGGTCCTGGTCGACGTGCGCGATGTGGTCCAGGTCGAGGCGGGCCCGCTCGTCGCCGACCGGCGTGACCCGCACCTCGATCCAGCTCACCTCGCCGCCCATTTCCCAGGTGGCGGCGAAGCGGTGCGGCGGCTCGCAGCTCTCGACGGTGCCGTGGGCGTTGCCCTGGAGCTGGTACGTGCCGCCCAGCCGCAGGTCGCCGGAGATCGGCAGGAACCAGCGCGGGATGCGCTCGGCGCTGGTGCAGGCGTCCCACAGATCCTCGGCCGTCGCCTGGTAGGTCTGGCTGATCGTGGTGACCCGCGCCTCACCGGCTTGCAGGGTGCGGCTGCCGACCTTCCGCTGGACGGCGTTGATCTGCTCGGTGGCGTCGAACATCAGGTGTTCCTCTCCTCGGGTGGATCGGCGGGTCCGCGCAGCCGACGCTCACGTCGGCCCCGGGCCAGCTCGGTGGCGAGTGCCGCCAGGGGCGGGGCCCAGAACCGGCGGAAGTGCTCCAGCCAGCCGTCGACCTCGCGCAGTGGGCGTGGGTCGACCGCGTAGAGCCGCCGGGTGCCCTCCGGCCGCACGGTGGCGAAGCCGTTGTCGCGCAACACCTTGAGGTGCTGGGACACGGCGGGCTGGGAGATGCCAAACTCCTCGCGGATGACCGCGCTGACCGCACCGGCGGCCTGCTCGCCGTCGGCGAGCAGCTCCAGGATGCGGCGCCGGACCGGATCGCCCAGCACGTCGAAGGCGTGCACGACGACAGTTGTATCACCAACGGCTTATTTAAGCCAGGTCTGATATTCCGATGAGCTTGTCCAGCCGGATCGGCAGTTCCCGGATCCGTACGCCGGTCGCGTGGTGCACGGCGTTGGCGACCGCCGCTGCGGCGCCGACGATGCCGATCTCGCCGATGCCCTTCACCCCGGCCGGGTTCAGCTCGTCGTCCCGCTCGTCCAGCCAGTACGCCTCGATGGACTCCACGTCCGCGCAGCCGGTGATGTGGTAGGTGGCCAGGTCGTGGTTGACCCAGTCGCCGTACCGCTCGTCGAGCAGGCCCTCCTCGTGCAGCGCCATCGACAGCCCCATCGTCATGCCGCCGATGAGCTGACTGCGCGCCGTCGTCGGGTTCACCACCCGCCCCGCCGCGAAGACCCCGAGCATCCGGTTCAGCCGCACCTCACCGGTGTCCGCGTCGACCCGCACCTCGACGAACTGCGCCCCGTACGCGTACCGGGGCAGCGCGGGCTGTCCGCCCACCTCCTCGGTGGTGTCCGCCTCGGCGGTGACCTCGCCGGTCGGCGGCCCGCCGTCGCGTAGCTTCTCGCGCAGCGCCTGGGCGGCGCGTATCACCGCCCAGCTCCAGCTGGCGGTCCCCATCGAGCCGCCGGCCAGCGCCGCCGTCGGCAGCGCGCTGTCCCCGATGCGGATCTCCACCCGCTCCGGCGGCACTCCGAGCGCGTCGGCGGCCACCTGCCAGATCGCCGTCCGGGCGCCGGTGCCGATGTCGGTGGCGTTGATCTGGACCAGGAAGCTTCCGTCGGGCCGGGCGGTGGCCGTCGCCGTGGACGGCCGGGCCCGGGCCGGGTAGCTCGACCCGGCCACGCCCGTCCCGATCAGCCAGCGCCCGTCGCGCCGGGACCGGGGCGACGGATCACGGCCGGCCCAGCCGAACCGCTGCGCGCCCTCGCGCAGGCAGGCCACCAGGTTGCGGCTGGTGAACGGGCGCCCCTGGTCGGGGTCGACATCGGTGTCGTTGCGGATGCGCAGCTCCACCGGGTCCATGCCGACGGCGATGGCCAGCTCGTCCACCGCGGATTCCAGGGCGTACGCGCCGGGGCACTCACCCGGGGCGCGCATCCAGAACGGCGTGGGCACGTCGAGGCGGACCAGCCGGTGCGTGGTGCGGCGGTGCGGTGCGGCGTACATGCTGCGGGTGTAGACGGCGGTCTGCTCGGCGAACTCCCGGATGGTCGAGGTCTGGCTGATCGCGTCGTGGCAGATGGCGGTGAGTCGGCCGTCGGTGTCGGCGGCGAGGCGGACCCGCTGGATGGTGGGGGTGCGGTAGCCGAGCGGCCCGAACAGTTGCTGGCGGGTCAGCGCCAGCTTGACCGGACGGTCCACGTGCCGGGCGGCGAGGGCGGCCAGCACCACCGACGCCTTGGCGTACCCCTTGCTGCCGAAGCCGCCGCCGACGTGCTCGGCGACGACCCGGATCGACTCCGGCGGCAGCTCGAACAGCTCGGCGAGGGTGGCGCGCACCGGCGTCGCGCCCTGGGTGGAGTCGTGCACCAGGAGCCGTCCGTCGTGCCACTGCGCTGTCGTGGCGTGCGGTTCCATCGGGTTGTTGTGGTACGCCGGTGTCCGGTAGGTGAGGTCCACCCGTACCGGGGCGGCCGCGTACCCGGCGTCGAAGTCGCCCTCGGCGGTGTCCGTCGGATAGCTGGGGTTGACCTGGTCCGGCTTGTACAGGCCGGGATGGTCGTCGGTGAGCACCGTGCTGTGCGGGCCGGTGTCGTAGTCGATCCGGACCAGTCGGGCGCCCTCGCGGGCCGCTTCCAGGCTGGTGGCCACCACCACCGCGACGTACTGCCCCCGGTGGTGCACCGTCGGCTCCTGCAACAGCCGCAGCTCCGGCTGCGGGCCGGGCGCCATCCGGGGCGCGTTGCCGTGGTGCACCACGGCCAGCACGCCGGCCGAGGCCAGCGCCTCCGTCGTGTCGATCCGGGTGATCCGGCCCCGCACCACCGCCGACGGCACCGCCCAGCCGTAGGTGACCTCGTCCACCGGGTACTCCACCGCGTACCGGGCCGTGCCGGTGACCTTCGCCGGGCCCTCCAGCCGGGGGTACGCCCGTCCGACCGCCCCGGTGCTCACGACGACGCCAGTTCGGTGAGCGCCCGCACGGTGATGGCCCGGGTCAGTGGCAGCTTGAAGCCGTTGTGCCGTAGCGGGCGCGCCTCGGCCAGCTCCGCGTCGGCGGCCCGTGCCGCCAGCTCCGGGCTGAACGGGCGACCGCGCAGCTCGTCCTCGGCCCGGTACGCCCGCCACGGCCGGTGCGCCACCGCCCCGTACGCCAGCCGCACGTCGCGGACCACGTCCCCGTCGAGGTCCAGCATCGCGGCCACCGAGCCGGCGGCGAAGGCGAACGAGGCACGGTCACGCACCTTGAGGTACGTCGAGCGGCGCGCGGCCGGTAGTGGCGGTAGCCGGACGGCGGTGATCAGCGCGCCCCGGGTCACTGTGGTCTCCCGTTCCGGGTGGATGCCGGGGGAGCGGTAGAAGTCGGCGATCGGGATCTCGCGGGGGCCGTGGGCCTCGTGCACCTCCACCACGGTGTCGAGGGCGGCCAGCGCGACCGCCAGATCGGACGGGTGGGTGGCCACGCACTGCTCGGACCAGTCCAGCACCGCCAGGTCGCGGTTCTGCCCGTGCAGGGCGGCGCAACCGCTGCCCGGCTCCCGTTTGTTGCACGCCCTGCTCGTGTCCTGGAAGTAGACGCAGCGGGTGCGCTGCAACAGGTTGCCGCCGGTGGTGGCCATGTTGCGCAGCTGTCCGGAGGCTGCGGCGAGCAGGGCGCGGGCCAGCACCGGGTAGTCGCGGCGTACCGCCGGGTGGGCCGCGAGGTCGCTGTTGCGGACTGTCGCGCCGATCCGCAGCCCACCGTCGGGCAGCTCCTCGACGCTGTCGAGCGGCAGCCGGGTCACGTCCACCAGCACGTCGGGACGCTGCACCCCGAGCTTCATGAGGTCCACCAGGTTGGTTCCGCCGCCCAGGTAGGCGGCCTGCGGTTCGGCAGCCAGCACGGCGACCGCCTCGGCCACGTCGGCGGGCCGGTGGTAGCGGAACGCCCTCACGAGTTCGCCGCCGTCTCGCGCACGGCCGCGACGATGTGCGGGTACGCGGCGCAGCGGCACAGGTTGCCGGCCATCCGCTCGCGGATCTCCGCGTCGGTCAGCTCGACGGGCGTGTTCAGGTCGCCGGTGACCGCGCTGGGCCAGCCCCTTGAGACCTCGTCGAGCATGCCGCGGGCGGAGCAGAGCTGCCCGGGGGTGCAGTAGCCGCACTGGAACGCGTCGTGCGCGATGAAGGCGGCCTGCAACGGGGACAGCTCGTCCGGCCCGGCCAGCCCCTCGACGGTCACCACCGACCGGCCGTCCACGGTGACCGCGAAGACCAGGCAGCTCTTCACCCGCCGGCCGTCGAGCAGCACCGTGCAGGAGCCGCACTGGCCGTGGTCGCAGCCCTTCTTCGCCCCGGTCAGGTCGAGGTGCTCGCGCAGCGCGTCGAGCAGGGTGGTGCGGTTGTCCAGGGTCACCTCGCGGGACGCGCCGTTGACCTCGACCGTCACCCGGGACGAGTGGCGCTCGTCGATCGTCGTCGTGTTCTCTCCTCCGCCCTGCACCGGCCCAGACTAGCTTTGTCGGTATATCTCAGGGCGAATAACGCGAAGCCCTTCGTACGGGAGGTGACGACGGTGACCGCCGGACTGCTGCTCGCCGCCGGCGCCGGACGGCGCTACGGCCGGCCGAAGGCGCTGGTCGAGGTGGACGGCGAGCCGCTGGTGCGGCGCGCGATCCGGCTGCTCGCCGACGGCGGCTGCGCACCCGTGCACGTGGTGCTCGGCGCGGGCGCCGATGAGATGCCCGACCTGCCCGGCGCGGTGCCGGTCCGGCACGACCGCTGGTCCGACGGGCTGGGCTCGTCGCTGCTGCGGGGCCTGGCCTCGCTGCCGGCCGACGTGCCGGCCGCCGTCGTGGTCCTCGTCGACCAGCCGCTGCTCAGCCCGGTAGCGGTGCGCCGGGTGCGCGCGGCGTACGCCGACGGCGCTGTCGTCGCGGTCGCCACCTACGCCGGCCGACCCGGGCACCCGATCCTGCTGACTCGACGAACCTGGCGGCTGCTGGACGGGTACGCCGTCGGCGACCGGGGCGCCCGCGACCTGCTGCGCGACCGGCCGGACCTGGTGGTCGAGGTGCCCTGTGACGACGTCGGCTCCCCGGCCGACGTGGACACCCCGGCCGACCTGCTCCGACTCCGCCCGGTCAGCGACGGGTCAGCCAGCGGGGCAGTCCCTCGCTGGTGACAGCGTGATAGGTGATCATGACGATGACGCCGATCAGGCCCAGCAGCGGGCTGACGAACCAGCCGAGCAACCCGCTGAGCCCGTACAGGATCAGGCCGGTGACCGGTCGCAGCCGCTGCACTCGCACGTACTCGGGGCTGACCCGGCGTTCCAGCAGCGCCGGGTGGCGGTGCAGGTAGCCGAAGAACACCAGCCAGGGTGCCGACATCAGGGCCGCGGCCAGCGCGTACAGGGCGACGGCCGCGCGCTGGTCGTCGGTGTCCCCGTGGGTGAACGCGGACGCCAGCACCGCGGTGGGGAAGGGGATGATCACCGCGCCGAAGAGCACGCCGAGGTTGATCCAGCTCAGCGTGAGCGTGGTGCCGCGGATCAGCCGCAGCAGCGCGTGGTGGTTGAGCCAGAGCACCCCGATGTAGACGAAGGACACCACGAAGGCCAGGTAGGAGGCGCCCTCGCCGAGCAGGCCGCTGAGCAGGCCGCCCTCGTGGTATTCGGGCACCCGCAACTCGATGACCAGCAGCGTGATGACGATGGCGAAGACACCGTCGCTGAAGGCGGTCATCCGGTCGGTCGCGGACAGTCGCCCCCGGGGATCGGGCTGTTCGACCTCGTCGGGTGCTGCGGACATTGCCGCAGGCTAGCCACTCGCCAACGCGGTTCGTGGCGGTTTGGTGCGATCGGAACGGGAACGGCCGCCCGGGGTGTCGACACCCCGGGCGGCCGCTCGCACCGCCCCCGTTCAGGCCACCGGCGTCGCGGTGCCGGTGGTGCGGGCGAGCCGCTGGTGGGCGCGGATCAACTCGGCGTAGCGCAGACCGCTGGCCTTCACCGTCCGGCGCTGGGTGGTGTAGTCGACGTGCACCAGACCGAAGCGCTTGTCGTAGCCGTACGCCCACTCGAAGTTGTCCAGCAACGACCAGACGAAGTAGCCGTCCAGGGGAACCCCTCGGGCCACCGCCGACGCGCACGCCGCCAGGTGCTGCTCCAGGTGGTCGGTGCGTTCCTTGTCCTCCACCGTGCCGTCCGGGGTGACCTCGTCCGGCCACGCCGAGCCACTCTCGGTGACGATGATCCGGCCCGGCCGGTACTCCTCGTGCACGTCGACGAGCAGCCGCTCCAGGCCCGCCGGGTACATCTCCCAGCCCATCGCGGTCTCCACCGAGCCGGGTACCGGCACCTGCCGGGCGTACGGGGCCGCGCCGGTCGGGTCGTCGACCACCAGCTGACGGAAGTAGTAGTTCACCCCGAGGAAGTCCGTCGGTGTGGCGATCACCGCCAGGTCGTCGCCGCGTACCGGCGGTTCGACCTCGTACGTGGCGATCATGTCGGCGGGGTAGCCGCGCCCGTGGATCGGGTCGAGCCACCACCGGTTGACGTGCCCGTCGGCCCGGCGGGCCGCCGCGACGTCCTCGGGCCGGTCGGTCGCCGCCTCGATCGGGCTGAGGTTGAGCACCAGGCCCACCGAGGCCGGCCGGGCGGCGTTGGCGCGGATCGCCTGGGTGGCCAGGCCGTGCCCGAGCAGCACGTGGTGCGAGGCGTGCACCGCCCGGGTCAGGTCGCGCTCACCGGGGGCCATGTTGCCCTCCAGGTGCCCGATCCAGCACACGCAGAGCGGCTCGTTGACAGTGCACCAGTCGGCCACCCGGTCACCGAGGCGGCCGGCCACCACCGCCGCGTAGTCGGCGAACGCCTCGGCGGTGGCGCGCTCCGGCCAACCGCCCCGGTCCTGGAGAACCTGCGGCAGATCCCAGTGGTAGAGCGTCACGAACGGCCGGATCCCGTCGGTGAGCAACGTGTCGACGAGCCGGTCGTAGAAGTCCAGCCCGACGGCGTTGACCCGCCCGACACCGTCGGGCATCACCCGGGGCCAGGCCACCGAGAAACGGTACGCGTCCACGCCGAGTCGGCGTGCCAGCTCCAGGTCCTCCGGCCACCGGTGGTAGTGGTCGCACGCCACCGCGCCGGTGTCGCCGTTGTCGACGTTGCCGGGGGTCGCCGAGAAGGTGTCCCAGATGGACGGCGCCCGGCCGTCGACGTCGACGGCCCCCTCGATCTGGTACGCCGCCGTGGCGACACCCCAGAGGAAGTCGGGTGGCAGCTTGGACAGGTCGGGCACGGGACGGTTCTCCTCTGGGGTTGGATGACTCACTTGACAGCGCCGGCGGTGAGGCCGGCGACGAAGTAGCGCTGCAGGGCCAGGAACCCGACGACGACCGGGATGCTGACCACCAGCGAGGCGGCCATGATCTGGTTCCAGTAGACGTTGAACTGGGTGGAGTAGCCCTGGAGGCCGACGGCCAGGGTGCGGCTGCCCTCGTCGGTCATCACCGAGGCGAAGAGCACCTCACCCCACGCGGTCATGAACGCGTACACGGTGACCGCGACGACGCCGGGCACGGCGGCCGGCAGGATGACCTGGAACAGGGTGCGCAGCGGACCGGCGCCGTCGACCTGCGCCGCCTCGTCCAGACCGCGGGGGATCGAGTCGAAGTAGCCGACCAGCATCCAGATCGAGAACGGCAGCGAGAAGGTCAGGTACGTGATGATCAGGCCGGTACGGCTGGCGTACAGCTCGATGCCGGTGGCGTTGCCCAGGTTGACGTAGATGAGGAACAGCGGCAGCAGGAACAGGATGCCGGGGAACATCTGCGTGGACAGCACCGTCACCGAGAAGACACCCCGACCACGGAACCGGTACCGGCTCACCGCGAACGCGGCGAAGATGGCCACCGCCACCGAGCAGACCGCCGCGACGCTCGACACCACCAGGCTGTTCACCAGGTACCGGGCCAGCGGCACGGTGCTCCACATGTCGATGAACGGTTGCAGGGTGGGCCGGCTGGGCCACCAGGTGAAGCCGTTCTGCACGTCCTGCAACGGCTTCGCCGCCGAGGTGACCATCACGTAGAGCGGGATGACGACGAAGAGGGTGAGCAGGGTCAGCACGATGCGCCGGCCCCAGCGCTCACCGGCGGTCTCACGCATGGTCGTCCCTCCGACGGTTGGTGATCAGCAGGTACGCGGCCGAGACGACCAGCAGGAACAGCAGCAGCGCCACCGACATCGCCGACCCGGAGCCGAAGTCCCAGGTCTTGAAGGAGCTGCGGTAGATGTGGATGGAGATGAGGTCGGCCTGCTCCGGCGCGGAGCCGCCGAACAGCACGAACGGGGTGTTGAAGTCGTTGAACGTCCACAGGAACAGCACCAGCAGCAGCACCAGGTTGACCGGCCGCAACATCGGCAGGGTGACCGAGCGCAGCCGGCGCCAGAACCCGGCGCCGTCGATCGCGGCGGCCTCGTACAGCTCGCCGGGCACGTTCTGCAACCCGGCCATCAGGCACAGGAACGCGAACGGCCAGTTGCGCCAGACCGACACCACCAGCAGCGACCAGAAGCTGTTGTCGCCGATCAACCAGAACGGCCGTTCGTTCATCAGCCCGAGCTGGTCCACGAGCACGTGGTTGACCAGGCCGGTGTCGCGTTGCAGCAGGAAGCTCCAGGTGATCACGGCGGCGTAGACCGGCAGCGCGTACGGGGTGAGGAACAGCGCCCGCAGGATCGCGCGTCCACGAAACGGCCGTTGCAGGACGACCGCCGCCGAGATGCCGAGCAGCCAGGCGAACCCGACCGAGAGCAGGCTGTAGGCCAGGGTGACCCAGAACGAGTGCAGCAGTTCCTTGCCGGCGGCGCTGTTCAGGTCGAGCGTCGCCCGGTAGTTCTCCAGCCCGATGAAGGGCGCGGTGGACCAGTCACGGATGTGGAACTGGGTCAGCTCCAGCAGGCTCATCCAGACCCCGACGACCATCGGGATCACGTGGATGGCGAGTTCCAGCACGACGGCCGGTGCGAGCAGCAGGTACGGCAGGAGCGAGCGGCGGGGGCCGCGGGGCCGGCGGGCCGGCCCCCGGGCCGGCGACCCGGCCCGGGGTTCGCGCCGGTCGGCGTCCGGCGCGGTGGTGCTGGTTGCCATCGGGGTCCTCTCGGAGGTGGTGGCCGTGGCCGGGCTCAGCGC
>NZ_JBEXGE010000065.1:0-17213 GCF_040607155.1 Micromonospora sp. NPDC005324 | reverse complement strand
GATCCTCAGCACCGCATCAGCATCGGTCATGCCCCATGATCCCTCGATGTGACGTCACCTGACCAGACGATTCAAGATCGACAGGACAGGCCCTAAGCCATTCAAAGCACTTTCGCTGCACCGCATTCAGGAAATGGCCAGGAGGCTGCATCAACTGCAAAGCTTCCCTTGGTTCGATAGCGTCCTCAATGGCGTTAGAACGCGTGAGTTGAGTGGTGCAGCGTTTGAGCTAGATATGCTTTGGACTCTGCAGATTGCGAGTCCGTACGTGCAGACTGAGATAGAGGTAGGAATTAAAGGAAGAGATTACGACGCGAATGCACTTATGGATGACAAGGTGGTGCCGGTCGAGGCGAAAGCGAAGGACGATCGCACGCCTTGGTCGCCAAAGACGGTCATCAACACCGTCAAAGGGGCGGCGAAGCAGTTGCCAAAGGGAGACACTGGACTGCTATTCTTTCGTGTGCCATTTCTATGGGTCGGCCCGCACCTTGAGGAAATTTATACAGATGTGCTTGGGAAAGCAACTCGGCAGACCTCTCGCATCGGGGCGATCGTGACCGTTATCGACAAACCCCATCTGAAGGATGAGAGGTTCGCGAGCGTTAGCCGTCATTTTCATTTGTTCGCGACCGAGGAATGTCCTGATCACATCTTTTCGTTTTGCATGCGACTGAAGCAATTCCATGAAGCGGAATGGACACATATGGCCCCAGAGGCCCCGTTTTGAAGCTGCTGCCGTTGACGGAACGCTGCCTTCGCCAGCACCGTCCGGCGGCGCCGGTCTAAATCAAGAGCACTAACATGGATGTCTCGGCATGGGTTCTGGGGGCGGCGGCGCATGGCAACGATCCGAAAGAAGATGTACGTCGAGTATGACGACAGCTCCGATCTGACAAAGTCGCAGAAGGTTCCTGGCAAGTCCAGCCCGTTGACTCGCGAGCGGGGTACCAACAATCTCGGCCAGGTCGTCCTCAGTGACATCGACGAGGACGATGAGGGACCTCCGGTGCACGTCTATCTCGTGGATTCGCCCGCGGGCGAAGCGCCACCGGCGAGGCCGTTGCTCACGGAGGAAGAAAAAGCCAGGATCGTCGGCGCGCTCTACGATCTTGCCGTCTGGGCCAGGCCGCATGTGCAGAGGTGGCTGATTGACCGGGCGGCGCCGGCTGTGAGGTCGGCGTGGGGTCGTTGGAGATCTCGCGAGCGCGGCCGGACGGACGTCCGTGCCGGGCGGGCCCGGTCCGTGCAGGCGGCCGTGGCTGATGGGCCGTTAAAGCCGGGCGACGCGCTCGAGGAACGCCAGCCAACCATGAGCACAGAAGAGAAGCGCCGACGTTTCGTGGCGGCCCTGCTGCACCGGCTGTACAGCGAGGAGCAGCTGAGGATGATCCAGGAAGCCCACACGGAGGACGATGGCGGCGACCTGCAGGAACTGGACAGCATGCTCGATAAGCTTGAGCACCTCACAGTCAGGCAACTCCGGTCGGCGATTACGCAGGTGCTGGACGCGGATCCATCCTTGGCCATTGGCGTGCCGGTTGAACTCGAAAGCGTCCTCGGTCCAACTCGCCCCGACGGCCGTGTACTCGAGTCACGGAAACGGTCCGCGAAGTCGTCCTGACCCAAGCTGGGGGAGGAAAGATTGCGCTTGCGTCGCATTCGATTCCCATACTCAGATCGAAATCTCACGTTGCCACATCCAAGATCATCAAGGTCCAGAGAATGCACACCCCCACGGCTTCCCCGAGCGTGGGTCGAACAGCTCACCCCCGACGGACGGATCGTGGCCTGCCTGCCCATCGCCGCCCAGCCCTCCACAACCCTCATCGCGACCATCACCCTCACGGCGGGGCAACCGCACATCGAGACGATCACTTTCGGCGGATACGCTCAGAGCACCGCCGTCCCCGTTGACGACGCGCTGACTATCCCCGGCCGCTGGGTGGACTACTGCATCCAGCAGCCCGAGCCGGCGTGGATATCTATCAGCTGGCGCGACCGCGACGACCAGCATCACAGCGGCGCCCGCACCGCCCTCAACCTGCTACTGAACCCTGGTCACACGGAAACCTACGCCGATGCACCGTTGGACTGGCTGTCATGGACGGCCTTCTCCGTCATCGTCGGCGGCTACCACCGCAGCATCGCCGCACTCCGCGACGGCATACGCGGCATCGGCCACACCACCGCAACCTCAGCCGCTGTAATCCTGACCGACTCGACCATCATCGCCGACAGCCGGGACTCCGCATCCCTGACAGCGCTGCGGACGTGGCTCGGCCAATGGGAACAGGCCGCACGACCCGCCGTGGATTGGTTCACACCCACCCTCGCCCTCAACGAGGACGATGATCTTCCAGGCTGGGACCTACGACTCAAGAACCACGAATGTGCAGCATCCGTTTGAAGTAGTCCCGCGCGGGCGGCCAACAACCCGCGGGCATCAAGCGACCGGAGCCCCCGGTGGCGTGTACTTGTCGCCACCCCACCCGTAGCGGACCGCTTCATCCACCACCTGCTGAACCGCGTCTTCAATCAGCTCCCGCGCGTCCACGTCGTCCTCAACCCTCCAGCCGTATCGGGAGGTCTGATCCAGAAATAGCACGATTGCGTCCACCACCACCCCGCTGACTCGTACCACGAGCGACCATGACGGCCCATGCACCCGCACGACCACGCCGCCGGGCCCGGACCCGACCCACAACGCTCCCGGCCCACCCCGCTGCACCACCTCCGGGGCCTCCACCAAGGGCCGCCGCATCGCCGGGTCATCCCCGACCCGCGTCGGGAACAGACGCATGGTGATCACGTCCGCCGCGCTGTACCACATCTCAGGCGGCAACGGGTTCACTAACGCGGCGCCCACCTGCTCAGCAAGTGCCCTGCGACGCCGGGCCGACTTCGACAGCCCCGCAGGAGCCGGTGCCACCACTGCCTGCCGCGTAACCGGATCACTTTCCGACGGCATCACCATCGACGGTTCCTCGCTGGCCGCCTCAGAGTGGCCACGCTTCACCGTGACCTCGCCCCGGCCACCGGCGTCCTCGGCTCCGTCAGCGTCAGGAGAGGCGCCGCCGTGGCATTGACGAGGTCGCTGACGAACTTGTCGATCTGATGTCGGGTTACACCTGGCATGCAGATCACATGGCTCCAGCCATCGCTGGACGGTAGCGGCCACCGCTGAAGGACCGCTGGCGGTGGGGTGCGCAGCACGACTGTCAGTGCCTCTGGATTGCGCCAGCTCGGCCAGCCCATTTCCTGTAGCCGTCGGCAGGTGTACGCGGCCAACTCGCGGCCCTCGTACGTCCGAGCGCGTAGACCGTCGCGGCCATGACGGTTGATGGCGCTCCACAGCATCACGGCCGCGTGGCCGCTGCGGGAGCCGGAAATGGTCCCGTCGGCGCTCCCGGTGTAGGCGACCAGTTGGTCAAGTTGTGCGGTATGACGCCTTCGGGCGATGACCACGCTGCAGGGCAGCGGAGTGCCGAGGAACTTGTGGCCGCTGACGCAGATGCTGTCCGCGCCGTCTGCGAAGTCGAAGCCGGGTGGGTCGTCAGCGAGCGCCAGAGATATCCCGGAGAGCGCGGCGTCGCTGTGGATGTGCCGCCGCGTCACCGCGGCGTGGTCGAGTGTGACGCGGATCTGTCCGACGTCATCGACTGCTTCGGTCATCGTCGTCCCGACGTTCGCCACGACGATGGCAGGTCGGTCGCGGTGCCGGCGGGCGAGGCGGGCGAACTGGTCGTAGTCGAGCTCGCCGTTGGACTGCGTGCCGACGATGACCGTGTTCATGCCGAGCAGGTGGGCGGCTTTGGGGACGCTGTAGTGGGCAGCAGTCGAGTGGAAGACGATGCCGTTGGGGTAACGGCTACGCGCGAGGTAGAGGGCGTATAGGTTGCTCTCGCTGCCGCCGCTGGTGATGTAGCCCCACCAACGCTCCGGTGCGCGGAAGAGGCCGGCGAGGAAGGCCAAGACCTCGCGTTCGAAGTCCTTGCTGTGCGTGGGATGGGTCGGGTCGGTGTCCGGGTCGCCGACGTTGTTGAGCAGATGCGCAAGCAGGGGCGCCAGGCTCTGGTAGTCGACGTCGACCGCCGCGGGGAAGCCGATGTTCGTGGTCCGCGCGGCGGCAAGCCGGCGGAGGAGGGCATCGAGTCGCGGGTCGCCGGTTGGGCCGTCGAGGACGGTAGTTGCCATTGTTCGCCTCCGGTAGACGGTGGGGATGGACCGTTCGGATCGAGTCGCAGCGGTGCTCAGGGATGTCCTTGGCCAGCTGTCAGAGGCGGCTTCTCCAGGCCGCTACTGCTGCCATGCCCGGCAGCGCAGCGGTTGCGGCGAGTGCGAGGGGCAAACCCCACGGATGCCACAGGGCCGCGCAGCCCGCCGATCCCACGGCCCCTCCGAGGAAGAAGGTCAGGTTCAGCAGGCCAACAGCGCCGCCTCGGTCCCGCGCGTGCGTGTGCGCCGAGACGGTGGCGGTCAGGGTGGTCTGCGCGATGGCGAAGGCCGCGAATCCGGCGGTCGCCGCGCACGCCAGCGCCGCCGGACGCCGGTCCGTTGCGGCGAACACCACAGCGACGCTGAAGGTGGCAGCCGCGCCGGCCAGCACGCGGTGCGGCTGAAGACCGCGAGCCGCGATGGTGGCGAGGCGTGCCATCACCGCCGCCGCGACTGCGCCGGGTAGGAGCAGAAGCCCGACGCCTTGGGCGCTGTAGCCGAGGCGGGTCAGCATCTGCGGCACGGCGTAGACGCAGGCGAACAGCCCGCCGTACACGCCGGCTCCGACGAGGCCAGCGAGGTAGAACCGTCGGTTCCTCACCACGGCTAGCGGTAGGAACCCGGCGGGGCGGTGCTTGCTGTGCATGATCAGCAGGATTGCGAGCGTGCAGGTGCCGGCCAGCAGGGCGAGGACGGTGGGTTGCGGGATGCGCAAGGTGGTGGATTGGATCGTCAGCAGCAGCCCGGCTGCGACGAGCACCAGCAGGCCGGCACCCGCCCCGTCGACCCGCCCTGCGATGCGTCGTCGGGAGTGGGCCAGCGGCCAGCACAGCGGCAGCGCCACCAGCGACAGCGCGGGCAGCACCAGTGCCGCTCGCCACGACGCGGCAGTGACGAGCGCACCGGCCAACGGTGCGGTGGCCGAGAACAGGGCCATCATCGCGCCGAGTCGCGCCAGCACCCTCGGCCGCTGCGGCCCCGGTTGGCCGGCGGCGAGCGTGAGCGCGGTCGCGGTCATCGTCCCGGATCCGGCGGCGATCAATGCGCGGCCGGCGACGGCGACGATGAGGGTGGGCGCGCTCGCGCAGAGGATCGTGCCGACGGCGAGGAGAGCAGCACCGAGGGTGAGTACGCGGCGGGGCCCCCAGATGTCGATGGATCGTCCGCCTACGGCCGCGCCGATGCCGAGTCCGAGAGCGTGGATCGTCAGGATCCACACCGCAGCCGATGGAGTGGTGTGTAGTCCGGCGGCGGCGGCTGGCAGCGCTACGGCAGCGGCGCTGACTCCGTAGATGGCTGGCCCGTACAGGGTGCCCAGGCGCCAGCCCAGTCCTGCTAGAGCGGGCGTGGTTGGCGCACCGGTCCCAGTCACGTTGCGGCTCCTTTGCCGGTTCGTTCGGGCAGCAGGAGGCGGCGGTCGCCGGCCAGGGAAGTGCCGGCGACCGCCGCCGGTCAAGACCGCCGGACGCGCGGGCGGCTTCGGATAGGCGCAGCGTTGGGTGCGCCTGAGGCGAGGCGGTCGTGTAGCTGCCGGGAGTTCCCGGCTAGCACCTGGACCCGCGCGGGCGTCGCCCGGACGGCGGGCGTTGCCGGTGTGGCAGGGACCGGTGGTGCGGGTGGTCGAGGGTGGCTCCGGTGCCAGGCCCATGCCGCAGTGGCAACGACTACCGGGAGGATCACCAGACGCCCACCGAACGCTGCGACCGCGCCGACGACGACCGCTGCGGCGGCTGCGCCTGTGCGAATCACCGCAGACGAGAGCAGCTTTACGGCGGCGGCGAGTCCCAGCAGGGTGACCGATGCCACGAGCACCGAGAACGCGCGCATCAGCAGGTCGACGTCAACCACCGCTGGCGCCTCCAGCGCTGCGGCCCCGACCGCCGCCGCGCCGCTCGCTTGCACGGCGAGGCTGCGCCTCGGCACCCCCGCGGCACCGTTGTTGGCGAGCCACCGTGGTAGTGCGCGGTCCCGGCCCAGCGCCGCACCGGCGCGCGCTGCGGCGGCAATGAAGGTGAAAATTGCGCCGAAGGTCAACAGCAGCGCGCACAGGGCAGTGACCGCCATTGCGCCCGGCCCGGCGGCTGGGTCGAGCAACAGCATCAGGGGCACCTCGGTATCTCCACCGGCAGCGCCGAGTACGCCGATGGTGCAGATCGCGAGACCGGCGTAGAGCAGGGCGATGATGCTCAGGCTCGCGGCGGCGACGACCGGCAGCTGCTGGCGGGGGCGCGTGAACTCTCCTGCCAGGTTGGCCGCGGCTTCCCAGCCGCATACAGCGACGAACAGCACCGCGGCGGCGCTGCCGATTCCGGCGAGGCCCTGCGGGGCGAATGGTTCGAACCGGCTGGCTGCGACATGTGGCAGCGCCACGGCGACGACCGTCGCGAGGAGCGCGAAGAGCCCCCCGGTGAGCGCAAGGTGTACACGACCAGACACGTGCAATCCGAATAGGTTCATCACGTACGCCAACCCCAAGACGCCCGCGGCGATCCACCCAGCCGCAGTAGGTCCCCAGCCCAGGGCGGTGGCGGCGTACCGGCCGCCGGCCAGTGCCCCGGCGACCATGCCGAGCGGCACTGCCGCGTAGAACCACCACCCGACGACGGTGCCCACGGCAGGTCCGAACGCCCGCCGGGTGAACGTCGCCACCCCGCCTGCGTCGGGGTATCGCATGCCGAGGGCGGCGAACGCCGCCGCGATCGGGACCGACACTGCCAGCATGGCGGCCCAGGCCAGCAGCGACGCCGGTCCGGCGGCGTGCATGGCCAGCGCGGGGAGGATCAGGACGCCGGGCCCGAGCACCGCCCCGACGTACAGGGCGGTGCCTCGGGCCACACCGATGCGCCCGGTCACCGGGCCGCGTCCGGTTCGGTGGCGTCGTCCTGGCGGGAGCGGGTGGCGAGCGACCGCAGAACCCGGGCCAGGCTGTCTCCCGACGGCATGCCCGGCTCACCGAACAGGCGTGCTTGTTCGGCTTCAACCGGACCCTGGACGCGGCGGGCCAGGTCCATGCCGGCCTGGGTCGGGCGCAGGACCACCCGCCGGCGGTCATCCTCCTGAAGGTCCCGGCGTACCAACCCACGGTCGACGAGCGACACGAGAGCGTTGGTCAAGGTGGCCTTGGCGATGCCAACCTCAGCGGCGGCCGTGCGGGTTTCGACCGCGCGGCGCGCACACACCAACACCAGCACGTCGTAGGTGGTCCAGGTCAGTCCCTCGTCGCGCAGAACGCCGCGTTCCACCTGGGCGCGAACAGTGTTGGCGGTGCGGACCAGCTGCGCCAGCGGCCCCGGCCGTGGTGGCGGCATCCGAGCGGCGTTGACCGGCGGTCGGTAGATGCCCGCGACTCGACGTGGCCGGCGGTCCGTTGCGGCGCTCATTCCATCCACCTGCGCCGTGCCGGGCGCCGGTTGGGCTTGCGGTTGCGGCGCTGTCCGACTTGCCCGCCGCGGTCCTGCGGCGGCGGCGGTTGCGGCGCCGGCCGGCGCCGACGCTCGATGCTTTCATCCTCGTCGTACATGTCTTCTCCCCCGTGCTGTTGCTGATGACCTACCTGCCGCCTCCTAGCAACGCCTCACCCCCTCTGCTCGCCGAGCGGGGCGCCGCGTTGGCGCATGAACTCGACCGGGTTGGTGGAGTTGGAGGTGTCCAGGTCGCACCGCGATCCCGAACACACGCTCTGGTGGGTTTGGAAGTGCAGGTGCGGGCCGGACGAGTGGCCGCTGGTGCCGACCAGGCCAAGCCGCTGACCGGCCTGCACGGTGTCGCCCTCGCTGACGTCGGGCCGGCGGACCATGTGGCAGTAGCGCGTGCCATACCCGTCGGCGTGCACCAGGTCGACGTACCAGCCACACCCCTTGGCGGCAGGGCTGCCGTCGACGTCACAGTTGCCGGTGCTCGAGTCGCAACCCGCCCACACCACTCGCCCGGCGCTGGCCGCGTGGATGACCGTGTTACGCGCCGCGCCTAGGTCGACTCCGGCGTGGAATTTGCCGTCACGCGGCCCGTAGCGGCTACCCACTGCAGCACCTAGCGGCGCCGTCCACCCCGACGCCGCCACCGTCACCGGGTCTGACGAGCAGTCGGCGAGGCTGGCCCCGGGTAGGTCGGCGATCGTCGCGACGCCGACGACCGCAGCGACGACCTGCTCGGCGGCGTGCTCATACGTGCCGTAGCGGTCGGGGAACGCGGAGACCTGAACGCGTTGCGCGGCGACGGTCAGCGGCAGGTTTTCCCACCGGCCGATGCGCTGCAGCTTCGTGTAGAACTTCGTGGCGGCGTAGACCGGGTCGATGATCTGCGCAGGTGTGCCCCACCCCTGGCTGGGACGCTGTTGGAACAACCCGAGGGAGTCGCGGTCACCGCCATTCAGGTTGTGCAGGCTCGACTCGACCATGGCCGTAGCCACGGCGATGACCCACCCACGGGCCGGCACACCTTGCGCCCGTCCCACGGCAACGATCTGCGCGGCGTTGCTGACCTGTTCGGCGTTCCACCGTCCCACCGCCTCGACGGCCCCGATGGCCGAGCGCAAAGGGCCGGTGGCGGCACAAGCCGACGCCGGCGCAGGGTTGTTGAGCACCACCGCCACGGGCAGCCCACACAGCAGCAACGCGGCCACGATCGCTGCGCCGAGTCCGATCCATCCGCGGTTCACCGCGCCGCAGCCTCCTCGCGGACACCGAGCGTGGCCACCAGCCACCGGGCGTCGCTGCGCACACAGACCACCCGCAGCACCCCGGCGTCGGTGCTGACATCGACGTCGACCCGCTGCGCCGTGGCCGCCGCCGCCCGGCCCGTGCCAGTTACCCGGGTGGCGGGCACGTTGGCCGGCAGCACCGTCGCGAGCAGATCGGCGTAGGCGGGAACGGCGTAGGGACGTACCCCTGCCAGCCAGCTGTCGGCGGGCAGGTCAGGGCGGGCCCAGGCCCGCACGAACCGGAGCGCGGTGGTCACCGCCGCCGGATCGGCCGTGCCTGGCGTGGCCCGCAGGACACCGTCGGGATCCGCAGCCAATGTGTCGGCCGGCACCGCACCTTCGGGATGGGGGCCGGTGGCAGGCGTGCTGCCGCTCGGAGCGGGACCGCTCCCGGCACACGCGCTGAGCAGCAGGGTAGCTGCTCCCGCGATGGTCGCCCTGACGAAACGTGGTGTCACTGCCGCTCCTCGGGCGGGACCTGCTCGTCTGGTGACCGAAGCGCGGCGTTGAGTTGCTGTCCAAGCAGGCGCACCTGATGGTGGATCTCCACGAGCTGCGGGCGCGCTTGCGGCTGGCCAGCCACGACCTCGACCAGTGCGTCGATGTCGTGGCGCAGCTGCTCCAGGCCGACGCCGATGCGGGCCAGCGGAGCGCTGGCGGTGCGCACGGTGACATTCATTCGCCGACGTCGCGGGTGTAGTCCCCGTCGAGGTGCCCGTCGCTGGACCAGTCCAGCTCCGTCTCGCGCCGCGTCGTCTCGTCCAACTCTGTCCATTGCTGCCTGTCCTCCTGTTGGTCGTCGCGCCGGTTGTGGCGCGCGTTGTGTATGTCGGCGATGTAGTCCTGGAGCGAGTCGACGCCCTCGCGCAGCCCGAACAAGGCGGCCTCGAAGCGTTGCCAGTCCCAGACGTTGGTGACCTCTGCCGGCTGAGTCATGTCGTCCCTCCTTCTGCGCGCGCCGGCGCCGCTTGCTGCCGCGCGGCGATGTCGCCGGTGACGGCCTGTTCGGCGTCGTCGGGCCATGGCGCGGACCAGACGGCGTCGGCGCTGCGGGGTGTGTGGTGCCCGTGCCGACAGCGGGTGCTGTCCCACGCCTGCCACCGGTGCCGGGCCCGGTGCAGCGCCTCATGCCAGCGCAGCGGCGCGTCCGGGTCGGCTTTGCCGGAGTACGCGTGGTGCCAGGACACGCTCAGCGCGGTCAGCTCCTCGACCAGGGCCGGGTGGGCTGGCCAGCACGCGCCGAGGTCCTGGGCCAGGCCGTAGCGGTCGACGAGCCACCGCGTCCAGGCGATCAGCCACGCCCACAGTTGCCGCGCGGCATCGGCGTCCACGTTCCGCCAGCAGTGGCCCGCCGGCGCCCATGCCGCGTCACCGTCGATCGCCTCGACGCGTTCACCGAGCGCGACGTGCGCCTCGGCGAGGCGTTCCACGCTGACACGCAGCGAGTCGATGAGTTCGGCAAGCTCAGCGATCGCCCGCTGTTCTCCCGACGCCTCGGCCGGGACATCGAACAGGAACCTGCGGTCGGTCATCAGCGGCGCCGCCCTTCGAGTCGGGCGGTGAACGCGGCCTGCGCGACGTGGAAGCGGTCTGCGTCGGGGCGCTCCCACCACGCCGGTTGCACGACCTCGACCGGGGGCATGTTGCCGAGCAACACCAGGGCGTGGCCGGTCGGCAGGGTCCGCAACTCGGCGAGATCGAGCAGGTTCTCCCGTCGAGCGTTCTCCTGCACGCTGGCGCGCCCTCCGCCCCAACTGGCCGCCGACGACAGCTCCTGCACCTGCCCGAGCAGCGACTGCGCGTCCTTGAGAGCCGCCACGTCCTGCGTGCCGCCCATCACGAAGCGGGCGTTCGCACCGTCGCGCAGGGCCTGCCCACCGTCGCGGCCCCACCGCTCCTCCAATTGGTGGGTGTTCTGGCAAGAGATCGACAAGGCGATACCAGCACCACCACCCTCAGAGGCCAGCGCGGGCAGCGACGGCAACGGGGCGATGTTCGTGATCTCGTCGCCGATCAGGTAGAGGCAGGGCTCTACCCGCCCGCCCGGTGCGACGAAGGATCGTTGCAGGGTGCGGTAGATGATGTCCTCAGCGATCGCGCTGAACAGCGGCGCGACCAGCGACTGCCCGCTGCGGGTGCCGACCAGATAAAGGGTGCCGGACTCATCCAGCCACTGCTCGGGCTGGAACTGCTCGCCGCGCGGTGGGGAGCATGCGCGCAAGATCCGGGCGTTACTGAACGGATCCAGCGCTCCGAAGACGACAGACTGAATACTCTCGCGGCCACGGCCACTGGACTCGCGGTGGAATGCCAAGCGGTCGGCCCACACCGTTTGCTGGTGATGGCGCAGAATCAGCTCGGCCCGCGGGTCGCTGGGGTTGGCCGCCCAACTGGCTACGTCGGTCAGGGTGGCCTTTTCATCAAGAGCGGCGGCGTGCAGCAGACCGCGAATAATCGATGCCGCCTGATCCTGAAAGTATTGACCGTTCTCTACATCACCCTTGAGGCCGGCCCCGGCGGCGAAGCCCTTCGCGCGCAGCGCCGCGATGTCCGGATCGTGCGCCCCCTCGATCGGCGACCACCGCAGCCGGGGCAGTCCAGGCACCTGCCCCTGCGGCTCGAAAATCCATGTCGGACCAACCTCGGCACGCAGGTAGTAGGTGACCGCCGCGACGTCGAGGCGGGTGGAGGTGGAGATCACTGCCCCCCGGGCGTCCGCGACCCGCGGCACGATGTAGCGCGACGTCTTGTTGGCGAACCGGGCGGCCCCGGCGAGGAGCTCGGTGTACTCGTTGGCGAGGTACAGCGGCTCCCCGGTCAGCGCGTGGTGCCCCAAGAACCGCGCCACCTCCAACGGGTCCTTACGGCGCTGGGCCTTCGCGTACGCGCTCTCGGGGCGGTCAGTCGCCCGAATGGTCAGGCCAGGCCGGAGGACGTCGACGCGCCGAAGCACCGCCGACGCGGTCACCACACGGTCGAGGTCCTTTCGGCTGGCGAACCCTCGCCGCTGCACCCGCCGCTGTATGAAGCGGACCGCCGGCATGCCAAGGCCAGCGAAGGCTCCAATGAACAGGCCGAACCACAGCACGTACAGCAGCGCGGTCGGCGGCAGGTCCGCCTGGGCCGCAGTGGGCCATGCCGCCGCCGGGTCGCCGCCGTTGAGGATCATCCGCCCGGCAATGCCGGGCGCGTCCGTCGGCGAGGTGTCCGGCCACGCGGCGTGGGTGAGCACGCCACCGACCTGCCCGGCCAGCCACAGAGTGAAGGTGCCCAGCAGCGTGCAGAACACGGCAATGCCCAGCAGAACCAGCCGGGCCAGGATGTCGGCGCGGGGCATGCCGCGGCGCGGCAGCCGGCTTCCGGGGGACATCAGCGAGCCGGCCATCAGCGCACCTGCCCCACCGCGGCGGACTCCCGCGCCTCGTACTCGGAGTCGGTCAGCTCCCGCGGTTCGTTCTCGGGGTTGTCGCGCATGCGGCTGTCGGTGTCGACCATGGCTTGCTCGACGCTGGAGAGTTGGTGCTTGACGACGTAGGAGCGCAGCCCGACCTTCCACAACCCGACGCCGCGGCGCAGGTGCAGCAGCAGGCCGGTTTCCGTGTCGGTGGTGCCCAGGAATTCGCGGGCGGCGTCCAGCGAGCCCGGCGCCTGCCGGTAGGAGACCCGCACACCGGTGTCCTCGATGAGGCCCCGGGCGATGCGGACCTGCTCGGAGTCGGCGCTGCCACTGGCTGCCAAGTCCGAAAATCGGTGAAACGCCAGGATGTTCTCCGTGCCCAGCGCCCTGGCCAGCTTCATCTGCTCCCGCATCCGCCGTATCAGGCCGAGGTGGCGGGTGACCAAGGCGAACTCGTCGTACAGGCACACCCTCGGCGGGGCGTCGGGGCGGGTGAGCTCCGCCTCCAGCCACGACTGGGCGCAGGTCATCGCCATCGCCGTCATCTGATCCGAGGTCCGCACCGCCCGCAGGTCGAGGATCGCCCCCGGCTGCTCGAAGTCCACCGTCAGCGTCGCCGCGGTCGGTGCGTCGAAAATCCCGCCGAGCACGCCGGTGATCAGCCGCTCCAGCGCGAGACGGACCCGACGGCTATCGACGGCGAACTGGTCGACGTCGTAGTTCACCCCGGCGAGGCGGTGCGCCCACACCCGCGGGTCACCCATCGCCCCGAGGACCAGCGACAGGGTCGGGGTGGCCAGCCGTTCAGCGCTGGTGCCGTCGTCGCTGTGGGTCACGGCGTCGAGGGCGTATTCGATCAGCGAGCGCTCCGCCTCACTGAGGGCACCGCCGAGTTGAATCTCGAGGAGCCCTTCGAGCAGCAGCAGCCGGCGGGCCCGCTGGATCTGCAGCCACTCCGGCTCCGTCTGCCCCGGCTGGCGGCGGATGCCCGCGAGAGGGTTCATCACGACACCCGCGCCGGGGCCGACGCGCACCGGGCGGATCCCGGCACCTTCGGCGAGGGCGTCGTACTCGCCCTTGACGTCGACGACGAAGAATCGGGTGCCGAACGGGATTCCCCGAAACGCGATGCTCTTGAGCAGCGACGACTTCGCCGAGCCGATCTCGCCGGTGACCACCATGTTTGGTGCGCTGAGCAGCCCTGCCCGGTACAACTCCCGCATCGAGAACACGAACCCGGTCCGTGAGTACACCTCCTGGCCGATCAGCGGTCCGTCCACCCCGAGGCCGGGGCCGGCGACGAACGGGTACACGCTGCACAGCTGCGCGCTGGTGGTGACCAGCGGCGGTAGCCGCAGCCGCCAGAACGCGCGCCCGGCGGCCCGGCCCAAGGCGCCGCGCCCGTCAACCGGCGGTGCGCCCAGCAGCCGCTCCGATGTCCGGCGCAGGGCGCGCTGGTCGCGTTCCAGTTCGGCCTGGGCCGCAGCGAGATCCCGCCGGTCTGCGGATTGCGCGATGTGGTGCGCGAGCGATCCTTCTCGTTGCACCCGTGCGCGGCTCACGCCAACCACCCCCGCATCGGCTTGAGCCCGCGGGCCAGGGGAAGCGCTCCGGCGATGAAGCCCTGGTCCTGTTCGCCGTAGAGCACCACCGCCTGGCAGCCGGTGCGGCCCAGCACCCGTTTGATCGCCCGCACGTCATGGCGGAGTTGCTCTTCGCTGTCGGCGGTGACGGTGACGACGATCGCGTAGCGGTAGCGCACGTGCCCGGCCGCCTGCTCCCGGTCGACCTGCTCCACCGAGCGGGCCTCCTCGTCCTCTCGGGCGGTGCGCACCAGGCGCATCTTGCGTTTGGTGATCTCGTCGCCGGCGCGGGCGACCTTGTCCCGGCGGGTCGCCAACTGGGCGAGCTGCGCGGGTACCGGCTCGGCGATGACCGTGACCGCGCGTCGACCGACGGTGCGGGTGAACAGGGCGGTCATCCACGTCATCGCGACCGGTTGACGCGGCATCTCGTAGACCCACAGGCTCTGGGAGAACCCGGAGTCGTGGCGGTAGGACGACCAGCCGATGTTCTCGGCGGCAATCGGCCCGGCCATGTGCGGTGCCACCCCGGGCGTGGTCGAGGCACGCATGTCCACGTGCGGCTGGTCCTCGGGGTCGAACTGGGTGCGCAGCACCGCCGCGTACTCCCGGGGCGTCAACCAGCCGACGGTGTCGACGCCGGCCTCCGCGACTGCGGCCTGCACCCCGCCGAGCTTGTCGAGCACGACGGTGGCGATGGCCGCGTCGGTGCCGCCCGCGTCGGTGATCTCCGCCGATAGCTTCTTGGTGTCGAACACGACGCTGAGGTACACCTCGTGGCGCTGCGTTGACGGCGCCGCCGCGGCGGTCAGTTCCGCCAGCGATCGGTACGCGCGAGTGTCGGTGTCGACCGCTTTTTGCACCAGGTAGCGCTGCGCCCGGTTACCGGAGTCCGGAACTGCGCGGGCCGTCAGCGCCCACCTGGTCAGACCGCTGTCGGCGTACTCGGTGCCGAGCAGGTTCAGCACGTCCGCCCACGCGGCCAGGCGCTGCTGTTGCACCGACGTGTCGGCCAGGACCAGGTTGCTGCCCGCGCAGAGCAGGGCCGCGGTGACGGTGTCCTCGCGGCGGTGGTGCAGCAGCCCCACCTCGGTCAATCCGTCGGCGGCTACCGCCGGCAGCCAGCGGTAGCCGGCGGCGGGACCGGGCAGATGCAGATGCGTGCTGCCGGGGGTGGCGGCGAAGGCACCACCGCGGTAGCGGTCCTGACGGGCGGCGCGCTGCGCGAGGGCCCCGGCGACGATGGGCGCCCACTCGGTGACGCGCCGCCCGCGTAGCCGCAGCAGGCCCACCGTGAGCAGGAGCAGCGCCGCGAGCAGCATGCCACCGGCAGCGCCCTGCCGGCCGGTCGCGAGCAGGTTCGCGGCGACGACTAGGCAGATCACGCCGGCGACCGCCGTGCCGATCTGGCCTGCCGAGAAGCCCATGATTGAGCCACGCGTGGACCGCGGCGGAAACTGGAACTGGGTCACCTGGACTCCTCACCTAGACCGGGACGATGGGTATTTCGGCGGCGCCACCCGCAGCGGCGCCCCCTGCGCGACCTGCCCCGGCGCCGGAGGCGGCACCGCCCTGCGGAGGCTGGCCTGAGCTGGACGGCCCGGCTGGGCTGTGCCCGGACGTCTCGTTCGTCGGAGCAGGCGGTGACGGCGAGGTGGCGGCTGAAGGTGGACCGGTCGGGGTGGTGGCGCCCCCGCCGCTCGGGGCCTGCGGGCCGTCCTCGCCTTGCGAGCTGCCGGCTGCCGCGCCGGTGGCCTTCTCTCCGATGGCGTTCGGTGTGACCGGCAGCGCGGGCTGTCCGCTGGCGTCTCCGGGCGCGGTGAGCTGCCCCTGCGCCACATCGGTTTGAGCGGTGCGGGAGTCGCGCTCGATCCCCTCAGCTTCTTGGGCGTTCTCTCCGCCGTCGTTTTCAGCTCCCGGTTCACCGCTCGGCTTTCCGACCTGGTCGCCGTCGCCGCTACCTTGCAGCGCCCCCACCGCCTCGGGAACGGCGCTGGGCCGCGTGCCGAGCGGGCCAGCACCGCTGGTGGGGTTTGTCGGAATCGCGTCGGCGTTGCCCTGCATCAGAGATGCGGCGTCTGGGCCGCCGCCGCTGTCGCCTCCACCGCTGAGCGGATCGGCCAGGCGGCGGGCGGCGGCGTCCATGCCGACCGCGCCAGCGGCGGAGGTCAGGAAGCCTCGGGCGTCGACGTCGGCCAGGTAGCCGTCCCACATGCTCGTCAGCCGCAGCAGAATCCACGGCGCGAGCACCATCAGGATGATCATGAACATGCCCCGCAGCACGTTGAGGACGTTGTCGCTCTCGTAGGTGCTGCGTGTGCCGTAGATCCACAGGGCGGCGATGAAGAATTTCGAGCTGGCAAGGGCGTTGCAGGTCCAGAACCACTTACGACCCCACGAGCGGGTCTCGGCCATCACCTGACCGGTCATCGCCATCGCCCCGAACAACGCTGCCCCGGCGGCCAGCAGGGAGCGGAACAACAGCATCACGAACACCAATACCAGCCCGATCACGCTGATCACCGCGACGACGAAGGCCAGCAGGATCGTGCCGGTGTCCGCGGTGAGCGCGTTGAGCGCGTCCACCCACATGCTCGGCTGCCAGTCGCGTTCCTGATTGCGGGCGATCAGCGCCACGGTCGCCTCGTCCCACGCGGCCATCAGGATGTAGGCGATGCCGCCGGCGAAGGCGATCCCGAACATCGCGCGCACCAACCCGCCGAGGGTCGCCAGGGGCCCGGGGCCGTTCATGCGCAATCCGTTGATCGCCGTGGAGATGAGGAAGATGAGCAGCACCATCAAGATCAGTACGCCGGAGATGTCGTTGTAGACGTCGTAGAACGGCTCGTCCGGCACGGCGGAGGACTGTTCGAACACCACCTCGGCCAGCTTGCTCAACGCCCAGGCGAAACCTGCTACGGCAATGTCGGCCAAGCCCTCGAACCCGGACCGAGCGATATCCTTGGCCTTTTCGTCGACTCTGCAGCTCACACTGAGTTTGCAGCCTTCGGGCTTGACGGACGAGAACGGCAGCAGCGACGTACGCAACGCTTCGCATCGATTTTTCTTGGCGGTCCACCGTTCGGCGTTGCCCGCGTCCTCGGCGGCGCTGTCGGCGAACCGCTCGCACCTCACGGGCGAAGCGCCGTCTTTCGGAGACTGATCGTCGAGCACCGACGCCGTGTCCGCCGGCGGCGGCGACTGCAGGGTGAGCGACACCGCGTCGCAGCGTTCCTGCTCTACAGCGCCGGCAGCCTCACCGCAGTCGGTGATCCACCCGTCGCCGGACTCCCATTCCGCCCACGGAAGGCACCAG
>NZ_JBEXGE010000064.1:0-19726 GCF_040607155.1 Micromonospora sp. NPDC005324 | reverse complement strand
TCGACGCGGGCGGCGAGGTCGGCGAACGCGGCTTCGAACGCATCGTCGGTGTCGGCCCGGACCGGGTCGGGCACCGACCAGTGCAGCCGGGGCCGGACTGGGCCGGTGAGTTCCTCGTGGGCGTTGTCGCAGACGGCGATGATTAGGTCGTCGTCGCGCACGATGTCGGCGACGTGGGAGGTGCCGACCGGGTTGAGCGTCAGCCCGTGTCGCTGGGCCACCGCGACCGCGCGGGGGTGAACCCGTTCGGCGGGCTTCGTCCCCGCCGACGCCGCTGGGGTGTGAGCGCGATCGGACCACAGGGCGGCGGCGAGCTGCGAGCGGGCGGAGTTGCGGGTGCACACGAACACCACCCGGCCCACCCCCGCCAGCGGCGCCGGTGTCAGCGCGGCCAGGGCCTCTGGGCGCAGCCGCAGGTAGGTCCGACGGCGGTCACCCTCGGAACGATCCCGGACGACCAGGCCCGCCTCGGTGAGGACCTTGACGTGGTGAGCGATGAGGTTCGTCGGCAGGTCGAGGTCGTGGGCGATCTCGCCGGGGGACGCGTCGCCGAGGGTGAGCGCGTCCACGATCGCCAGGCGCGCCGGGTCGCCGAGCGCGGCGTGGATCCGGGCGCGCCCCTGCACCGAAGAAAACTCGACAACCATTGACTCAATGATTGTTGAGCCTTCTGATCCTGTCAAGCGGAAAGTGCGGCGAGCCTCATCGGGAGGCGGACGCGGGTCCCCTGCGCGGTGTCGGTCGCGACGCCGCGCACGTCGTCGCCGCGCTGGCCGCGACCGCGTCGCGGGGTCTGTCCCGGCTCAGGCGACGGGCGTCGGCTGCACGCTGAGCAGTGCGGCGAGCTGGCGCAGGATGGCCGGCCGGGCGCGGTAGTAGACCCAGGTGCCGCGCCGTTCGGCGTCGACGAGGCCCGCTTCGCGCAGCGTCTTGAGGTGGTGCGAGATCGTCGGCCCGCTCAGGTCGAACGCCGGGGTCAGGTCGCAGACGCACGCCTCCCCGCTGTCGGCGGAGGCGATCATCGACAGCAGCTGCAGTCGCACCGGGTCGCCGAGGGCCTTGAACGCCGGCGCCAGCATCGCCGCGGCCTCGGCGGGCACGCGCCGCTGCGCCAATGGTGGGCAGCACGGCGTCTCGGCAGTCAGGTCGATCAGGGCGAGCGGAGCAGCTTGCTTCGACATTCCTCTAGATTGACACTTCCCTAATCAGTGTGCAACTCTCTGATTCGACGAACGTCAAGACAGCCGTTCGGAGGAAGGAGACCGCCATGCTCCGGTTCGCCCGTCGATCCTCGCCACCGGCCGCCGGTATCCGGTTCTGCGACGCGTGCGCTCGGGTCACCACCACCGAGCAGCGCGCTCAGCGCCACTACGACGCCACTCGCACCTACGCCTACGCGGCGTACGGCCGGTGGTGACGGAACCCGCCGGGTAGTCTTAATCGTTGATCGGCGATAGGCGATAGAGGGAGTTGCGGTGGGTGACCTATTCGACCGGGCGACCGCGGAGACCTACGCCTCCTGGTTCCGGGCCCTGGCGGATGCGACGCGCGTGCAGATCGTGGAGTACCTGGCCCGCCAGGCGCGCCCGATGAGCGTAGGCGAGATCGTCGCCGCCGTCGGCCTGGCGCAGTCCACGGTCTCGCAGCACCTGAAGATCCTCACCGAGGTGCGGTTCGTCCTCGTCGAGCCGGTCGGCACCGCCCGGCACTACCGGATCAACGACGCCTGCGTCGGCTGCTTCCCGTCGGCCGCCGACGTGGTCATGGGCCGCCCCGCCCCCACGCCGGTCGCAGCCTGCTGATGGCCCAGGTCACCGTCCGCCCGATGAGCGCCGACGACGCCAACCGGGTCCTCGCGATCTACCAGGCGGGCCTCGACGGCAGTAACGCCAGCTTCGAGACCACCGCACCCACCTGGACCGCGTTCGACGCCGCCCGACTGCCGCAGCACCGCTTCGTGGCCGTCGACGGCGACGGCGCCGTGCTCGGGTGGGTCGCGGTCTCACCAACGTCGACCCGCCCGGTCTACGCCGGGGTGGTCGAGCACTCCGTCTACACCGACCCCGCCGCGCGCGGACAGGGCGTGGCCGGACTGCTGCTGGACGCGCTGATCACCTCCACCGAGGCAGCCGGCATCTGGACCATCCAGTCAGTCGTCTTCGGTGAGAACACCGCCAGCCTCCGCCTGCACCAACGCGCCGGATTCCGCGTGATCGGCGTCCGCGAACGGGTGGGACGCCACCACGGCCGGTGGCGCGACGTGATCCTGCTGGAGCGCCGCAGCCCCACCATCTGAACCCTCCCGCGCCCTGCCACCACAGCACCACCACACCCTCTTGATTCGACAATTCTCAACACAGAGGAGACACCTGATGAGCGCCCTGAACGAGTTGCCCGTCGTGGTCATCGGCGCCGGCCCGGTCGGCCTGGCCGCCACCGCGCACCTACACGAGCGTGACCTACCGTTCCTCGTCCTGGAGGCCGGTGACACCCCCGGCGCCGCCATGCGGCAGTGGGGACACGTGCGCGTTTTCTCCCCCTGGCGCTACAACATCGACCCCGCCGCCCGCCGCCTGCTCGACGACGCCGGCTGGGTCGCCCCCGACCTGGAGGACCTGCCCACCGGCGCGGAGTTGGCCGACGTCTACCTCCAGCCCTTCGCCCAACTGCCGCAGCTCAAGCCGCACCTGCGCTACGGCGCCCGGGTCGAGGCGATCAGCCGCGTCGGCCTGGACCGGCTGCGCACCGCCGGCCGCGACACCACGCCGTTCCTCGTTCGCCTCACCGACGGCGAAGAAATCCACGCCCGTGCCGTCATCGACGCCTCCGGCACCTGGGGCACCCCGAACGTCCTCGGCGCCTCCGGCCTGCCCGCCCGCGGTGAGACCGCCGTCGCAGCACACCTCGAGCACGCACTGCCCGACGTCCTCGGCGCCGATCGGGACCGGTTCGCCGGGCGGCACACCCTGGTCGTCGGCGCCGGTCACTCCGCCGCCAACACTCTGCTCTCCCTCGCCGACCTCGCCGCCGAACACTCGGGCACCGAGGTGACCTGGGCGATCCGCACCAGCTCACCGGCGCGCACCTACGGCGGCGGCGACGCCGACGCCCTACCCGCGCGGGGCGCGCTCGGCTCGCGGCTGCGCGCGCACGTCGACGCCGGCCGGATCCGCCTGCTCACCGGCTTCTCCGTGCACGCCCTCACCCCCACCGACGGCCGGGTCAGCGTGATCGTGCGCCACGCCGACGGCAGCGAGGAGCAGACCACTGTGGACCGGATCGTCGCGGCCACCGGCTTCCGCCCCGACCACTCGATCGCGGCAGAGCTGCGCCTGGACCTCGACCCGGTCATGGGCGCCACCCGGGCCCTGGCACCGCTGATCGACCCCAACGAGCACTCCTGCGGCACCGTGCCCCCACACGGCGTCACCGAACTCACCCACCCCGAGCCGGGCTACCACGCCGTCGGCATGAAGTCCTACGGGCGGGCACCGACCTTCCTGATGGCCACCGGCTACGAGCAGGTCCGCTCCGTCGTCGCCGCTCTCGCCGGAGACTGGACCGCAGCCCGCGACGTGCAACTCGACCTACCCGAAACCGGGGTCTGCAACAGCAACCCCGACGACTCCGCGACCAACGACAGCTGCTGCGCGCCGGCGCCGGCCGCCCAGACCTCCGGACGAGGCCTGGCCACCGGCATCTCCGGTGGGCTCCTCGCCGCGCCGCTGACCCTGCTCACCCTCGACGCCGCGCCCGCCGACGCGCAGACAGGCGGCTGCTGCAGCAGCAGCAGCAGCTGATGCCCACCACCATCACGGTGCCCGCCGACCCCACTGTCGGCGGGCACCACGGCTGGCGGGTCGTCGCCGCCCTCGCCGTCACCTCGACCATCGGCTACGGCACCCTCTACTACGCCTACGCCGTCCTGCTCACCCCCATGGCCGCCACCCTCGGCGTCTCCACCACCGCCGTCACCGGCGCGCTCACCGCCTCGGTCCTCGCTGGAGCCCTCGCGGCCATCCCCGTCGGCCGGTGGCTCGACCACCACGGCGGACGCGCCCTCATGACCACCGGCTCGATCACCGCCACCGCCTTGCTGATCGCTTGGTCCCAGGTCCACACCATCGGACAGCTGTACGCCGTCATGATCGGCATCGGGATCACCGGCGCGATGGTTCTCCACGAACCCGCCTTCGCCGTCATCGTCGCCTGGTTCACCCCCGACCGGCGCACCACCGCCCTGCTCGCCGTCACCATCGTCGCCGGGTTCGCCAGCACCATCTTCATGCCCCTGACCGGCCTCCTAAGCGCACACCTCGGCTGGCGCGACGCGCTGCTCGTCCTCGCCGCCATCCACGGCGCGGTCACCGTGCCCCTGCACGCGCTCACCATCCGCCAGCCCCGAACGGTGGCGACGACGGCACCCGCCGGCACCGAGCGGTCCGGGCACGCCCAACGGCGCGCCGTCGCCCAGGCCGCGATGCACGACACCCGGTTCTGGATCCTCGCAGCGACCCTGATCGCCCACGGCGCGGCCACCAGCACCATGACCGTGCACCTCATCGGCTACCTCATCAGCCGTGGACATCCCGCCACCCTCGCCGCCACCATGACCGGACTGCTCGGCGTGCTGTCCGTCACCGGACGACTCGTCCTCACCGCCGCCCGCCGACGCCTGCGCATCACCACGATCGTCGCCGCGGTCTTCGCCACCCAGGCCGCCGCGGTCCTCGCCATGCCGCTGCTCGCCGGCACCCGCACCGGCGCGATCATCACCGTCGTCGGCTTCGGACTCGGCTTCGGCATCACCAGCCTCGCCACCCCCGCCCTGCTCACCGACCGATACGGCACCATGGCCTACGCCACCATCGCCGGACGACTCGCCGCCCCCGTCACCATCGCCAAAGCCGCCGCACCCCTCGCCGCCGCCGGCCTCCTGCACACCACCGCCGGATACACACCCCTGCTCACCGCCGTCGCCGCATGCTGCGCCCTCGCCGCCACCGGCATGCTCACCCGCGCCACCACCACGGCGCCAAACCCCAGTATCTGACCTGGCCCGCAGAGGCGAGGCACTACCGCCGGGCAGGCGGACCGGTGGCGCTCCGAGGAATGGCTGCGGTGCCACGGCGGCTTCGTCGAGCGTTGGGCTTGCATCCGGTACCCAGGTACAGGCTTACCGTCATCGGCATGAGCGGCGATGACCAGACGTGGGTGCCCGAGGCGTGCATCCTGCCGAGCGTGCAACAGCCGCTGCGGGTGGCCGAGTTCGACGACCTGTTCGCCACCGCCCTGCTCGCGCAGCAGCGGCTGTCCCCCACCGAGCTGCGGTGGCGTCTCGATCCGGGCGCCGAGACGACCGTCCGGGACCTGACCGGCCGGGAAAGTTCCTGCTGCTCGTTCTTCACCTTCACCATCACTGGCGACACCGACGCGCTGCGCCTTGACGTGCAGGTGCCGGCCGCGCACGTCGACGTCCTCGACGCGCTCGCGCAATGGGCCGCCGCCAAGATGACGGCGTGAACGGGCTGCGCAGCAGCCAGGTCGCCGCCGCGGCCGGGGGGTGAACCCGCAGACGCTGCGCTACTACGAGCGCCGCGGCCTGCTCGCCGAACCAGAACGAACCCTGGGCGGGCACCGCCTCTACCCCGCCGAAGCGGTCACCGTGCTGAAAGTGATCAAGACGGCGCAGGGGCTCGGGTTCACTCTCGACGAGGTCGCCGACCTGCTCGATGCGGGCCAGCACCGCCACGGCCGCCACCCCGACGCCGGCCTGCGGTTCCGCGCCCACGCCAAGCTCGCCGAGGTCGAGGCGAAAATCGCCGACCTGCACGTCATTGCCGGCACCCTGCGGGCCGCGGTGAACGCTGGCTGCGACGACCTCGTCGAGTGCACCGGAGAGCCGTGCTGCCCCATCCCGTTCGCCACCATTGCCGTCAGAGGAGTCCCCGATGCCGAAGATCGTTGACCAGATCACTGCCCGGTCCCGCCGAGGGCTGCCCTTCGGCCTGACCGGCCTGCCTGGGCTGACCTACGCGGCGTACTGCGCCATCCCGCTGGGCTCCAGCGGCATCGGGCCTAGCCGGATTTAGGTAGGGTCGCGTCGGTGCTGGCGGGTTCGTGCCAGTACGCCGAGGAGCATGAGCAGGGCGACGGCCTGGGCGAGCACCACGGCGATGATCAGGCTTGGCACTGAGCGGTCATAGAGCAACCCCGCCGTGGCACCGCCGGCCAGGGCTCCGGCGCCCTGCACAGCGGCGAAGATGCCGTACGCGGTGGCCCGCCGGTCTCGTGGCACGAGATCGGCGACCATGGCTTTGACAGTGGAGTCCTGCAGCCCGACAGCAGCACCCCAGACCACGACCCCGAACACCGCCGCCGACAGGCCGCCACCAAACGCCAGCGGCGGCACGACGGCAATCATGGCCGGTAGCGCCACCAAAACCCACGGGCCGGCTCGGTCGTACAACACCCCGGTCACCAGTGCGGCGAGCGCACCGGCAGCCATCGCCGTCGCGTACATCAGCGGCACCGCCGCTGTCGCGACCACGCCCGCGCGCACCAGATGAAAACCGATCAGCCCGAAGGTCACCAGACCAGCGGTGCACACCGCCATCGCCGCTGCGAACCAGTGGAACCTGCCCGGTAGCGGTTCCCGACCGGTCTGCGCCGCGGCCCCTGACCTTGCGCTGGTGTCGCGCTCTGCGGGAGAGGCACCGGTCCGCGCCCGAAGCGTGATCAGCAGGAGCATCGCCACCACGGCCGGCACGGTCAGCACCGCCAGCCCCGGCCACAGCGCGCCGGCGGTCACCGCGACGACCGCGGCGACCAGCAGCGGACCGGCGAACGCGCCGATCTGGTCGAGGGCTTTGTGCACGCCCAGCCCGCGGCCCATCCCGACCCGGCTCGCGGCATCAGCAAGCAGCGCCGACTTGGCCGGGCTACGGATGGCCTTACCGAGCCGTTCGCCGAGGATCAGCACCGCGGCCACGGCCAGGCCGGCACCCCCCAGAATCGGGGTTACCGCAAGTAGCGGTACGCAGACCGCGGTCAGTCCGTACCCCACGATCGTCAGGGTCCAGTACCGGCGGGTCCGGTCCGCCATTGGCCCGGACACCAGACGCAGCAGTAACGCCGCGGCCTCGCCGGCGCCGGTGATCAGGCCGACGAGGACAGCCGACGCGCCCAACGAGGCCAGCAGCGGCCCGTAGATGGAGCGGGCGCCCTCGTAGACCATGTCTGCGGCCAGGCTTACCACACCGAACCCGACGACCAACCGCCATGCCTGACCAGTGCTCGCCGCCACCAGGGTTCGACCGGTGGTGGGGGTCACTTGCGCCGCGTCGGCAGCATCGTCGACACGATCCGCTCCAGCAGACATGCCGGAGATTATCCGCACGGCCCGTTCCGGGCGGGTACAGGCTCGGCAGCCAGCGTGTTTGTTCCGGTCTGCCGACAGATGGCGATTCACGCAGGCGCGCCGGGCGCAGCAACCGCTCCACCTTCGTCCGGCGCGTAGACAGCGGCTGACTAAACAACCCGGCGGCGCGGCCATGGCGAAGCACATCGAACGCGACCAGCGGGGCCGGATGTTGCCGCACGCGCGGACCGGATCCCCAGGCCAGCTGCCGCGGCGACATCACCGAGGCCGGGCCTCCCGTGGCCTCGCGGTCACTCGAGCCGAGCGGCCGGCTTGCCGTGCGGCCGGGCCCGCCCTACGCCGGGCCCGGTCTGAGCCACGACCGGTTGGCCATCGGCGTCGGACTGTTGCGGGTCGATGTGGTCGACGTGACGCAGTGCCTGCGCGAGGAGCTTGCGGACGTGGTCGTTGGCGGCTGAGTAGTACATGAACGTGCCCTGCCGGCGGGCCGTCACGAGCCGTGACATGCGTAGCTTCGCCAGGTGCTGACTCACCGCCGTCGGAGAGGTTCCGGCGAGGTCAGCCAGGCAGGCGACGGACGACTCACCCTGCAGCAGCGCCCACAGGATCTTGATCCGTGTCGGGTCGGCGAGCAGCCGGAACGTTTCGGCCGCGAGGTCCACCTGCTCGTCGTCGGGCATGTCGAAGTCGGGCACCTGCTCATGCATGGCTGGCACTCTATCTGACCATCCAACTGAATACGTACTTGCGTACCTTCGCGGATGCGCAGGTACGCTGTCGGCCGTGACGATCGACGAACGCACTCGGGCGGCGGCAACGCCGTCGGTGCTGAGGACACGAACACGAGCTGGTTGGTGGTGGTCGGTTCCGGAGGTCCGCTGGGCTGGCGCAGCGAAAGGGCTGTTCGCTCTTGGCCTGCTCGCGCAGCTGCTCGGCGCACCGGCCTGGGTGTGGTGGGTGCTCTATCTCGCCTGTTGTGCCAGCGGCGGCTGGGAGCCCGGCTGGGCCGGGCTGCAAGCGCTGCGCGAGCGCCGCCTGGATGTTGATCTGCTGATGGTCGTCGCGGCGGTCGGGGCGGCCTCGATCGGTCAGGTCCTCGACGGGGCGCTTCTGATCGTCATTTTCGCCACCTCTGGCGCGTTGGAGGCGGTCGCGACCCGTCGCACCGAGGACTCCGTGCGCCGGCTTCTCGACCTCGCCCCCGAGCACGCCAGCCGGCTCACCGCCGACGGCGAGCAGAGCGTCGCGACCGCCGATCTGGACGTCGGGGACGTGATCCTGGTCCGGCCCGGTGAACGGATCGGCGCCGACGGCCACGTCCAGGACGGCATCAGCGAGGTCGATCAAGCCAGCATCACCGGCGAGCCGCTGCCAGCGGACAAACAACCGGGCGACGAGGTGTTCGCCGGCACTGTCAACGGCACCGGCGCCCTGCGCGTCCGGGTCGCCCGCCCCGCCGCCGACAGCGTCGTCGCCCGCATCGTCACGCTGGTCGAGCAGGCCAGCGCCACGAAAGCCCCCACCCAACTGTTCATCGAGAAGATCGAACAGCGCTACTCGATCGCCATGGTCACCGCTACGATCGCCCTGTTCGTCATCCCGCTGCTGTTCGGAGCGGAGTTGCAGGCGACCCTGCTGCGCGCCATGACCTTCATGATCGTGGCGTCACCCTGTGCCGTGGTCCTGGCGACCATGCCACCGCTGCTGTCGGCGATCGCCAACGCCGGCCGCCACGGAGTCCTGGTCAAGTCGGCCGTCGTGATGGAGCAACTCGGCGCCACCACCCGCGTCGCCTTCGACAAGACCGGCACCCTCACTGAAGGCCGCCCCCATCTGAGCACCATCCGGCCCCTGCCCGACACAAGCATCGACGAACACGAGCTCCTCGCTCTGGCAGCCTCTGCCGAAAACTCATCCGAACACCCCCTCGCGCGCGCCATCGTCGCCGCCGCACGCGACCGCCACCTGACACTGCGACCCGCCCTGTCGTTCACGTCCTCACCCGGCTTCGGCATCACCGCCGACATCGACGGCCGCACCGTCCAGATCGGCAACCCACACCGTCTGCTCGACACCCAACCGCCAAACGCGGACCGGCAGGCCTGGCGGCGCGCACGCGACGCCGTTGCCGCACTCGAGCACGACGGCGAAACCGTGGTACTGGTTCTCGCCGACAACAGACCCCTCGGAGTTCTCGGCCTCACCGACCGGCTGCGCCCGCAGGCACGGTCCACCGTCGCTGCGTTGACCGCCTCCACCACAGCCCCACCGATGCTGCTGACCGGCGACAACGCCACCGCAGCCGCCCGCATCGCCGCCGACACCGGCATCAGCGAAGTCCACGCCGGACTGCTGCCGGAGCAGAAGGTCGACCACGTCCGCGCACAGACCACCGCCGGGCACCGGCTGCTGCTGATCGGCGACGGCGTCAACGACGCGCCCGCGCTCGCCGCCGCCCACACCGGCATCGCCATGGGCCGCTCCGGCGCCGACCTGAGCGTCGCCACCGCCGACGCCGTCATCGTCCGCGACGACCTGACCACCATCCCCGCGGTGATCGACCTCTCCCGGCGCGCCCGCCGCCTGGTCACCGCCAACCTGATCATCGCTGCCACGTTCATCGTCGTCCTGGCCGGCTGGGACCTCCTCGGCCATCTCCCACTGCCGCTCGGCGTCGCCGGCCACGAAGGCTCCACCGTCATCGTCGGACTCAACGGCCTGCGCCTACTCCGCAACGCCGCATGGCGCCCCGCGCACCCCAACTAACCCGGGTCGTTCCACAGGAGTTCCATGAAGTCACCGACGTCCCACGCCGGGCACGCATGGGCGCAATCACCGGCCAAACCCGGTCCGCCAGCGTCCTCGAACACGTCGGCGCGGTACGACCGTGGACGCACGCCTACCCGTCAAGCCCACCGCACATCCGCCCGGCGCCCGGAAGCGCGCAAACGGCCAGGGCCATCTCGGCGACGACGTGCGGCGCATCCGCCGGATCGAGCCGTCCGGCTGCGACGTCGCCTGCCGCGCCGTGCACGATGTGGTGCAGGACGCTGGACAGCAGGTCGGCGGCGATGTCGGCCCGAAACACGCGTTCGGCCTGACCGCGACGGATCAGGCCATGAACCCGTTGCTCCGGTTTCGCGTGCAGCTCCTGCACCCGCCTTGGGGACAGGGCCTCCTCCGCCGCTTGCAGGACCGACGACGCCTGGGCGATCAGCAACCATCCCGACTCCATGAGCGCCCGCAGCCCGTCGCGGGGATCACCGCCGAGATCGACGGTCTCCAACACCTCGTCGCCTCGGGCCAACAGTCGGACCAATGCCGCCTCGACCAGCGCCTCCCGGGACGGGAAGTGTCCATACAGGGTGACCCTGCCGACGCCCGCCTCCTGCGCGATGTCGTTCATGCTCGCCTGCGGGTTGCGCCCGAGGCAGGCGACGGCCGCTTGCACGATCTTTTCGGCGTTCTGCCGAGCGTCCGCCCGGCGGGCCGTGGTGTCGGAGCGGGGCATGCGACGTCCTTAAGTCAAACAGTGCGTGTATGGGTTACAGTACCGGACGCAAGTTGAACACGGCTTGTACAACTTAGCCCCGGAGGCGCTCACCGTGTCCGAGTCCACGCCCGCAGCCACCCTTCCAACCCAACCGACCCGCACACCGGATCCCCGACGCTGGCGCATCCTCGGGTTGGTGGGCGTCGCGCAGCTCATGCTCATCCTCGACGTCACCGTCGTCGCGATCGCCCTGCCACACATGGGCGCGGACCTTGACCTGCGGCGGGAAACCCTCACCTGGGTGGTCAGCGGCTACACCCTCGCGTTCGGTGGACTCCTGCTACTCGGCGGTCGCGCCGCCGACCTGTTCGGCCCCCGCCGGCTCATCCTGACCGGTCTGCTGCTGTTCGCCCTCGCCTCCTTGACCGCCGGACTGGCGACCTCCGGGCCCCTGCTTCTCACCGGCCGAGTGGCGCAGGGACTGGCCGCCGCCATGCTGTCCCCGGCGGCCCTCTCGCTCATCGTCACCACCTTCGACGGCGACGAACGCAACAAGGCGCTCGGCATCTGGTCCGCGCTGGGCGGCAGCGGCGCCGCGCTCGGCGTCCTGCTCGGCGGGCTCCTCACCGCCGGACCGGGCTGGGCGTGGATCTTCTTCATCAACGTCCCCGTCGCGGTGGTGCTGCTGTTCACGCTGCGCTCGCACCTACCAGCGCAGCGCGCATCCGCACCGCACGCCACGCTCGACGTTGCCGGCGCCGCCTTGGCGACAACCGCGACCGCGACCTTGATTTATGCGCTGATCAGGGCGGGAGAGCACGGCTGGGGCCACCTGGAGCACCGCGCTCCTGCTGCTGGTGTCGGCGCTTGTCTACACCGCTTTCGTGGCCCGCCAGCGCCTCGCCGCCAGCCCACTGATGGACGTACGGCTCCTGGCCCGCAGGCCCGTGGCGACCGGCAGCCTGCTGATCCTCGTCGCCACCGCACTCATGATCATGATGTTCTTCCTCGGCACGTTCGCGCTGCAGCAGCACTACGGCTACGGCGCACTGACCACCGGCCTGCTCTTCCTGCCCAGCGCGCTGTCCACCATGCTCGGCGCACAGGCGGCCGGACGCGTCATCGGCCGCACCGGAGCCCGCACCTTGGCGGTGGCCGGGCTGACCGTTGCCGCCGCCGGCCTGGCTGTCCCGGCGATCTGGACCGGAGCCGCCCCCCTGGTGGCCGGTATGGCGGTCGCGGCGGCCGGTACCGGAACCCTTTTCGTGGTGTCGGCCGCCACCGCGCTGGGACAGGTCGCGGCCCACGAAGCAGGCCTGGCCTCGGGAATCGTCAGCACCTTCCACGAATTCGGGGCCTCCGTCGGCGCAGCAGTCGTCTCGAGCGTGGCCGCCGTCAGCATCGCCGGCACCGGCACCGGCGGCTTCTCGCGCGGCTTCACCACCGCCGCGATCGTCGCCGTCGTCACTGCCGTCGCCGCGCTGGCCATCACCCCAAATCCCCGCTCCCGGTGAACGACCGTTACGTGGTGCGGCCGGGCCGGGTCTCCGACGCCCCCGCGCTCGCTCGCCTTCACGCGTCGGTTCAGCTTCAATCGGTAACCGGTGGGCAACCGCACCCCGGCATCGCCGCCTGGGTCGAAGACCTGCTGGACGGTCATCCCTCGGTCGCGCCCGACGACTTCCTGGTCGCCGAGGACACCGCCACCGGCCGCCCGGTCGCCAGCCTGGTCGGGCTGCGGCAGAACTGGAGCCTGGCCGGAGTCCCGCTGCCGGTAGCCCAGGTCGAGTTGGTCGGTACGGCGCCGGAGCACCGCGGCAACCGGCTCACCGAGCACCTGTTCGCCGCCCTGCACCACCGATACGCGCTCGACGGTGTGCCGGTCCAGATGATCGAGGGAATCCCGTACTTCTACCGGCGGCTCGGCTACGACTACGCCCTGGCCAACGACGGCGCCTGCTCGATGCCCTCGTCCGCGCTGCCGGGCGCCTCCCAGGACCGCTCGGACAACCGTATTGCCGGCATGACGGTGCGCCCGGGCACCGTCGCCGACGCGGACGCCCTCGCCGACATTGACCGACGCCTCGCCGACGGCAACGCTCTTGTCTGCCCGAGGGACGCGACGGTGTGGCGGTACGAGATCACCGGGCGCCGTCCGGCGGATCTCGCCCGCCGCGTCGTCGCCGTCCTAGCGCACGACGCCGAGGTACTCGGATACCTGGTCCACGGCGCCCGGCTCTCCGCTACCGGCGAGCTGGTGGTGGTCGCGGCCGCGTGTCAGCGACCAGTCGACTGGCCGCGCGCCGCCGCCGTGATGCACGCACACCTGGGCCACGTCGGCCGGCAGTACGAGGCATCGGCCGGTCAGCCGTTCACCGCGGTGCGCCCCATCCTCGACCCGGAGCACCCCCTGGCCCGACTCGGCCCGCCCGGTGTGCCGAGGCGACCCAGGGGTTGGTACGTCCGCATCGGCGACCTGGTCGAGCTGCTCGCCCGGCTGCTGCCGCTGCTGCGGGAGCGCTGGCGCGCCGCCGACCTGCGGTGGCACGAGCCGGCCTTGACCATCGACACCTACGGCCGAGCCGCTCGGCTGGAGTTCACCGACGGCGAGCTGAGCGCGGTGACGGTCCTGCGGGGCGCCGTCAGTCCTGCCACCGACCCCGGGACCCACGCCGCCATCCCGCCCGGTGGGCTGCTTCACCTGGCCCTCGGGCATCGCACCCTGCCCGACGTGCTGGACGCCTGGCCGGACTGCCTTCTGCGTGACCGCGTCACCGAACAGTTTCTGACGGCGGCGTTTCCCCGAGTGCCCGTGCGGGTCTGGCCCCGCAACTGACCAGCGGGCCGAGTCGACGCCGTATCGCGGCGGCCGGGCACGGGCCGCTTCCCGCGAACATCCAGGTTCTGGAGCCGGCGTCTTCGCCGCGGAGGCAACGAAGCCCCAAGCACAGCTTTGGGGGCGGCTGCGCGAGTGCGGCGGCCGAGTCGACCGTTGTTGCCGGCCTCGGCCTGGCGCTGCGGGGATTGTCCACACACGAAACGGTGTGCCCGGGCGTCGAGAACGCCCGGGCACACACTGCAGCACTCAGAGGCGGGCGAGGATCCTGTTCATGGTGTCGATCTCGGCCTGCTGGTCGTCGGCGATCTGCTGGGCGAGGGCTTTGGCGTCGCTGTTGGCGCCGTTGCTGATCTCGTTTTTGGCCATGCTGATGGCACCCCGGTGGTGGGCAATCATCATCGTGAGGAACTGCCGGTCGAAGTCCGCGCCGGTCGCGGCGGCGAGCGCGGCCATGTCGGCGTCGGTCATCATGCCCGCCATGCCATGGTCCGTGCCGGGTGAGGCGTTGGCGTCCTCACCGTGATGCGCGCCGGAGGCGGTGGCCGTTGGCGCCGGTGTGCCCCAGGCGGCCAGCCACCGAGTCATGGTGGTGATCTCCGGTGCCTGAGCGGCCTTGATCTGGGCGGCCAGGTGCGTGACGTCGGCGTCGGTTGCGCGGGAGGCGGCGAGGTCGGCCATCTGCACGGCCTGCTGGTGATGCGGGATCATCGCCTGGGCGAACGTGACGTCGGCGGCGTTGGCAGCGCCAGGGCTGCTCGGGGCCGGGCTGAGCGTCGGGCTGGCCATGCTGTCGCTGTTGTGGCCCCCGGCGGCGGAGCCGTGCTGGTCGGTGCCGCAGCCGGCGAGCGCGACGGCGGTGGTGAGACTGGCCGCGGTCAGGACGGCGCGGCGCAGGCGGGTGCGAGTCATCGCAGGATGTGCCTTTCGATGTCGAGGAAACTGCGGGAACAGGTGCGTGCGAGCCGGCGGGACGTGTCCCGCCGCAGGTCGCAGCGCCTATACGCGCAGCACCGACACCGAGGCCAGGTGCAATCCGATGCGGGGCGCTGGTGGCGCCCGGGAACTCGCGGCACGCCGGCGGGGGCGCTGCCGTAGGCGGGCGTGACTCGTGCGGGCGAGCAGGAGTACGCCGAGGGCCACCGCGAGGCCGACAGCCGCCACGAGGGCCAGGCACACCTGCCAACCGGGCAGGTGCCCAGTGCCGTGGCCCAGCGGGGAAGCCGATGGGTGATCGCAGCTGTCGCTGCCGCAACCGTGGGCCGCGGGCGGGGCCGGCTGCCCGGCAGCGTGATCGGCGTGCCCGGCGGCGGATCGCATCGACATGACGGGGTCGTGGCCGAGGCTGTGCATGGCGGCCAGCCCGACAAGGGTGCAGGCCAGCAGCACGAACCGGACGAGGAGCCCGGTTCGTGCTGCTGGCGGTGTCATGCGCTTCACGCTAACGGACCGGCGCCGGATCCTTCGAGGCGAACCCGCGATCAAGAGCTGAATCATCCGGGTGGCGTAGCTGCACGCGGCGCAGCAGTTGAGCGTTGAGCGCGACCACGATGGTGGAGGCGGACATCAGCACCGCGGCGACCGCGGGGCTCAGGCTCACTCCGGCCCAGGCCAGAGCCCCGGCGGCCAAGGGCAGGGCGACGACGTTGTAGCCGGCGGCCCAGGCCAGATTTTGGATCATCTTGCGGTAGGAGGCGCGCGAGAGCCGGATGACTCCGGTGACCCCGCGCGGGTCGGAGGAGGCGAGCACGACGCCCGCGGATTCGATCGCGACGTCGGTGCCGGCGCCGATGGCGATGCCGACGTCGGCGCGGGCCAGCGCGGGAGCGTCGTTCACGCCGTCACCGACCATCGCCACCCGCAGGCCCCGGCGTTGCAGCTCGCCGACCGCCTCGTCCTTGTCGGCGGGCAGCACCTCGGCGAACACCTCGTCCTCACCGGGCCGGAAGCCCAGGTCGGCGGCGACCGCCTCGGCAACCGGCCGCGCGTCTCCGGTGATCATCACGATCTTGCGGATGCCCTGCTGACGTAGGTCGGCGATGGCTTGGCGCGCCTCGGGGCGGATCTGGTCTTCGAGGGCGAGGGCGCCGATGACGCGTGCCTGCTCGCCGTCGAGCCGCAGCAGGTGTAGTACCGCCGCTCCCCGCCGGGACCACTCGGCCCGGTGCTCGTCGAGGTCGCCGGGCGCCGTGGCGTCGAGTTCGCGCAACAGAGCCGGTCCGCCGACGGCATAGCTGACGCCGTCGACGTCGGCGCGCACCCCGCGACCGGTCAGCGACTGGAAGCCGGTCGCGGTGCGTCGGGCGCCCTGCTGGGCGGCGGCGGTGACGATGGCCCGCGCCAGGGGGTGTTCGCTGTCGGCCTCCACCGCCGCCGCGACGGCCAGCACGTCGGTCTCGCTGACGCCGCCGGTGGCGGCGACACCGGCGACGACGTGCTCGCCGCGGGTCAGGGTGCCGGTCTTGTCGAACAGCACCGTGTCGATGGTGCGCATCCGCTCCAGGGCGAGGCGGTCCTTGACCAGGATGCCGCCCTTCGCGGCCACGGCGGTGGACAGGGCGATCACCAGCGGGATGGCCAGGCCCAGCGCGTGCGGGCAGGCGATCACCAACACCGTGACGGTGCGGACGACGGCCTCGTCGAGGTTGCCGACCAGGGTCCAGATCAGCAGCGTCGCGGCGGCGGTGACGGTGGCGATGTAGAACAGCCAGGCCGCAAACCGGTCAGCGAGGAACTGCGCCCTGCCGCTGGACTGCTGGGCCTGCGCGACGAGGCGTTGGATGCCGGCCAGGGCGGTGTCCTCGCCGACGGCCTCGACGCGCACCCGGATGGCCGCGTCGGTGGCGACCGTGCCCGCCACCACCCGGTCGCCACGGGCGCGGCCGACCGGCCGGGACTCTCCGGTGATCATCGACTCGTCCAACTCCGCGCGGCCGTCGGTGATGCGCCCGTCGGCCGGCACCCGCCCACCTGGGCGCACCAGGACCACGTCGCCGACGCCTAGGTCGCTGACCCGCGCCCGTTCGGGCTGTCCGTCACCGCCGAGGCGTTCGGCCTCGTCCGGCAGCAGCGCGGCCAGGGCCGACAGGGCGCCCTGAGCCTGACCGATGGCCTTCATCTCCTGCCAGTGCCCGAGCAGCATGATCGTGACCAGAGCCGCCAACTCCCACCAGAAGTCCAGGTCGAACACGCCCAGCGCGGTCGCCGCCGAGGCCACGTACGCCACGGTGATGGCCATCGCGATCAGCAGCATCATCCCCGGCGCCCGGTCACGGACCTCCCGCACCGCGCCCTGCAGGAACGGCCACCCGCCGTAGACGAACACCACCGTGCCCAGCACCGGACCCACCCAGTCGACGCCCGGGAAGTCCAGCCGATAGCCGAACCAGCCCATCACCATGTGACTGGTCACCACGATCGGCACCGTCAAGACGAGACTCAGCCAGAATTTGTGGCGGAACATCTCCGGGTCATGCCCGGCGTGCTTCTCGTGCCCGCCATGGCCGGCGTGCCCGGCAGTGCCGGCGTGCCCGGCAGTGCCGGCGTGGGTGCTGGGCTGAACAGGCTCCCCGCCCAGACCCTCTCGGCTACTTCGGTGATCACCGTGGCCGCCGTGTCGGTCCACGGTCTCACCCGGCGTCCACATCCGGTGGTGCTCGTCCTCGTGCGACATCCTCACCGCCTCCTCACCCTCAAGATACCCCCCGGGGGTATTGCCGTCCAGGTGTGTCGACGTTCCGCACGTCACCCTCGTGAAGCCAGCATTTGTCAGCGACGCAGGACAGGAGCCCGCAGTTCGTCACTTCGCCACCAAAGGAGCAGCGGCCCGCATCGCGCCAGACTTGATCGCCGATCAACAGCGTTGATGCGACACGGCCTACGCGTCGCCGCCGGCCGTGCGCGGCGGGTGGCGGTCGCCTCGTAGCCGGTACGCCGCCAGAGCAATCGGGAAACGGGGCGCACACTCTTTAACGCGATCACAAGTCATGCGATGCGCACGTGGTGAACCGTCGCCTGGGAGCGACCAGACCTGCGCGTGTCGGCACCGGCACGTCAGCGGGATGCCGGCATCGCGCCACGCTGGCGCAGGCCGTAGCGGGTCAACCCGCGATTCGCCGAGAGCCCAAGCGACCTACCTCTTTAAGCCCTGGCCGAAAGACCTGCACCGAATGGTGCCGACGTGCCCGGCGGGGTCGGCACATGCCAGCCGGACGGCCCTCGACCGGCCAAGCCATCAACGGCGGGGGCGGTCCGGCAGCATCAGCTACTGCTCGACGCGGAACCTGCTGCGGCGGTCGAGCGGCTGCGAGAAGGCGATTAACCGTCGCAGGCGGTTCGGAGGGCACCTGACGAGTTGCGGGGTTTTCCCGCGAGGAGCAGGTCAGCCGATCCTGGGCGGTTATTCGCTGGTCGCGGCAGCGGGTTATACCGCGGCCAGGCCCAGGGCCTCGTCCACGCGGCTCAGCACGGCGACGTCGTCGTGACCCACCCCGCGTAGCAGGTCGACGGCGGTCATCCGAATCTGGCCGATGATTATGGTGAGCGGCAAGGTTAGATCGGTCTCGAGCAGTTTGGCGGCGATCCGAACGGCCTGCAATGCGCCGTCATCGGCCCGGCCGGCATGCCAGTCCGGGTCGTCGTGGCCAGTCAGGTCCGTCGTCATCGCCTCCCCCGCGGCACGAACGGCGCCGGCCAGCGCATGGATCGCCTCGCTCAGCTCAGGCGGCGTCGTCGTGTGTAGCCGGATCAGGGTCACCGCGTTGCGGGCCAGCACCCGGATGTCACCCACGACGTGGTCGAGTTGGCCCGCGGTCGCCTCGACCTTCTCCACCTTGCCTAGGTGACGGCGTCGACGCACCCTGAGCTGGAGCGTCTCGCCTGCGGCCCACACCGCACTGCGGAGCCGATCCACGCACACCTTCAGCTGGTACGCCCGGTCCAGAGCGGTGCTGGCCGCCGACTCGTCACACTCGTCGAGCGCCTTGTTGATGGTATCGAGCAGATCAGCCAGGTCGGCGAAGGTCCGCCTGGCCTCCGCGACGAGTGGGGCGAGGGGTTTCCGGGCGACGGAAAGCTGGCTCGCGGTGAGCGCGACCGCGCCGCCGATCAGCGCGTCGACGAACCGGAACGGTATGAAGGTGCCCTGCGGTGCGGCCACCACGACAAGATAGAGCGCGCTGATCGCCGCTTGTACGACAAGCGTGCTGCTCGCGCCCATCGCGACCATCGGAGCGATGGTCAGCAGGAGGACGATGACGATCGTGCTGATGCCCGGGCCGAGCGCTTGCACCACCAGGTCCGCGACAAGCACGCCAGCGGCAACGCCGAGCACGATCTCGATAGTCTGCCGAAGGCGTCGCCCACGGGACTCACCAAAGGACAACCAGCGCGGCGGACGGCGCGAACGCGGGGTCCGGATGGCCGATGATCTCAGCGGCGACGACCCAGGCGAGGACCGCCGCCATGCTCGCTTCGAGCACCGGGAGACCGGCGCGTCGCATCCGCCTTTCCGCGGACCGCAACCACTCACGCACCTGGCACCCCTCGTCGTCGGACCGGTCTCACCCTCACAACCTGTTGACCGGTCGGACGGCACGAGTGAGTTGATCTACCCGGGACGGGTGGCGGCGTAACCATGGGACGCCCTCGATGAGGCGGTTCGACACGACAGCGGGCAGCAGCAGTGGGCTGGTTGCATGACGCAAGTGCCAGGTAGCGGACGTGGTGCACTGTGTGACGTGGCTCTACCGCAAGAGCCTCCCGGCTGGTGCTGGGTGGCAATCTCTGAGCCGGGCCAGGGAAGGCAGAACGTGAGTAGTTTGGAGTCGCTGCGGCAGTTGCTGCAGCAGTCGCACCACGCGCGTCCGGATGATCTGCCGGAGATGGCGATGCGGGCGGCGCCGCTGCTGGACGCGCGTGCGCTGGTGATCTACCTGGTGGACCATCAGCAGCGGCTACTGCTTCCGCTGATCGGCGGCAGCGCGCCGGCCCGCGACCCGATCGACATTGACGGCAC
>NZ_JBEXGE010000063.1:0-19814 GCF_040607155.1 Micromonospora sp. NPDC005324 | reverse complement strand
GCAACCTGCAACTGCTCTACCAGGGTCGTTCCCCCAGCTCCGGCGGCGACTACGGCCTCCTGCCGTACCGGCCGGGTCTGCTGACCCTGCAGCGCTGACACTGGTAAACACATGACGGGCGGGCTCGGCGTCACGCCGAGCCCGCCCGGCTCATGTCAACGCTGCGATCAGCCCGGGCTCACCGGATCGGCGTGCCGGTCACGCAGGTCAGCACCTGGCCCCGACCACGGGTGGCGCTCGATGTGGTCGTGGCGAAACCGTGGGTTTCGAGCAGCAGTTCGGTCGCTGTGAGGTTCGCTGTGGCGTGCGCCTCGGTGGGTCGCTCGCCGAACACGTAGAGCCGCCCTCCCGGTGCCAGCAGGCTACGCATCCGACCGATCTGCTGCGCCGCGTCGCCCAACCAGAAGAGGCTGACGTTCACCGCGAAGATCTTGGTGAAGTGGTCAGTCGGAAGGTCGGCCGACTCGAACCCGGCTCGCCGGATCTCGGCTCTACCGGCGTCGACGTGGCTCAGGTTCCGTTGGGTCGCCAGCCGCACCATCGTCGCGGCGCGGTCGATGGCGACGATCCGGCCGGTGGTGAGCTGGCTGGCGACCAGGGAGACGGCAGCCCCGCGACCGCAGCCGATCTCCAGCATCTGGTCGTCGGGTGCGACAGCCATGGTCTGCACCGCCCAGCGCTGCCGGTGGGCGGCCGTCACCCGAATCGGTTCGTTCGCCGCAGGCGTCGGGCCGGCGCTGGACGAACCCGGATCGCGGGTGGAAAGAGTGGACCTCACGACATCACTCGCCGGTGCCTTCTCTGCTCACACCTCTGATTCCACCCTCTCGGCGGAGTCAGTGCACCGTGTCCTCGGTCACCGCGCCGGATCGACAGGTGCGGCAGCGGTCAGTGCACGGGCGGCGCGTCCATCGCCATCGACGGTGCCCGAACCGCCTGAGGCACCGAGGCACCGAGGTCCGGTCCGGGGCGGCGGCTCCAGCAGCCGCCGCCCCGGACCGGGCGATGCGTCAGGCGATCCGATAGGCCCGCTGGATCGTCTGGGTGACCGTGTTGCCGGCGGTGTCGGTGGCGGTCAGCCGCAGCGAGACGAACCCGGCCCGTCGCGGATGACTGATCAGCGCGACGTTCCGGAGCACCGGCAACGCGAGCCACGTACGGCCGTCGTCGAACGACGCGGAGACACCGAGCGTGCGGTTGGGTGCCGCCTTCGAGCCGGCCTGTCGATCCAGCGTCACCGGAATCGTCATGATCCGGCCCGCGCGTGCCGTGTTGGTGTCATCGAGCACTGGCGTCGGCCGAGCCGTCGTCAGGGGCAACCGCTCCGGCGACGCGGTGTGCGCCGAGGTGAAGGTCCAGGCCACTGAGACCGATGTCGACAGCGTGTCCGGAGCTTCCCGGGTGACAGCCGCCTCCAGCCGGTAGGTGGCCTTCCCGGCGGGCACCGCGAACTCGGCCCACGGGCTGTCCGAGGTGCCGATCTCCTTACCGTCGCGCAGCAGCCGGATCCGCACCGGCCTGTCGTCGCGGCTCGCGGGGCGACCGGCCGCGTCACCGAACAGTGGCAACGACGCGATCGAGATGGTGTCGCCGTCGCGGCCCGCGTACCCCAGGGGTGACAGGGTCGGCGCCTGGGTCACCGTGGGCCCGAAGGGCGCCGCGTTCCAGGTCTGGTTGTACGTGCGCCCCGACCTGACTGTCGAATCCTGCGTCGCGAGGGTGTCCCCCTCGACGAACGTGGACGTCCAGACGAGGCCGCCGTCGGTGTTGTAGTACTCGGTGCCCTTGAACGGCAGGTCGACAGGAGTGTTCGACCCGATCGGGCCCGCGCCTCCGGGTGCCGAGGCGCGGTGGAACCGGGTGGCCGTCGCCGTCGTGGACTGGCTTCGGTAGGTCGCCCGGACGGTGGCCAGGTTTCCCGGCGACAGCTTCCTGGTCAGGCCGGTGAACATGTCGCCCTTGTCGACGTACGCGAGGTCGTAGGTGTAGGGACTGTTCCGGAAGGTGCCGTCCCTGCCCGGTCGGGCGAGCCCGACGCCCAGCGTCGCGGTGAACTCGGGCGCCGTGACGGCGGGCCCGAGCCGGCCGAAGAAGACGTCAGTGAAGGACACTCCGCTGAGTTGGACGCCCGGGTAGCGCATGCCGTCGTCCCAGTTGGCGCTCACGTTGATCGAGATCGGCGCGGCGTCGTGCTGCGGCACTGTCAACGCGACCGGCTTGGCGTTGCGGGCGTCGACCGTCTCGGTGACCGGGCCACGTACGTCCAGGACCGGCTGCGCGAGCAGTGTCGACACGGCGCCCTCGTGGATGGTGCTGTAAAGCGCGTACCGACCCTTGGGCAGCCGTAGGACGCCGCCGCCCGGTGTCGCGGGGAGGGTGCTGAACTCGCCGGTGGTCAGGTTCGCCGCCACTGTCGTGTACTCGGTGGCCGGCTTGCCGTCGCGTCCGGTGTGGTTGAGCCGTACGTCGTAGCTCTCGATCTCACGGTTCAAGACGAAGGGCGTCCGTACCCGCAGGTCGCCGGCGCCGGTAGCGGTCAGCGCCCCCTGGTAGACGCCGTCCGGTGCGTCCACCCGGGTGTTGACAGTGATCGTCGCCTCGGCGCGGCCACCGGCCGGCACCACCAGCGTGGCCGGGCTGACGGTGAGCATGCCGGCCGGGGCCGGAGCGATGGCCAGCGTCAGTGTGACCGGCGCGGTGCCCGTGTTGCGGTAGCCGACGACCTGGGTGATCGGGCTGTCGTCGGCGTGCGGCCAGCGCTGCACCGGAAAGTCGATGGCGGCGATGTCGGTGGCGACCGGCTGGGCGACCGCGCGGGCGATGTCCACCCGGCCGGCGCCCTGCTCGTAGATGGTGTCCTCGCCGGTCGGCTTGGCGGAGTCCATCAGGGCGGCCTTGAGCTGAGGGCCGGTCCAGTCCGGGTGCTGCCCGGCGAGAATCGCGGCGGTGCCGGCCACGTGCGGAGTCGCCATCGACGTACCCGACATGGTGGCGTAGTCGCCGCCCGGGGCGGCGGCGACGATGTCGACGCCCGGTGCGCTGATCTCGGGTTTGATGTGGTTGTCGCCGATGCGTGGGCCCCGGCTGGAGAAGTAGGCCCGCTGGTCGTCGGCGTCCACGGCGGCGACGGCGAGAGCGTCGTCGGCGGAGGCCGGCGAGGAGACCGACTTCGGCTTCCCCTCGTTGCCGGCCGCGACCACGAAGAGGGTGCCGTACCGGTGGCTCAGGTCCTGGACCGCGGTCTCCAGCGGGTCGAGGCCGGGCGCGTCGTCGCCGCCCACGCTCAGGTTGACCACAGGGGTCCGCGGCGCGAGCCACTGCATGCCGGTGATGATGTCCGAGTCCTGGCATTCGGTGGTGGCGCAGACCTTGCCGACGAGCAGCTTCGCCCCCGGCGCAACCCCGCGATACCTGCCGCCGGAGGCGGCGCCGCTGCCGACGATCGTCGACGCCACGTGGGTGCCGTGGCCGACCGAGTCGCTGGGGTCGTTTCCGCCGGTGAAGTCCCGGACCTCGGCGAGGTGGCCGGCGAAGTCGGGGTGGCTGGCGTCGATCCCGGTGTCCAGCACGCCGACGGTGACGCCGGTGCCGTCGAAACCGGCCTGCCACGCCGCCGGGGCACCGATCTGGGGCACGCTGCGATCGAGGGAGACCTTGCGCTTGCCGTCCAGCCAGATGTGGGTGATCCCCGCGGCGAGGGTGCGCGCGGACGACGTACCACTGGTGAGCGACGCCCAGAGCGTCACCCGGTCGTCCCGGTCCGCCCGGACCGCTAGCGCGTGCGCGGCCGGGAGGTCGGCCCGCACCCGCCCGGCACCCCCGGTGGTGGCGGTCCGCGCCCGCGCCGCCGTGTTCTCGGGGTACGCGACCAGCAGCGGCAACTCGGCTGCCCGGTCGTCGTAGCCGAACTCGCCGAGCGTGCTGAGGTCGAACAGGCGTCGATCGAGCCGCCCGTCCCGCACCAGTGGCATCGCGTCCACCGGGATGACGTACTGGTGACCGTCTTCCCGGCTGCTCACGAACCGCATGCCGGCACGACCCGGCGCGCGCTGGATCTGCGGGCGACCCGCCGCGTCCAGTGAAACCCGGTCTCCGGTGATCAGGGTGAAGGTTCCGTGGGCGCCGGGGGCCGTGGCCGTCGGCTTTTCCTGCGCGTTCGCCGGTTGGGCGGTCAGGCCAGCCGCAACCAGCGCGGTCGCGAGTACGCCGGCTGTCAGGGCGCGTCGTTGCCGTCGTCGCACATCGTCCTCTCCGCCACGGGCGTCTCCCGGGTCGGCACGATGACGCCTGACCAGGTCGTTAGGTTGATCACCCTGGTGTGACAGAGGCCACAATCTCGCCCCGCGCCGACGCGACCAATCCACCCTGGCGAGTTCCATGCGGCGGTGACCAGTGGACGAGGCAGGGGAGGGCACCGGTCGGATGCGTGACGCCGAAGAGTTCGACGCCCTCTACGCGGCCTGTGCGGGCCGGGTCGTGGGTCACGTGTACGCGCTCACCGGCAACCGCGCCGAGGCGGAGGACGCCGTCGCCGAGGCGTTCATGCGGGCCTGGCAGCGATGGGCGACGGTGCGGGAGACGGACAGTCCGGAGGCGTGGGTCCGCCGGGTGGCCTCCCGGATCGCGGTGAGCAGCTGGCGCAAGGCGTTCAACCGGGTACGCGCGCACCGCCGGGCCGCTGTCGACCAGGGTGTGCCCGGACTGAACGAGGACCACGTCGCACTGTTGCAGGCGCTGCAACGGCTGAGCGCCAACGAGCGGCGGGCTGTCGTGTTGCACCATCTCAATGACCTCAGCGTCGCGGAGGTGGCAGCCGAGATGCAGGCCCCCGTCGGAACCGTGAAGACGTACCTCGCCCGTGGTCGGAGAGCGATGGCCGGGTTGCTGACCGATGCGCACCAGGAGGAGACCTCCCATGGCTGATCCGCGCGACGATCTCACCGCGATAGTGGACGAGGTCCGGCGAGTCACCACGCTGCCGGGGGCACAGACGTTGCGGCACCGCAGCGACCGGCGTCGGCGGCGTCGGACGGCCGTCGGCGCAGCAGGGCTGGCCGTGGTGGCCCTCGCCGCCGGCACCGCCCTGATGCAGGTGCGGGACAACGTCGAGACGCCCGGTGTCGGTCCGGCCACCCCTGTCGCGCCGCCCGTGGTCCCGTCCGCGACCGCCTCGGCGGGGCCGCAGGAGATCCTCGCTGGCCGGCGGCAGGTGCAGATCGCGCTGCCCGGCATGCGCGGGGCCACGTTGGCGATCGACAGCGACGGCGATCAGGTGCGGGCCACCACCGAGCAGGGCATCGACGATCGGGCGCTGTGGGTGCTGCGCCCCGAGGGCGACAGGTACCGGATCCTCCTGGCGTCCGGTGCCGACGCGATCTGCATGACCGTCGTGCACGACGCCGCGCCGGGCAGCGTACGCGGCCGGGCGTGTAATGCCGCCGCCTCGACGCAGCTCTTCCGGATCGACCAGGTTCCTGACGGCAGCTACTCGATCTTCCAGGGCAAGCGTTACGTCCAGGTGGTCGACGGCACCAACGCCCTCGTCCCCGACCTGCCCGAGGGCCTGACCACCACGTACGAGTTCCTGGACCGCGGGCCGAGGTAGCCAGCCTCGACACTGACCGCCGGGCAGGGCAGCGTCGAGATCGACGGTGAGCCGCTGCGGCAACACAGCGGGGGTGGGCCAGCGTCGGCCCACCCCCGTTGTTGTCTGTTGCTGGATCAGTCGCGCGGGAGCTGCAGCACCACGCGGCGACGGCGGAACAGTACGAACAGCGCGGCGCCGAGCACGAGCACTGCCGCGCCGCCGCCGGCGAGCATGGCCGCCGGTGCGCCGGTGACGGGCAGGCCGCCACCCGAGCCGCCCTCGTCGTCACCGCCGCCAGCGGTGCCGCTGGTGATGACGATCTGGGCGGTGTTGTTCTCCGGCTTGGACTCGGACGCCGCGGTGACGCTGCGGGCCACGATCGTGCCGTCGGTGCCCGGAGCGGACTTGATCTTCACTTGGACGGTCGACTTGATGCGGCCCCAACCGGAAGCCGTGGCCGGGAACTCGCTCTCGAAGTTGCACCGGAGCTTGGCCGATTCTGGCAACGTCTCGTGCTCGGTGCCGTCGGTCCAGCACCACTCGCTGGGCAGCAGGACCGTGCCGGTCGGCGCCGTGATGATCACTGACGGGCCGCCGCCGTCGGAGGGACCGTTGTTGACGACCTCGTAGGCGACGTTGACCGTCTGACCGACGGCACCCTTGACAGCCGGCGCGGTCACCGAAATGTCGAGGGTGTTCGGCTTGCTCCAGAACCCGAACCACGCATAGTTGTCGTACTCGTCGAGCTCGCCCTGCGCCGCGCGCTGCCGCGCGAGGTCGCCCTTCGCGCCCTTCGCCGCGAGCTTACGAACAGCCTCGGCGAACGACGGTCCGGTGCCCTTGGCGCGGGTGCTGCCCTTGGCCGAGCGCTCCTGCCCGGCGAGGGCGACATCCACCGAACCGTAGTTCTCGCTCGGGCCGTCCAGGTTGCGGCCAAAGTTGATGTTGAAGAGGGACTTCCCGGTCTCGTCGTCGAAGAAGAGCAGACCGTCGCCGGGCGCGAGGCTCGTCGGGACCACGCAGGTGACCTCGCTGGGCCCGTACACGTAAGGCTTGCCGATGTCGTCCGGGTAGTAGTCGGTGTAGGTGCAGTCGCTGTACCGCTCGGCGAACGTGGCGCCGGTGGGAACACCGACCCGCACGGTGAAGTTCTCGGCGGCGGTGTCGCCCTCGTTGCCGACGCCCGCAAACAGCGGGACGGTGTCACCCGGGCCGACCGGCGTCTTCTTGTCGTTCAGGTCCTGTGCGGCGGCGACCAGATCGGGGCCGGACGGGAGCACCGTGACCGGGAACGAGGTGGTGTCGTTGCCCGGTGCCATGTCGTCTTCGGCGCCGTCGATGGTGACGGTGACCGAGCCGGCGTCGCCGGGGGCGGCACCTTGGCGGCTGGTCAGCGTCAGGGGGTAGACGGACTCGACCTGGCCGGCGTTGAGCGCCCCGACGTTGCAGGTGACAGTGGTGTCGGCGAGCTTGCAGTCGCTGTAATCCGGCACGGACGCGGTGACAGCGTCGGAGACCTTGCTCAGGTCCAGGGTGACTGTCACCGCCGTTGCCGGGGCCTCGCCGTAGTTGTAGACGTACATGCCGACGGTGCTGCCGTTGTTGTCGATCTCAGCAACGGGTTCATTGTGGAACGAGACGAACAGCTCGGGCAGCGCCTCGGCGGCAGCCGCCGCGTGTGGGGCGCTGAAGAGGGTGGCCGTTGCCAGCAGCGCTGTCGCTGCGGCGAGGCGCGAGAATTTCGGCGATATGCGGTTCACGTCATCTCCGTTGAGGGGGGAGTTGGCCGCACTCTAACTGTTGATCATCAGAAATTCCGTCCCGCGCCGGGTCGCGCGGCTCCGAGCCGGAGCCCGAGCGTCAGAGCCAGACCACGAGCCCGGTCAGGTCGTTGAGGACCGCGGCCACGCCCGCCCGGATGGCCGCCGCGCACCGATCGGCGGTGAACGAGTTCGGGTCGTACGTCGAGGACATGCCCAGCCCCTCGCCACGGAACGACGCGCCGTCCCAGTCGACAGCTGTGACGTTGTGGGTGGGCTCGGCAAGTTCCGCGCCGACCACGAGAAACTTCTCGTCCAGGTGGTTCGGGGTGACCAGCGCGAGCCCGTCGATGAGGTCGTTGCCCGCGCTGACGATGAGGTCCGGGCCCATCTCCATCGCCTTGGCGATGCTGGGAACGCTGTCGTGCACACTGCCGACCGCGATCGTCCTCAGGTCGACGTGCTCGTCGTCGGCCCACTCCTTCACCGCGGTCACGAGGGCCTTGGTCGGATTGTCAGTACCGCTGGTCAGCAGGACGACCCGGTAGTCCTTCGGCGGATGGACGTCGGCCCACGAGCCGGGCTGCGGGGTGATGGTCGCCTCCGGCGCGGGCTTCGTGGAGGGGTCGACGAACCCCGGGCCGAGAGTGCCGATGGCGCTGGGCGCCGGACGTGGCTCGGACCAGTCGTGGCTGGAGTTGCAGGCGGTGACCAGCGCGGCGGTCGCGGCCAGCATGGCAACGGCCCGAAGCGGGGGGCGCAAGGTGATCGTCCTCCGGGTGGTGGCGGAAAGTGCGCGTACTTGTTCTTATTCCTATCTCAATTCCGGTCGCCGGTAATCGGTGGGCGGTCGTTCGGCGGAGTTGTTCTCCGGCGGTTCGTCGGTGCGCGGGTTGGTGTTCACCAACGGCATGCAACGTGCACTGGCCAACCGAGGGAGTCGAATGTTAGGCCGTATCCGCCGTACCTTTATCGTCGCCGCTGTCGGTTTCGCCGCAGTGGTGGTTCCGTTTCTGGGCGCCGAATCGGCGTCCGCGCACGGCTTCTCGTCGACTGTGTACGCGAAAATTGCAGCGGGAGATGAGGGTCACATTCGTACCGGGGTGGAGCTCGAATACGACCTCCTCGTCGTGTCCGCCGCCGATGCCGGCGACGACGACCCGCTCTTTCAGGCGGGAACCGCCGCGTTCGAGGCGGATGACACCGCCGCTCAGGCCGCCGCACTGAAGAGTCACGCTTCGGCCGTTCTCGGATACGTCTCCGACCGGCTCTCGGTGAGTTCCCGGGGTGCGGTCTGCCGGCCGACCCAGGTGGGTGACGCGACGATCGGCGAGCGTGAGGGCGTGCCGTACGCGGACCTGCTGCTCGACTGGACCTGCCCGGAGCGGGGCGACGAACACGTGGTGCGCAGCGGTCTCTTCCCGGATGGCGAGGGCTACGTCAAGGGCACGAAGACGATCGTCACCTACGAGATCGACGGCCGTTCGGGCAGTGCGGCGCTCGACGCCGCCAACCCGTCCTTCTCGACCGCGCAGGCCTGGTACGAGAGGTTCGGCGAGTTCTTCCTCCTCGGTGCCGAGCACCTGCTGAGCGGGATCGACCACATCCTGTTCCTGCTGGCGCTCATCGCCGGGTCGCGGCGGCTTCGGGAGATCGTGCTCGCGGCCACCAGCTTCACACTGGCGCACTCGGTGACGTTCATGCTCGCCGCGCTCGGCCTGGTCGAGGTGCCGGGGGTGATCGTGGAGCCGATCATCGCGTTGTCGATCGCCGTCGTCGCCGGTTGGCACCTGTGGGGGATCTGGCGGCGTGGTGAGCGCGCGGCCGACCTGGAGACGGCCGGGCGCGGTCACTTCAGCCTGGATCGGGCCGGCTGGATCCGCCTCGGCGTGGTGTTCTGCTTCGGCCTCGTGCACGGCCTGGGATTCGCGGGCGCCCTGGGTATCGACGAGGCGTGGTCGTGGACCCTGCTGTGGTCGCTGCTGGTGTTCAACGTCGGCATCGAGGTCGTTCAGTTGACGATTATCGCTGTCGTGTTCCCGTTGCTGTTCGTGCTACGCCGTCGTGCGCCGAAAGCCGGCCTCCGGGCGACCGGAGCTGTTTCAGCGGGCGTGTCCATTATGGGGCTGATCTGGTTTGTGCAGCGCGTTTCTGGATCATGAGTAGGGCTAAGTAGTTCGTGACGTGCAGTCTTTCGCAAGATCACGTTCATGGTCGGTTCATCGGGCGGCGAAAGCGTGGAATTGCTTCCCCAGCGTCGGGTGAAGGCACATTCCATTTCTCTATTTGAAAAGGGAACAATGTCGATGACATTGAGCACCTCGACACGGGCCTCCGCGCTCGTGCGGCGGCGCCTGGTCGCCGGGGTCGCAGCCGGGTTCCTCGGTATGGGCGCGGCCCTCGGTAGTGGCCTGATGGCCACCGCGAGCGCGGCCGAGTCCACCACGATCACCGGTGTGGTCCTCGGCGTCGGCGCCAACGAGACCCAGCGCATCGTGAGCTGGTACTCCTCCGCCGACACCGCGCAGAAGATCCAGCTCGCCCCGACCGCCGAGATCGTCAACGGCGAGTTCCCGGCCGGCGCGGTCAGCTTCGACGCCGTCGGTGCGGCGAACACCTCCACCACCGGCTTCAACCGGCACGCCACGATCGGCAACCTGCGTGAGAAGACGGCTTACTCGTACCGGGTCGGCGCCGAGGGCAGCTGGTCTCCGGCGCACGCCTTCAAGACGCAGGACTTCGAGGGCGACTACGACTTCCTGTTCTTCGGCGACCCGCAGATCGGCTCCTCCGGTGACCGGCTGAAGGACCAGGCCGGCTGGGAGGACACCCTGAAGGTCGCCACCGCGGCCAACCCGAACGCCGAGCTGCTGGTCTCCGCCGGCGACCACGTCGAGAGCGCCAACGACGAGGGTCAGTGGACCTCGTTCCTGGCCCCCGACCAGCTGCGCCAGATCCCCCTCGTCGCCACCATCGGTAACCACGACGTCGGCGGCAAGTCCTACGAGCAGCACCACTTCACCCCGAACACCGACCGCTCGGCCCAGTACTACAACGGGGACCAGGCGACCCGGTCCGGCGGCGACTACTGGTTCATCCACAAGGATGTGCTGTTCATCGACCTGAACAGCAACAGCTACGTCAACCCGGCGGACGGCTCCGCTGGCGGCGACGCGGCGCACGTCGCGTACGTCACCGACGTCATCAACAAGCACGGCTCCGAGGCCAAGTGGAAGGTGCTGGTCTACCACCACTCCATCTACTCGCCGGCCAGCCACGCCACCGACACCGACAACAAGCAGCGGCGGGAAGACTTCACCACCGCGTTCTCCAACCTCGGCGTCGACATGGTGCTCCAGGGCCACGACCACAGCTACTCGCGCAGCTACTCCATCAAGAACGGCCAGAAGGAGAACCCGGCTGAGACGCCGGGTGCTGCCGACGTGTTCCCCGGCCCGGGTGGCGTCATCTACGTGACGGCCAACTCGGCCTCCGGCTCGAAGTACTACGACATCAAGAAGCCGGACGCCACCGGCACCGGCATCCGTGGCAACGGCCCGGACCCGCTGGACGCGAACAAGTACTGGTACAACTCCGTGCAGAACCAGGAGCACGTGCGCAGCTACGTCAAGGTGCAGGTTCGCGGCGACAAGCTGGTTCTCGCGAACGTCCGCAGCGGCACCTGCGCGGCGCCGAACGCGGCCGTCGAGAAGGGCCTCTCCTGCGTCAACACCCCGGACGGCCAGCCGGTCGGCTCGATCGTCGACAACGTCACAGTGCACCCGTTCCACGGTGACGGCCAGGCCATCCAGGTCAACGTGCCGAACCCGGCTCCGGGCGAGTTCGGCTGGACGATCGACGGCTACAACGGTCTTGTCGACCTGGGTACCGCGCAGGAGCGCAACGGCACCTACTTCCAGGCCAACGGCAAGATCAACCCGATCCTCGTGTCGGACAGCCGCCGGTCGCTTGCCCCGTGGTCGATCTCGGCCAACGTCGGCGACTTCTCCGACGCCGACAAGACGTTCTCCGGCTCCTACCTCGGTTGGGACCCGTACGTGCTCGACGCCGGCGCGGGCGCCGAGGCCGGTGCCCCGGTCCTGTCGTCCCTCGACGACCAGGGCAAGGGCCTCTCGGTCTCCAGCGCGCTCGCCGCGGCCGCGCAGGGTCACCCGCGTGGCGGTGCCAAGCTCGGCGCTGACCTGGACCTGAAGATCCCGGACAGCATCGCGAAGGGCAGCTACCGCACCACCCTCACGATCACCGCACTGAGCAGCTGACCGGACTGTTCCATTCGGCGGGGTAGGCACCTTCGGGGCCTACCCCGCCACCGGTCCACCCACTACCAAGATCACCACAAGGACTTGAAATGCAACCGTCCGTAACTCGCTGGAAGACCACGACCGCCGCACGCCTCCGTACGACAGCACTGTCCCTGCTCGCCGTCGTCGCGGCCCTCGGTGTCGGCGCCGGTCCCGCCCTGGCCGCGGACGGTAACGTCGCCTGGACGGTCCGGACGGCCTCCAACGGGTACGGCGAGGCCCGCTCCAGCTACAGCTACAACGTCAACCCGGGCGGTGCCGTCGAGGACGCCATGGTCGTGGCCAACCGCGGCCCGGCGCCGCTGACCCTCTCCGTGTACGCGGCCGACGGCTTCACCACCGACGCCGGCCAGCTCGACCTGCTCACCAGGGACAAGAAGTCCATCGCGATCGGCGCCTGGGTGAAGCCGAACGCCGACAGTGTGGTGATCCAGCCTGGCAAGACCGCCCAGGTCCCCTTCACTGTCGGTGTTCCGCAGAACGCCACGCCCGGGGACTACGTCGGTGGCATCCTCACCACGCTGACCCAGGCCGACCAGGCTGAGGGGATCAACGTCGACCGGCGCCTCGGCATCCGGATCACGTTGCGGGTGGGCGGCGAGCTGAAGCCGAACCTCGCGATCGAGAACCTCCACGTCACGTACGCCGGGCCGACCAACCCGTTCAGCAAGGGTGACGCCACCATCACCTTCAAGGTCCACAACGTCGGCAACGCGGCCCTGTCCGGTAAGCAGGCGGTGACCGTCGCGGGTCCGTTCGGCCTGCTGCGGGTGCGGGCCGAGGACGTGGCCGCTCCGCCGGAGCTGCTTCCGGGTGAGAGCTGGGACGTGTCGGTCCCCGTACGCGGGGTGGCTCCCGCCATCTCGCTGGCCGCGACCGCGACAGTGACACCCCTGCTCACCGACGCCTCGGGTTCCACCACCTCGCTCAAGCCGGTCCAGGTCACCGCGCACGGCTGGGCCCTGCCCTGGATGCTGGTGCTGCTGCTCGTCGTGCTGATCGCCGTGCTCGTCGGGGCGTACCTTTTCCGACGCCGCAACCGGGCGCAGGGCAAGGCGCGCGAGGACGCCCGCGTCCGCGACGCCGTCGAGCAGGCGCTTCGTGGGCCGGAGCCGCAAACCTCCTGATCGCGGCCATTCCCGCGCCCACCACGGCTACGCCCGGCGAGGCCCACCGAGCGCCTGCGTTCGTCCTTGTGGGTGAACGACGCTCAGCTCCGAACCACGCCCGTTCCCGAGCCGGCATGCTGCGACGGTGACGCCGGCACGGAGAGGGAATCCACATGGTTGACGGGGATGTGCCAGAGCGGATGCAGGCCGCGGCCTTGGACGAGTTCGGCGGGCCGGAGGTGATCACCCTGCGGAAGCTGCCGATCCCGCAGGTCGCCGACGATGAGGTGCTGATCAGGGTCCTGAGCGCCGGCGTCGGGGTGTGGGACGTGTACGAGCGGCAGGGTGTGCTGGTGCCGGAGGGCTCGGCACTCCCGATCGTGCCCGGCTCCGACGGTGCCGGAACCGTCATCGCGGCCGGCAGCAAGGTGACCAACCTGGCGGTGGGCGACCTCGTCTACGTCTCCGCCACCACGCGGCCAAAGGGCGGCTTCTACGCCGAGTACGCGTCGGTCAGGGCGGAGTACGCGGCGAAGGTGCCCGACGGTGTGCCCGCCGAGCACGCCGGTGCCATGCCCACCGATGCGCTGACCGCGCTGGCCGGGCTCGACGCGATCAGCCTGTCGGCCGGCGCCTGGTTGCTGATCTTCGGTGCGAGCGGCGGTCAGGGGCACCTGGCCGTGCAGTTGGCGAAGCGGCAGGGGCTGAACGTGATCGCCGTGGCGTCCGGGGCGGACGGCGTCGCGCTGGTGACCCGGCTCGGCGCCGACGTGTCCCTCGACGGCCACGGGGAGATGACCGACGTGCTGGCCCGGATCCGGGACGCGGCGCCGGGTGGGGTGAACGCCATCCTGGCGATGGCCGGCGGCGCCACGCTGGACCGGCTCACCGAGGCGCTGGCCGACGGCGGAGTGGTCGCGTTCGCGCACGGGGTGCAGCCGGAGCCGCAGGAGCGGCCGGGCGTCATGGTCCGCGCGTACGACGGCGAATCGAGCCCTCGACAGTTGCAGCGCCTCAACGAGCTCATCGAGGCCGGGCCGTTCGTGGTGCACGTCGCGGAGAAGTTCCCACTGGGCAAGGTGCGGGATGCGCACCAGCGCCTGCAGACGTCCTACTCGGGCAAGCTCCTGCTGACGGTGGCCTGAGACGTCAGGGCGTGCGCTGCTGCGGCACGCGTACCGAAGCCATGCCGGCCGCCGTCGCGGCCTGGATGCCCAGGTCGGTGTCCTCGAAGACCAGGCAGGACTCCGGGGGTACGCGGAGCTGTTCCGCCGCGAGCAGGAACGCCTCCGGGTCGGGCTTGGCCCGGGTGTAGTCGTCGGCGCAGACCAGCACGTCGAACCGGTCCAGTAGGCCGAGCGCGTCCAGGGAGGCGGTGACCGACGCGCGGGTGCTGCCGGAGACGACGGCGAACGGGACCCGCCGGTGCGCGTCGTGGATGTGAGCCAGCACCTCGGGCACGGCGGCGAGCTGCGGTAGCAACTCCTGGTAGTAGCTCTCCCGGCGCTCGACGACGGCCGCCACCGGCATGGCCAGACCCTGCTGCTCGTTCAGCGCGACGATGATGTCGGCGGTGGGCCGCCCACCCCAGGCGTAGAAGAGGTCCTCCGGGAACTCGCAGCCCCACTCCTCGAGGGCCCGCTGCCAGGCCAGGTAGTGCAGCGGCATCGAGTCGACGATGGTGCCGTCGCAGTCGAACAGGTACGCGGCGAACGGCCCGGGAGGCAGAGGCAGATTCACCCGGGAAGGGTACAGCTCACTCGGTCGTGACGGCTCTCAGCTGGCTGAGCAGGTACGCGCGTTCCGGCTCTGTGCCGACCAGTGTCAGCGCGCTGCGGTAAGCGGCCGCGGCCTCGTCGTACCGGCCGAGCCGGCGCAGCAGGTCGGCCCGCGCCGCCGGATAGGGGTGGTGGCCGCGCAGCCGAGGTTCGTCGGCCAGCTCGTCGAGCAGCGCGAGCCCGGCCGCCGGCCCGTCCCGCATGGCGACCGCGGCGGCCCGGTTGAGCGCCACGATCGGTGAGGGCACCAGACCGAGAAGCACGTCGTAGAGGGCCACCACCTGCGGCCAGTCGGTGCTGGCCACGTCGGCTGCCTCGTCGTGCAGCGCGGCGATGGCGGCCTGCACGCCGTACGGGCCGGGCGCTCGGCCGGTGAGCGAGACCACCACCAGGCCGCGCCCCTCCTCGATCATGGGCCGGTCCCAGCGTCCCCGATCCTGGTCGTCGAGAAGGATCATGGCGCCGTCCGGCCCGGTACGCGCGTCCCGTCGGGCGTGGACCAGCAGCATCAGGCCGAGCAGCCCGGCGACCTCCCGCTCGGCCGGTAGCAGCCGACGCAGGATCCGGCCCAGCCGGATGGCCTCCTCGGCCAGGTCGATCCGTTGCAGGTCCGGGCCGGAGCTGGCCGCGTACCCCTCGGTGAAGACCGAGTAGACGGCCTGGAGCACAGTGGGCAGGCGTCCGGGCAGCTCGTCGGGGCCGGGCACCCGGAACGGGATGCGCGCGTCGCGGATCTTCCGTTTGGCGCGGACGAGTCGTTGGGCCATGGTGGCGGGCGGCACCAGGAAGGCCCGCGCGACCTCGGTGGTCGTGAGGCCGGCCAGGAACCGCAGGGTGAGGGCGCCGCGATCCTGCGGGGCCAGGGCCGGGTGCGCACAGGTGAAGAAGAGCGCCAACCGGTCGTCGGGCAGGTCGCGGTCCCCGTCGGCGGGCGGCGCGTGATCGGCCCGCTCGGCCTCCGCCTGCAGTACGGCGAGCCTGGTCGCCAGCACCCGGTCCCGACGCAGCCGGTCCACGGCCCGACGCCGAGCCGTGGTGAGCAGCCACGCGCCCGGCCGTCTCGGGACGCCATCGGTCGGCCAGTGCGTCAGCGCCGCCTCGATGGCCTCGGAGGTGACCTCCTCGGCCAGTTCGAGGTCGCCGAAGCGGCGCACGAGCGAGGCGAGCAGTCGGCCGCGTTCCTCCCGGAACACCGCCTCCACCGACGACCCGACGGCCGCCCCCTCGGCCGGCACGGTCACCCCTGCATGTCGATCTCGAAGATCGGACGGACCTGGACCGATCCGGTGCCGATGGCTCCGGGACTGCGGGCCGCCCAGTCCAGCGCGGCGTCGAGGTCGGGCACGTCGATGACGTCGTACCCGCCGAGCAGCTCTCGGGTCTCGGCGAACGGCCCGTCGGTGATCGTGCGCTCGCCGTCCGGGCCGACCTGCACAGTGGTGCAGGTGGTCAGGTCCTGCAGGGGGTGCCCGGAGACCCAGACCCCGGCGTCCTTCATCTCCCGGTCGTAGCGGATCCAGTCCTCGAAGCTGCACCCGTTGTCGACGACCTCCCCGTCAACCATGGGGCTCATGAACAGCAGCATGTACTTCACGTTTCGGCTCCTCTCGGTGCGGCGGGTCGCCGTACAGCATGACGACGAACGCGGGCCGGGGATATCGACACGGCGCGGCAGGATTTTCGCGACCGAGCTGTCCGACCGTGCTCACGGGAGGCGCCGCTGTGCCGACTCGGGTCGTTCGTCGCGTCGGTCCATCCGTCGCTCGAACCAGGTCACTCCGACCAGGAAGGCGGTCAGCACTGCGAGCGCCGCCAGTGGCGGCAGGGACCTGCCGATCGGCAGCAGGGCCAGTGCCAGCAGCGCGGCGACGACCTGCGCCGGGTACACCGCGCCAACGGTCAGCCGGCGGAAGGCCAACCTGCTGAGCAGGTAGAGGGCGGCGCCGCCGTAGAGCGCGGTGGCGGCCTCCCAGCCCAGCCGGCCGGGGTGCGCGGACTCCTGGGTGAGCTGGGCGATCACCTCCTCGATGCCGAGCGCGACGTAAATGGCGCCGATGATCAGCGTGGAGTGCCCGAGGCCGTACGCGTCGCCGGCCACGCTGGCCCGTCGGTCACCAGGCATGTTGCTGACGGCATCCCGGGCGGCGGGCGCCAGCCGATCGAAGTAGAGCCACCACAGGCACACAGTGCAGGTGAGGCCGAGCAGTGCGGCCAGTAGGGCGGAGCCGACCGGTGCCATCGCCCTCGAGCCCGCGCCGGCAGAGATCAGGGACTCGCCCAGCGCGATGATGAGCACCAGGCCGAAGCGCTCGCTGAAGTGGTCGACGCTGCGCAGTTGCCACGGCCGGAAGGTGGAAGCGATCCGGGCGCCGCCGATGTTCAGCAGAAACGCGACAGTCCAGAGCGCCGTCTGGGCGGCACCGCCGAGCAGGGCGCCGATGATCAGCGGGACCCAGCCCAGCACGACAGGCACTGTGAAGAACCGCAGCGTCGACCGCAGCGGAGGGTTCTCCGCGCTCGCCCAGAACAGAATCACGAGCTGCACGGCCCGGCCGACCACGTAGGCCAGGGCGAGAGTCAACGGCGCATCGAACAGTTCCGGGCTCTGCTGCCACGCGTCCGGCAACACCAGCGCGGCCACGAAGATCGCCGCCATCGCGACCAGGGTGACCGCGCGGACCGGGCCGACGTCCGGCCGGACCAGGTTTCCCACCCAGATGTACGGCGACCAGGAGTACAGCAGCAGGAGCAGCAGGAGTAGCCCCTGGGCAAGGGTGAGCGCGCCTGGCGACCCCGCCATGAACGTGATGACCCGGGTGAGCGCGAAGACGAAGACCAGATCGAAGAAGATCTCGAACATCGTGGTCCGGTGCGTCACCCCGGCCGGCACCGGATGAACGCCGAGAATCCTCCTCATTCTCGCATTCTGCGCTATATCGGTCGGCGGTCCACTCGGCTCCGTTCAGCCCGCCGCCGCACCTGCTGGTACGCGCCGGTCAGCCCCATCGCGCGGCGTACCTCGAGCATCGTCTGGCGTACCTCCTGGCGGGTCCGTTCCGTGCCCTCGACGATCAGTCGGTCGACCAGGCCCCGGTCGGCTTCGATCTCGGCCCGGCGCTGCCGGATCGGTGCCAGGAACGCCTCCAGCGCGACGATCAGCCGTTCCTTGACCTCCACGTCACCCACCCGCCCGGCGCGGTACCGCAGGGCCAGGTCGGCCACCTCGTCGCGGTCCGGATTGAAGACCTCGTGGTACGCGAAGACCGGGTTACCTTCCACAGTGCCCGGCACGTCGGCCCGCACCCGGTTCGGGTCGGTGTACATGCCGAGCACCTTGCGCCGCACCGTCGCCGCGTCGTCGGAGAGCGCGATCGCGTTGCCCCGGCTCTTGCTCATCTTGGCGGCGCCGTCGGTCCCCACCAGGCTCGGTGTGTCAGCCGGGATCAACTCGGGCGCCGGGAAGACGGGGCCGTACAGGTGGTTGAACCGCCGGGCTATCTCCCTGGTCACCTCGACGTGTGCGGCGTTGTCCCGGCCGACCGGAACCACCTCCCCCTTGACGCAGAGGATGTCCGCGGCCTGGAGCACCGGATAGCCCAGCAGCCCGTACGGCATCTCCTCCTTGCCGGCGTCGCGGGCCATGTCCTTGAGCGAGGGCACCCGTTCCAGCCGGGGCACGGTCACCAGGTTCTGCAGGAGGGTGTTGAGGTCGCCGACCTCGGGGATGGCCGACTGGAGGTAGAAGGTGGCCCGGTCCGGTTCGACGCCGGCCGCGAGAACGTCGGTCACCATCTCCCGGGCGTTGCCGGAGACCTGCTCGATGTCCTCCCGGCGGTTGCGGGTGGTGAGCATCTGCAGGTCGGCGATGATGAAGAAGCTCTCGTAGCGCCGGTGCAGCCGTATGCGGTTGGCGATGCTGCCGACGTAGTGGCCGAGGTGCAGGCGGCCGGTGGGCCGGTCGCCGGTGAGCATTCGTGCGACGGACATGGTGGTGCCTCTCGTATCCGAAGGTGGGTCACGCGTGGGCGCGCGCCAAGAAGGGCTGGCAGCCCTGCTCGGTCAGCGGGATCGACTCAGCGAGTCGCCCGCCATCGCGCGCCGGCGCGAAACCGCAGACCACCGGCACGGAGGACGTTCAGAAGTTGCTCACGGCCATCGCCGGAGTTGGTCGGGATCTCGGGCACGGCACCGAGGAACTGGCCGTCGACCAGGTCGACCGCCTCGGCTGCGCAGTTGCCCGTCCGGACCACGGCCTCAGATTACCCGCGCGGGATGGCGCCGGGAGGGGGGAGGCAGGTGCCGACGCAGTGCGTAGCTCTCCCGCCGCCGGCCCGCTGAACAGGTGCGCTGGCATACTCGGCTGCCATGGTGCTGTCGCGAGGGTGGAGTCTCTTCCTGGTCGGAGTCGGCGTCTGGACCTGGGTGATCTGGCCGAGGTTCGCGGTGGCCATCTGGCAGGACCCGCGGTCCTGGGCGTCCGGCACAGTCGCCGAAGGAACAGCCACCAGCTTCCTGTGGGTGCACGCGCTGCTGATCGCCGCATCCCTGGCAATCGGTAGCACCGCCGGCGTCCTCGGGGTCCGGGCTTGGCTCGCCGCCCGGCGGCGGACGTCCTGATCGCCGCCGCCGCTCCTGCCGATCAGGCCGGTCGGGGCCGGTACTGCTGGTGGCCGCCGAGCCCCCGTTGCTAACGGAAGTGGTCTGACCTGGGAAGACCGTTCGAGTGGGCGAATGTGACGCGCGCCGCTGCCTGTGGATTTGACGATCAATCCCGCAGACGCGTAACTTTCTCTCTGCCAGCGCGGAACGGGGCAAACGGGACGAAAGTCTTGGAGCACCGAAACGGGTTGGCAACCGGGTCAAGCAGGGTTCGCTCCTGGGAGACGCGGTCCGGGCGGGGCTTGCCGGATCGGCCGCGAGGCGGATTTGGTGCGGCGAAGCCGACCGGGTAAGGTTCACGACCGGCAGGGAACCGGGCGAGACTGCGGGAAACCGCAGCGGCCGGTCTGCCGAATCCGACGACCTGACGCAGCGGTTCGCTGCTGCGTGAGTGCGCCGGCGCTGACCCGTACGAAGCATGACAGACCGGGACACACGGTTTGACACGGCGAAGACGGTGAGGTAACGTAGTAAAAGTGCCCGGCGCGAGAGCGGCGGGGACGCGGTTCGAAAGCCCCGGTTGGGGTTCCACTGTGGTGGGGCTTCTGGTCGGTGTGTGGTTGTTCTTTGAGAACTCAACAGGGTGCTTGTAAAGCCAG
>NZ_JBEXGE010000062.1:0-20368 GCF_040607155.1 Micromonospora sp. NPDC005324 | reverse complement strand
CCGGCTGCCTTGGGTGGGGGGGCTTTTCGTTTGGGTGGCGTCGGGGTGGGCCGCGGCCATCCGCGACGAGTCGTGGCCGGGCTCGACTCCGTCGACGAGAATCACCTCGCCGGTGAGGTGCCTCGTCCGCAAGGGCTTGATCTCCTGATAGTCGCTGGACTGGTACCAGGAGCGGGCCTGGGTCAGGTCGGGAAACTCGATGACGACCACGTCGCCCGGCCAGTCGCCCTCCAGGACGTCGACGGCGCCGCCGTGGACGACGAACCGGCCCGCGAAGGGCGCGAGGGTGGCATCGATTCGCTCCAGGTAGGTCAGCACCTCGGCGTGCACGGGTGCCTTGCGGAGGTGTGCGATTGCGTACGCGGTCATGACTGCCTGTCCTTTGCGTCTGGTCTTCTGCCCGGGTCGTGGCACCGGATCGGTCGTGCCGGACGCACTATCTCCGCTGTCCTGGTGGGCTGTCGATTACCTCGCAGGTAATGGCCCGGGTGCCGGCGCGGAACTAGGGTCGGTGAGTGATGATCTCGACCCGACCCGGGCGACCAGTGGGGGAGCTGCTGCGTGACTGGCGCCGAACTCGCGGCATGAGCCAGCTCGACCTGTCGATCGAGGCGGGAGTGTCGACCCGGCATCTGAGCTTCGTCGAGACCGGGCGATCCCGGCCGAGCCCCGACCTCATCCTGCGGCTGGCCGAACACCTGGAGATGCCGCTGGCCGAGCGCAACACGATGCTGCTGGCCGGCGGCTACGCTCCGGCCTACCCGCGCCACGAGCTGAGCGACCCCGAGCTGGCACCGGTACGTGCCGCCGTACGGCAGATCCTCGACGGTCACCGCCCGTACCCCGCGCTGCTCGTGGACCAGCAATGGCACCTTGTCGACGCCAACCCTGCCGTCGCCCTGTTCACCATGGACGCGCAGCCGCATCTGCTCACCCCACCGATCAACGTGCTGCGCCTCAGCCTGCACCCGGACGGTCTGGCGCCGCGCATCGTCAACCTGCCCGAGTGGCGTGCCCACCTGCTGAAACGGCTGCACCAGCAGGCGGCGTCGACAAACGACCCGATCCTGTACGACCTGCACGAGGAGCTTCGCGGCTATCCCGGTGGCGACGTCGACACGACACCGGTCGGCGATGCCCTCTCCCGTGTTCTCGTCCCGCTGCGATACCGGCACGGTGACCAGGAGCTGTCATTCGTCAGCACCACGACCCTCTTCGGCACGCCCCGGGATGTCACAGTCGCCGGGCTGGCCGTCGAGGCGTTCTTTCCCGCCGACTCGGCGACCACGCAAGTCCTCCGAGCCCGTGCCGATCGTGACCCGGCTGCCCGTCACACTGCGGGAGCAGGCGGCGGCTGACGGAGCGCGTCGTCGATGATGCCGGGCATCCGCCGGGCCACTCCGGCGAGGAGATCCGCGACCTGCACACGCGGATCGTCGCGGGAGTCGACCATCACCAGCCCCGCCAGGGGTGACACCCCGTTCGGCAACGCCCCGGCCCGGTCGACGCCGGTCGACGGTGGGTGGCCGTCGACGGCCAACACCCGCTGGAGGCGGGTCAGTCGGTCGGCGGTCAGGGCGCTCTGCTCGTCGTGGGTCACCAGCACCTGCCGCTGGCCGCCGCTCCAGGACAGGACCGTCTCCGCCAGCGCCGGTAGCAGCGGTTCCAGCGGCGGAGGGACCGTGCGGTCGTCGACGTCGAGCCTGGCCACCACGGCGCGCACGTGGCTCGGGCTGAGCCCGTCGAGGACGGCGTCGGCCACCGTGCCGACGCCGTGTCGCCGCAGCGCGTCCCGGGCCTGGAAGAACCGCTGCACGGTCTGCTCGACCGGAAGCCGCCGCTTCATCCGGACCAGGTCGACGAACGCCGACAGGAAGGCGCCCCAGTCGCCGCCGGCCGAGCGCCCGGCCTCGTGCAGGGCGAGGGCCGCCGAGTGGTGCTCGCGGGCCAGGCGGGTGCCCGCCGCGTACGACGGCTCGGTCAGCAGGAAGTCCACGATCCGGTTGACGAGGAAGAACTCCTTGTCGATGAGGTGGACGTGCGCGCGGCCGGCCAGCGCCGCCAGGAACCACTCCAGTGCCTCTTGTGCACCGGAGCCGCGCAGGAACCGGCCGGACTTGAGCTCGTGCGGTGCGAACCGGAACCCGGACCGCAGGGCGGTGATGAGCGCGACCGCCTCGTCGACGGCCAGGTCGACGCTCGCGTGCGTGATCACCGGGGCGGTCGAGTGCAACAGGTTCGTACCCGAGAATCCGGACTCGTCGCAGGCGATCTCCACGACGGCCCCGACCACCACCGCGCCGCCGGGCGGCAGTCCACCCTGAAGAGGCGACCTCACCCCCGAGCTCCCGCCATGCCGCCCATGGTCACTCGTGCGCCGGCAGAGAACAACCCGATTGCGTACGGGAGCCGCTGCTCAGTGGTCGCGACAGCGGACCTGGTCGCCGATCTCCGCCGGAATGCCGAACGGGGTGCATTCGGGGGTGGTGCGCAGTTGACTCGGCGCCGCCACCCGTACATCTGATGTATGGCCGTCCGGGTTGGCAGTCGTCGACGTGATTCTGGCGGATCGTCGGGCTGTGCCGCGTCGGAGCGCCGCTGCTCACCGGCCTCTGCGTCTTGCTGACCGGGCATGGGGGCACAGCGTTCCCCCATCAATCGACCGTTGCCTATTCTGTGGCTCCGGAGTAACCTTCCCGAAACACATCAGATGTCTGGCGCGCCAAGGCCCGGCGTCGGCCTGCTCAGGCAGGGTCCCGGTTGGCCCCACCAAGCGGATCCCCATGTCGAGTCCCATAGTTGTCACGCTTCGGGGTGGCCGGACTGGTCACCGTTTGGAGGATCGATGTCAGACCTGACCCGACGGCAGGCCCTCAAGGTCGGCGCGGCCGGCGCGGGCGGTGCTCTCCTGCCGGTGCCCTGGACCGCCGTGGCACGAGCGGACTCGGCGGCGCCGCCGCAGGTGTTGGCCGCCGGGGACCTCGCCCTCTGGTACGACGAAGGGGCCGGGACGGACTGGCTGCGGGCGCTGCCGATCGGTAACGGCCGCCTCGGCGCCATGGTCTTCGGCAACGTCGACACCGAGCGACTTCAGCTCAATGAGGACACCGTCTGGGCCGGTGGGCCGCACGACCCCAGCAACCCCAGAGGCGCGGGAGCGCTCGCGGAGATCCGGCGGCTGGTCAACGCGAGCCAGTGGACCCAGGCCCAGGATCTGATCAACCAGACCATGATGGGCAACCCCGGCGGCCAGCTCGCCTACCAGACCGTCGGCAACCTCCGGCTCGCCTTCGGTTCCGCCAGTGGGGCGTCACAGTACGACCGCACGCTCGACCTCACCACCGCCACCGTCACGACGTCGTACGTGCTGAACGGCGTTCGTCACCAGCGGGAGGTGTTCGCCAGCGCGCCCGACCAGGTCATCGCGATACGACTGACCGCCGACCGGACCGGCTCGATCAGCTTCACCGCCACGTTCGACAGCCCGCAGCGCACCACGGTGTCCAGCCCGGACGGCACCACGATCGGCCTCGACGGCGTCTCCGGGAACATGGAGGGTGTCACCGGCGCGGTCCGTTTCCTGGCACTGGCCAACGCGACAGTCAGCGGCGGTAGCGTGTCCAGCTCCGGCGGCACCCTGCGGGTGACCAACGCCAACAGCGTGACCCTGCTGATCTCCATCGGCTCCAGCTACGTCACCTACCGCAACGTCGGCGGCGACTACCAGGGCATTGCCCGCCAGCGCCTCACCGCCGCGCGGGCCAGCAGCTACGACCAGCTGCGCAGCCGGCACGTGGCCGACTACCAGGCGCTGTTCGGCCGGGTCACTCTCGACCTGGGCCGCACGTCCGCGGCCGACCAGACGACGGATGTCCGGATCGCCCAACACAACAGCGTCAACGACCCGCAGTTCTCCACGCTGCTGTTCCAGTACGGCCGCTACCTGCTGATCTCGTCGTCGCGGCCCGGCACGCAGCCGGCCAACCTCCAGGGCATCTGGAACGACTCGCTGGCCCCGGCGTGGGACTCGAAGTACACGATCAACGCCAACCTGCCGATGAACTACTGGCCGGCCAACACCACCAACCTGGCCGAGTGCCACGGCCCGGTCTTCGACATGGTCAGAGATCTCGCCGTGGCCGGAGCGCGGACCGCCCAGGTGCAGTACGGGGCCGGTGGCTGGGTCACCCATCACAACACCGACGCGTGGCGGGCCACAGCGGTGGTGGACGGCGCGTTCTGGGGCATGTGGCAGACCGGCGGCGCCTGGCTGTCCACGTTGATCTGGGACCACTACCTGTTCAACGGCGACATCGAGTTCCTGCGGACGAACTACCCGGCCATGAAGGGCGCGGCGCAGTTCTTCCTCAACACCCTGGTGACCGAGCCGACCCTCGGTTACCTGGTGACCAACCCGTCGAACTCGCCGGAGCTCAGCCACCACTCGAACGCCAGCGTGTGCGCCGGCCCCACAATGGACAATCAGATCCTGCGGGACCTGTTCGACGCGTGCGCCCGGGCCAGCGAGATCCTCGACGTGGACAGCACCTTCCGGGCGCAGGTTCGCGCAACCCGGGACCGGCTCCCACCCATGAAGATCGGCTCGCGCGGCAACGTCATGGAGTGGCTCTACGACTGGGTGGAGACCGAGCCCAACCACCGGCACATCTCGCACCTGTACGGGCTGGCACCCAGCAACCAGATCACCAAGCGCGGCACCCCGCAGCTGTTCGAGGCCGCCCGGCGGACCCTGGCGCTGCGCGGGGACGACGGCACGGGCTGGTCACTGGCCTGGAAAATCAACTTCTGGGCTCGGATGGAGGAGGGCAAGCGGGCCCACGACCTGATCCGCTACCTCGCCACCACCGCGCGACTCGCGCCCAACATGTTCGACCTGCACCCGCCGTTCCAGATCGACGGCAACTTCGGCGCCACCGCCGGCATCGCCGAGATGCTGTTGCAGAGCCACACCGGCGAGCTGCACGTCCTGCCCGCCCTGCCGCCGGCCTGGCCGGGCGGGCGCGTGACCGGCCTGCGCGGTCGGGGCGGGCACACGGTCGGCATCACCTGGGCGAGCGGTGCGGCCACCGAGATCCTCATCCGACCGGACCGGGCCGGCACCGTCCGCCTGCGTTCCCGGATCCTGACCGGCACCGTCACTGTGGTCGACACCGCCGACGGTACGGCGGCCCGGACCACCCGGATCGAGTCCGACCTGATCGACGTCACAGTGCAGGCCGGACGCACCTACCGGGTCACCAGTTCCGGCGCCACCACACCGACGCTGGAGCAGAGCTTCAGCAACGTCGGCATCACCAGCGACAGCAACACCAACGTCGGCAACTTCGACGGCGGCGGGGCCTCGCTCTCCGCGCAGGCCCTGGCGCAGGCCGGTGCGAGTCCGGGCGGCCCGGTGAGCCGCAACGGGGTCACCTTCCGCTGGCCCAACGTCAGCTCCGGGGCCGCCGACAACGCCATCGCCTCGGGCCAGACGATCGGTGTGACCGGCACCGGCAGCACGCTCGGCTTCCTGCTGACCGGCACCTACGGCGCGGTGTCGGGGACCGGCACCGTGGTGTACGCCGACGGCACCCGCCAGACGTTCACGTTGAGCACGCCCGACTGGTACGGCGGGCCGCACTCCGGGGGCACCGCGGCCATCGTGTCCGCGTACCAGAACCGGCCCAACAACGTCCGCCAGGCCACCGCCGCCTGCGTCTACTACGTGGGTGTCGCGTTGCAGAGCAAGGCGGTGGCCTCGGTCGTGTTGCCCAACATCAGCGCCCGGCCCGCCACGAACGTGCCGACCATGCACATCTTCGCCATCGCGATCGGGGGCTGACGGCAACGAATCCTGCTCGGGGGAGCGTGACCGGGCCTGTTCCAGTTGGGACGGGCCCGGTCACGTCGGTCGCCTACATCGACGTGCCGTGCCAGCCAACGCGCATGCTCGAGTTCAGCGGTGTAGGCGATCAGCGCAGCCGTAAGCCCCAGAGTCAGGATCTACTCGTCAGCGGATGCGCTCGCATGGGGCATCACCGACGCGAGTGGTGACAGGATTGGCGGCATGCCTGCTCGCGCACTGAGCTTCGGGATGGTGGCGGAACAGTACGAACGGTACCGACCGGGGTACCCCGCCGAGCTTGTCGACCTGGTGCTGACGTACGCGGGCCAGCCCATTCGAACTGCCCTGGAGATCGGCGCCGGAACCGGCAAGGCGACCCGGCTGTTCGCCGGAGCGGGCGTCACTGTCACAGCGACCGAGCCGGACGGGGCCATGCTCGCCGAGCTGCGTAAGCACGTGCCAGCAGGCGTCGAGACCGTGCGGGCCGCGTTCGAGGACCTGCGGCCGGGCGCCAGGTACCACCTGGCCTACGCGGCGGCGGCTCTGCACTGGACACAACCGGAGGGGCGATGGTCACGGGTGGCCACGCTGCTGGAACCCGGCGGCGTGTTCGCCTCGTTCGGTGGGCCGACCCAGCTGGTTGACCCGGCGCTGGCCGACGTTGTCCGCGCCGCCCGGGCACCCTTCCTGGAGAGCGACGAGATTCCCTCTCCCGGCACGCCCCCGGGGCAGGCCATGCAGTGGCCCGGCACGGAACTCCAACGGTCCGTCTGGTTCACCGATGTGCAGCAGACCGTCATCGAGCGTCGGCTGACGATGAGTGCGCGCGACTACATCGGGCATCTGTCGACGATCTCGGCGTATCTCGAGCTGCCGACCTCGAAACAGGAGAAATTCTTCAGTCGGATCGAGCGGATCCTGCCCGAGCGGGTCGAGCTTTCCGCCGACGTCATCGTGCATCTCGCGCGTCGACGCCCCGAGCAGTAGTGCCCGAGGGCGCTCAGACCAGGAACGCCTCCCGCATCCGCGCGCCCAGGTTGATCCCGCCAACCGCCCGTGGGCCGGCCGGATCGTGCACAGCGACGGTGTTGTTGCGCCGCATCAGCTCCCGGACCGCGGGCGGCAGTCGCGGTGGATCGTCCATGGCCGCGAGGACCTGCCCGGCACTGACGATCAGTCGATCAGCCAGGGTGGCGGCGTCGGCGTCCACCCGCACCCGGCCGTACTCCCAGCCGGAGGTGGTCAGGTCGAGCACCTCGAACACACGGGTCACCAGCGGGTTCGGGTCGGTCACCCGGTCGAGCCGGGGCGCCCGGTTGCCGACCACAGTGACGGCGGCGGCCACCTGCGCGTACGGGTGGAAGCCGCACGGCAACGCGAACAGCGGCCAGCGCAGGGCCGGGCCCGCCTCCTTCCACAGCGGCCGGTAGTTACGGCGGTGCACCAGCAGTCGCCGGCCCGTCCGTCGGTGGATCTCCTGGGCCTGCGCCTGAAGGTCCACGTGGGCCTCATCGGCGACCTGACTCACGATCCGGGTCGCCACCACCAGGCCGTCGTCACTGTCGAGCGAACCGGTGAGCGCCTCGACCTGCTCGTTGAACCGGATCCGCGCGTGGGGACCGTACCGGGACTGGACGTCGTGCAGCAGCGCCTGCTGGCGTCCCGGGTCGAGCTGGACTCGCCTACCGCCCAGCAATCGACGGAGCCAACGCATGTCGCCTCGATTCAGCAGAGCCGTCGCGGACGGCGGCAATGCTAGTGCGTCGACCCGCCCTCATGTTCCCAAGGGGGGTGATCGACTCCGCTCTCGCGGACCGCGATCACCGCCGACGCGGCGTGATCAGCCCCGACTCGTACGCCCACACGACCAACTGGGCCCGGTCGCGGCAGTGCAGCTTCGTCATCGCCCGGTTGACGTGTGTCTTGGCGGTCAGCGGACTGATCACCATGCGCGCGGCGATCTCGTCGTTGGTCAGCCCGCGGGCAACCAACTCGACGATCTCCTGCTCCCGGGCGGTCAGCACGTCGCGTCCTGCCGTCGGCACGGCCGGCGGTGGGCCCGCCACGAACTCACTGATCAGTGTGCGGGTGACGGTCGGCGCGAGCAGCGCGTCACCGCGCGCGACGACGGTGACGGCGTGCAGCAGGTCGGCGGGGTCGGCGTCCTTGAGGAGAAAGCCGCTGGCGCCCGCCCGGAGGGCGGCGAACACGTAGGAGTCGAGGCCGTAGTTGGTCAGGATGAGAACGCGGATCGCGGCGAGGTCGGGATCAGCGGCGATACGCCGGGTGGCCTCGATGCCGTCGAGGCCCGGCATCTGCACGTCCATCAGGACGACGTCCGGGCGCAGACACCGCGACAGGTGCACGGCCGAGGTTCCGTCGGTCGCCTCGCCGATGACCTCCAGGTGGTCCTCGGCGTCGAGCAGTGCCCGGAAGCCGGCTCGCATCAGGGCCTGGTCGTCGGCGAGCAGCACCCGGATCATCGCGGCTCCTCCGGGCAGCCGACGGTCATCGCGGGCCGTCCAGCGGGAAGGTGGCCCGTACGGTGAACCCGTGGTCGTCGTGCGCGGCGGTCCGCAGCGTGCCGCCTAGCGCGCTGACTCGCTCCCGCATGCCGCGCAGGCCCACGCCCGGGGTCAGCGGCTCGGCCGGCGACGCCTGACCGTCGTCGGTGACCGCGACGGTCAGCTCCGCCGGGGCGTACTCCACCTCGATGTGGGCGGTCGCGGGGCCGGCGTGGCGGGCGACGTTGGTTAGCGCCTCCTGGATGACCCGGAACCCGGCCTGGTCGACCTCGTCGGGCAGGTCCCAGCGCTGGCCGGTGACTGTCACCTGCACCGGTACGCCGACCGCCCGGGTGCGCTCGGCCAGCTCGTCCACCCGGGCCAACCCGACCCGATCGCCGTCGGTGGGTGCGCGGAGGACGTCGAGGGTCGTGCGGAGTTCCCGCATCGCGGCGCCGCTGGCCTCCTGGATCGCCAGCAGAGTGGCCGACGGCTCCTCGCCGTGTTTGCGGGCCAGGTGCACGGCGATCCCCGCCTGCACCTTGATCACCGAGATGCTGTGGGTCAGGGAGTCGTGCAGGTCGCGGGCGATGCGCAGGCGCTCCTCCCCGGCGCGCCGCAACGCCATCTCCTCGCGGGTGCGTTCGGCCTCGATCGCCCGCTGCTCGACCTGCTCCAGGTACGCCCGGCGCTGCCGCGCGACGAGCCCGGCGACGTTGGCCGCCACGAACCAGCCGAGCAGCAGGGCCGTCCGCTCGGCGACCAGCTGGCCTGGTCGGCCGGCCGGCGCCATCGAGATGTCGCGGGCCAGGAAGCTACCGAGGAAGGCGAGGCTCGCCACGGCGGCGGCCGACCGGTGTCCCTGCCAGGCGCTGACGTAGACAGCGCAGAGCACGGGGAACGCGGCGGACACCCCGGGGTGCACCCGGACGTGAACGGCCAGCATGGCGACGGTGGCAACGCCCAGCGCCACCACCGGGTAGCGCCGGCACGCCGCCAGGGCCACGACAGTGGCCAGGACCAGAGCGACGTCGAGCACCTCGACCGTCGCGGCGTCCGGGGTGAGCACGGCGTTGCCGAGCAGGAGGACGCCGAGGGCGAGACCGCCGAGGGCGTACGGGAGGTCGCGGCGCATGGTCGCACTGTAGAACGGCCGCCGTCGGTGGAGCATCCCGCGCGCGTGGTACCTGCGGCGTACCACGGACGCGGTATGAGCGGCGGGACAAGTGTCTGCGGCGGCACGACGTTTTCCCGGCCCGCCGGAACAAGCATCGAGCCCATGACATACCGCTTCTTCACCCCCGCGCCGACGAGGGCGGCCACCGGCCGAACCGCGGCCGTCTACCAACAGATGCGCGACGACTTCCTCGGGCCGTTGCCGACCTTCCAGGCGCTCTCGGCAGTGCCGGAGGTGCTGGCCGCAACCTGGGCGCTGATGCGGGAGGCGTTGCTCGCCGGGGACGCGCCCCGGGTCGACCGCGAACTCGTCGCGGCCGCGGTGTCCCGGGCCAACCGCTGTCAGTTCTGCGTCGACGCCCACGTGCTGCTGCTGCACGCGCTGGGCGCACCGAAGCTGGCCGAGGCCGTCGCCCGGGGCGAGACGCCCGCCGAGCCGAGGCACGCCCAGCTCGTCCGCTGGGCGCAGGCGAGCCGCAGCCCCAGAGCCACCGACTGGACCAGTCCGCACGGCCCGGAGATCACCGGCACCCTGCTCGCCTTCCACTTCGTCAACCGGGTCGTCTCCGCGTTGCTCGACCCCGATCTGCTCCCCGCCGGCCTGCAACGCTCCCCACTGGTGCGCTCGGTCGGAGGCCGGCTCTACGCCAAGGCGGCCCGGGAGCCGAAGGAGCCCGGCCGAAGCCTCCCGCTCCTCGACGCCGACGCGACGGCATCACCTCCCGCCTGGGCGGGGGACAGCCCGGTGGGCGTCGCCTACGCGTCGTTGCGAAACGCCGCCACCCGGGGTGGGGAAGACCTGCTGGGCGACGTGGCGCGCCAGACCGTCACGGCCACCGTGCGCTGGGAGGACGGGCGGTTCCCGGCCCGGCCCGCGGACTGGGCCGTCGACCTGGTCCGGGACGTGCCGGGCGCGGACCGCATCGGAACGCGGATCGCGTTGCTGGCGGCGTTCGCGCCCAGCGCGATCAGCCCGGGCGACGTCGCTCTCTGGCGGCTGTCCCACCCCGCGGACGCCGACCTCGTGCGGTTGGTCGCGTACGGGGCGATCACGGCCACCGATCACGTCGCCCAGGCCCTCGCCTCGGCGCACCTCTAGGAGGTAACCCATGCGCAAGGCTCTCGTCATCGTCAGCGCCCTGCTGCTCGTCGCGTTCGCCGTGCAGTTCGTTCTCGCCGCCGTGGGCGGCTTCACCAGACCCGCCGGCGAGGACGCGTACGCGCTGCACAGCGTCAACGGCATGGCGGTCATCCCGATTCTCACAGTGCTCACCGCCCTGTTCGCCGCGCTGGCGAAGGCGCCGGGAAAGCTCATCGGACTGGCGATCCTGCCGATCGGCCTCGTCCTCCTCCAGCCGCTGATCGCCATGCTGGCCGAGGCGTCCACTGACGCGTCGGGTGTCAGCACCCCGCTCGGCCTGACCATCGGTGGGTTGCACGCGCTCAACGGAATCATCGCGGTGCACGTCGTGGTCGGCGTCCATCGGGCGGCGCGGAGGCTGGCCGTCCCGGTTCCCGCCGGCGCGGCTCGGCTGGTCACCCGGGAAGGAGAGCCGGCATGACCACCGGGTCGCTGCTCGTGGCCGACCTCGTGATCGCGGTCCTCGCGACCGCCGCCTGGCTGGGGGGTGGCGCCGCGTCCGCCGCCCGCCGCCGCCCGCTCGCGCTGGGACTGGCGGCCGTCGCGCTGCTCGCCACGCTCGCCCGCGCGATCACGATCACCGCCCTCGCCCGCGCCGGCTGGTGGTTCGCCGCGGAGAAGATCTTGATCGCGGGCCCGCTGTCGCTCGCGGCGGTGGGCGTCGCCGGTCCGCGGTTGCTGTGGGCCCCGGGCGACATCCGGGCCGTCGCGCTCCCGCTGCTCTTCGCCGGGTACGCCACGAGCAGCGCCCTGCTCGTGACCATCCTGCACGGCTATCCGGCGTCGGCCGGGGCGGGGCTGCTCGCGGTCGCCGGGGTCGTGGCGGCGACGGTGATCTCGGGGCGTGCGCTCGGTGCGCGCCCGTCCCGGACGGTGTCCCGGGTGGCCCTCGTGGTGGCGGTCGCGGCGCTGCTGACCGGAACCGGGCTGACCGTCGCCCCGGGTGCCGCGCCCGCCATACCGCATGGTCATGGTCCTCCGGCGGCCCGAATCGCCGATGAACCCACCCGGCGATTCACCCTGACCGCCGGGACCGCCACTGTGGACGCGGGCGGCCGGATTGTCGCGGCCTGGGCGTTCAACGAGCAGGTCCCCGGACCGGAGTTGACCGCCACCGTCGGCGACGTCCTGGAGGTGACGCTGCGCAACCGGGACATCGAGCGCGGCCTCACACTGCACTGGCACGGGTACGACGTGCCGAACGACCAGGACGGGGTACCCGGGGTGACGCAGGCGGCGGTGCGGCCCGGGCAGGAGTTCGTCTACCGGTTCCGCGCCGATCAGGTCGGAACGTACTGGTACCACACGCACTCGGCCTCCGATGTCGGCGTGCGGATGGGTCTGTACGGGGTGCTGGTGGTGCGACCGGGGCCGGTGACCGGCCTCGACGTCACAGTGCCGGTGCACACCCTGGCGGGCCGTCCGTTCCCCGCGCCGAGGGTGGAGCAGGCCGAGGCCGGCGTGCCAGTGCGGTTGCGGCTGATCAACACCGACAGTACGACGCACCGGTACGTCCTGGCCGGGACCGCGTTCCGGGTGGCCGCTGTCGACGGCGTCGACCTGCGGGGCCCGACGCCGCTGGTGGACACCGCCGTGCTGATCCCGGCCGGGGGCCGCTACGACCTGGTCTTCGACGCGCCGGCGACCCCGGTGGCGCTGTTCGTCGATGGACGGGCGGTCTACTCGACCGGACCGGTGTCGACGGTGACCGGCGCCTGGCCGGTGCTCGATCCGCTCGGCTACGGCGCGACCGCTCCGGTGCCCTGGTCCCGGTTCGACAGGACGTTCACCCTCGTCCTCGATCGCGGCCTTGACCTGCGCAGACTGCTACCCCGGTACGCCCACACCGTCAACGGCGCGGCCGACCCGGACATCCCACCGCAGGTCGTACGCCTGGGCGACGTCGTGCGGTTCACGATCGTCAACCGGTCGCAGGTCGTGCACCCGTGGCACCTGCACGGCCACCACGTCCTGGTGCTGGCCCGCGACGGAGAGCCGGCGGCCGGAAGTCCGTTGTGGCTCGACTCGTTCGACGTCCGTCCGGGGGAGGTGTGGGAGGTGGCGTTCCGGGCCGACAACCCGGGCGTGTGGGCCAACCACTGCCACAACCTGGCGCACGCCGATGCTGGGATGACGCTGCATCTGATGTACTCATGATCCTCCAGGTCGACCGACCGCTCTCTCCGGTGTGCCAGGGTGGTTCATGCCCTTGAGCGCGTACCACCTCAGGCCGGCGTCCCGGTCACCGTCAGGTGTCGCATGCGGCCGATGTTGTCGAACGGGCCGAAGCCGACCCGCCCGGCGCCGAACGTGGTGTCCTTCGCGCTCATCACGGGTCCTTGTTTCCGTCGACATACACCGCGATCTCCGCGGTGGCGGGCAGGTGCACGACCCGCACCTTGTGCCAGTCGGCGTCAACGATCGCCGGGTTGGCACCGCGGGACCACGCGTTCCACTGATAGTCGATGCGCTGGCGGTCGGCGTTGTTGACCTTGGCTATGCCGTTGTCGAGCCGTACCCGCGCCTCGGCCTCGACCGACGACCACTGCGGCCCGGCTGTGAGAACGGCGTACTCAAACGGTCGGCTGGTCGGCCTCCTTCAGGTAGCGGGTGCTGAAGAAGATCGTGGTGTGTACACCTCGTGCAGCCGCCGGATGTGCTCCCAGATGTTGGCCCGGCTCTGCGGGTCGAAGCCGGTCGAGGGCTCGCTGGGGGCAGCAGCTGCGGCCGGTGGATCAGCGCCAGCGCGATGTCCAGGCGCCGTCCGACGGCGCCCCACGTACCGACAGTGCCATGACCAGCACCTGGACCGCAGACCTGTGGTTCGATCCCTCGTGCCCGTACGCCTGGCGCACCGCTCGCTGGTTACAGGAGGTGGCCCGGGTGCGGCCGGTGCGCCTCGGCTGGCACCTGATGAGTCTGTCGGTGCTCAACGAGGGCCGCGACGACGACCCCGAGGACGACCCGGAAGGATATCTGTGGGTGCCGGCGCGGATCTGTGCCGCGGTCCGGCGCCACCATGGTGAGCAGGCCCTGCGGCGGTTCTACGAGGCACTGTGGGCCGGGCACGACCGCAGCGACAGCGAGTGGATCGACGACCTGGAGACCGTACTGCGCTCCGCCGGGCTGCGCCGCGGCCGGTGGAACTGCCGCCGGCATGACACCGACCTCGACCTGTTTCGAGGACGATTTCCTAGCGTGACGCCATGACTACGAAGTCCTCGCCGCGTGGCGCGGTGATCACCGGTGGTGGCTCCGGCATCGGCCGCCAGACGGCGCACTCCTTCGCCGACCAGGGCTGGAACGTCCTGATTGTCGGGCGCACCGAGAGCGGCCCTGCTTGAGACGGCCAACGACCGGTCCGGCATCGAGGCCATCGCGGGTCGCGACCTTGACCTGCTGCGTCCGAGCTACCAGCGGACCGCCGCCTACGGCCACTTCGGCCGTGAGCTGCCGGACCTGCTTTGGGAGAACACCGACCGGGCCCAGGATCTCAAGTCCGCCGCGGCAGGACTATGAACGGGATAGCCGATGGTTGATGGTGCGGACCGCAAATAGATACCAAAGTCAGGTTTGGCGCGAAAGGCAATGCGATAGTCTTTCTCGATATCTCAACCGGCAGTTCGTGTCGCAGATCAGCTTCTTGAACGGCTACACGATCGAGGCCTATGCGGCCATCATCATCGCCGGATCACCATTGCCAGGGTGGCCGAGGGGCGGAAGGTCGCGGCGTGACCAGTCATTCTCCAGAAGACCGTGTCCCGCCAGCGGGACAGTTGCTGGCGGGACACGATAACGAGATGGCCGAAGTGACTCCTCCCCGATCGACTGCGACAGTGGTCGACCAGCTACGGATCCGGCCGCCACGCCACCGTCTGGACCGCCGATTCATCCTCTGGCGCACCTTGCAGGCGCTGTTCTGGGGCATCGGTGTGCTCGGCGTCCTGGGCACCATCTACTGGTGGGCCGAGGTCACCCGGCCCTGGCTCGGCCCGCTACTGATCATCGGTGGTGTCATCTACGCGGTGAACATCGCGATCATGCCGACCTGGCGGTACCACGTACACCGTTGGGAGGCAGGCGACGACGCGGTGTACGCCCTCGAAGGCTGGCTCACCAAGAAGTGGCAGATCGTGCCGATCTCGCGGATTCAGAGCATCGACACCGAGATCGGTCTTATCCAGCAGGCCCTCGGCCTGGCCACCATCAAGGTCACCACCGCGTCCACCGAAGGTAAGATCACGATCGAGGGCATCGACGTCGAGGTCGCCGAGAAGACCGTCGAGCACCTCAAGGACGTGACCGCCGCGACCCGGGGCGATGCCACGTGAGCGCCCTCGCCGACACGGACCAGACCATTGAGCAACCGGCCGACGGGATCGGCGGCACCGCGCCGGACGCCGAGGCCGCCGTCGAGTGGCGCCGGCTCAGCATCCGGGTTGTCTACGTGGACCTGCTGCGGGTACTGATCGCCCTGGTGCCCGGTTATCTGGGTACGGTCGTCTTCAATGACGACGGACCGGTCTGGCCGCTGGTGGTGGGATCGGCACTGGGCGTCCTCAGCGCACTGCTCGACTTCCGGCGGTGGGTGACCACGCGGTACCGGATCACGCCGACCCAAGTGGAGCTGAACAGCGGCTGGGTCGCGCGCAAGCGCCGGGTGGTCCCCCGTGACCGGATCCGCAGCGTGGACGTAACCGCCAAGGCCCGGCACCGGCTGTTCCGACTCCGCGTGGTGCACGTCGGCTCCGGCGAGTCGGACTCGTCGTTCAACCTCGACGCGGTGGACAGCAGGGACGCCGAGCTCCTGCAGGACGAGCTGATGACGAGTGCCCGCCGACGGCCGGGGACGACGGCCAAGCCGGCTCACGCGGCCGGCCCGGACGAGCTGGTCAGCCCGGACGAACTGGAGCAGACGCGCGACGAGACTCCGGAGCCGGAAGTCGTCATCGCCCGACTGCGGTGGCAATGGCTACCGTTGAACGTGGTCAACATCTGGGCCGCCGCCGTAGTGGCTGGCCCGATCTTCGGCCTGTACTGGTTCCTGCGTCCGTTCGGCATCGATCTGCTCGACTTCGCCGCCGGACTGCTCGAATGGCAGGCACTGGGCCCGGTGCGCAGCGTTCTGCTCTGCGTCGCGGTCGCCTTCCCGTTCGGCGTGCTCGGCTTGGCCGGCGCTTTCCTGCTGGAGAACTGGAATTTCGTTCTGCTGCGGGTCGGCACCCCGCCCGCCTCGGCACTGGTCACCCGCCGTGGCCTGCTCAACACCCAAACAGTGCAACGCGACGACCAGCGGCTGCGCGGCCTGTCCTTCAAGGAACCCCTGATCTGGCGGTGGCTGCGCCTGGCCGAGACCAAGGTGCTCACCACCGGCCTGCGGAAGAGCGGCGAGCAGTCCACCGGGATCCTGCCCCGGATCAAGCTGTCCGAAGCCCGCGAACTGGCCGCCGCGGTGCTGCTGGACGACCATCGGCCGATGGAGGCGACGCTCCTGCGGCATCCGCGGGGGGCGCTGCTGCGCCGGCTCTACCTGGCCGCGTACGGCCCGGCACTGATGGCCGGCATCCTGGTGCTGTTCGTCCTCAGCGGCGCCCTGCCCGCCTGGGTGTGGCCGCTGCCGTTCACTCTGCTGCCGCTGACCCTGGCGCTGGCCGTGGCCGCCTACCTGGCCCTTGGACACGCGCTGACCGGGCCCTACCTGGTGGTGCGCAGAGGGGCCGTCAACCGGAACACGGTGGCCCTGCAAACGCGCGCGGTAATCGGCTGGACTTTTCAGCAATCACTCTTGCAGCAGTGGGGCAATCGCATGACGGTCGGGATCGCCACCGCTGCGGGAGATCGCTATTATCCGGTTCCCGACGCGGGTGTCGATCAGGCACTCGCATTCGTGCGAGGGGCCACCCCGGAATTAGCGGTCCACCTTCTTGAGGTAGCGACGGTTCGCAAAGAACCAGACGGAGAGAGTGGCGCCGCCGCCCAGCACAATTGATCGCCATCCAGTCATGGAGGCACTGGCGGATCCGGTGCGCGTGCGGTGGTGTCCCAGTTGGCCGGCAAGGGCGAGGACATGAGCTGTCAGGCGAACAGTGCCCTACGCCTCATACTGGAAGGGTCCTGGCTGGCCCTCGTTCAGTGTCCGTGTGCGTCGTGCGCCTTCCAGTCCTCCGCCGGAGTGAGCGGACCTGGTCCGGGCCGCTCCACCACCGTCGTCAGCTCGATCCGCTGGCCTTGGGCCGCCGACTGAAGCAGGGCGGTCATCGCTTCGAGTAGGTGCAGCGCGACGTCGCCGCCAGCGCGCAACGGACGCTGACCGTCGGCCCCGACAAGGTCGATCAGGCCGATGCCTCGGGAACCCCCGACGTAACCGGCCTGCGGTTCGAGAAGGCGCCATGCGGTGCCGACGAGCGTGAAGAGGCGGACCTCACCATCGAAGTCGTTTGGATCGGGTACGGCGAGCGTGCCGGTCTCCCCACGTTCTTGCCCGCGTCGATCGCGCTTGAGCGAGATGTCGGCGTGCGCCGCAGGGATCGTGAGGTTGAGCACCGTCTGCACGTCTGGGCGGGCGAGTAGGCGCTCGACGCCTCGGCGCCGGGAGTCACCGCGCGGGCCGGCGGTGGACGCGTCGCCTGGTTTCAGGACCCCGATGGGAACACCTTCGCCATCGAGGCCGACGTCTGATCGGCGATGCCGGTAGTTTTCTGTCATGACTGAGGACACCTTTCGTTCGGTGGCGATCGAGCGCACCAGCCTGGGCAACTACGTCGTGCGAAACTCCCGTGGCGGGTCGGTGTCGTTGGGCACGGGCGAGGACGGCAGTTTCACGCCGGTGGAGTTGCTGCTGGCCGCCATCGGCGGCTGCACCGCTGTGGACGTGGACCACATCACCAGCCGTCGTGCCGAGCCGACCGAGTTCGCCGTCGCCGTCACCGGTGACAAGATCCGGGACGAGGCCGGGGGAAACCGGATGCGGAACCTGCGGGTCGAGTTCAGCGTGACGTTCCCGGAGGGCGCGGAGGGCGACGCGGCCCGTGCGGCGCTGCCCCGCTCGTTGCAGCAGTCGCACGATCGGTTGTGCACTGTCTCCCGTACTGTCGAGCTCGGCACCCCCGTCGCGATCGCCGAGGGCCCTCAGCCCACCGGAGACTGATCGTGCGCTGAGCACAGCTACTCAGGTTCGTGCGGATCGTTCGTGTGAGGGTGACGGCATGCGTCGACTACTCGTGCCACTGCTGATCGTCCTCACCATGGTGGTGGCGTGCGCCGACCCGAACGCCCAGCCGGGTCGCTCGGACCCGACGGTCGCGCAGCCGGCCCCCACCGAGCTGCTCGCCGACGGCAGCGTGCCCTGGGCCGACCTGAAGATCACCGGTGAGGACCTCAACGGCAGCCCTACGGCGCCGAGAGAGCCGGCAGCCGGCAGCGAGCCGTGCCGGGCGGAGCAGCTGACCGGCCTGCTCACCACGTGGACGCGGCCCGGCACCGGCGGTGAGACGCCCCGGGGCTTCGACGCCGCCATCGGCAAGCTCATCGGCGAAGTGGACGTGCGGAACTCGTCGACTGCCGAGTGCACCCTGCAGGGCGAGGTGCCCACGACCATGCTCGCCGGCGGCCGTGAGATCCCGATGCTCTACACCCACGGCATCAACGAGGAGGGCCGCACACGGGTGGTCGCCGTGCCGGCCGGCGGCCACGCCAGCCTGCGCCTGGACTGGTCCGGGCCGTTCTGCCAGCCGGTGAAGGGGGCGTTGGCGCTCGCGATCGAGCTGCCGCACGACGGCGGCACGGTGCGCGCACCGGTCACCGCCGACGAGCGTCCGGGCTGTCCGCAGGGGGAGGGGGTCCACCCCCGCGCGCGGGGCACGCTGTCCGCGAGCGGGTTCACCGAGCCGGTCACGGTGTCGAAGCCCCCGTCCTCACCGCTCGACCAGCTCACCGTCGCTGTCCAGGGGCCGCCGACCGCCGTCGCCGGGTCGCGGATCACCTTCCGGGTGACGCTGGGCAACCCGACCGACGGCCCCCTCGCGCTCGAGCCCTGCCCGGGCTACCTGATGGAACTGTTCTCTCTCGGCGACGCGACGAACGACGCGGTGAACTCGGCCCAGCTGTACCGGCTGAACTGCCGCGCGCTCCCGCAGATCCCCGCCGGCGGCAGCGCCGTGTTCGAAATGGTCGCCGAGGTGCCGGCCTCGATGCGGGCCGGACGCGAGCTGACCGTGACGTGGAAGTTCTACCTGCCGCACTACGTGCAGCGGGGCAACCAGTTCGGTGTCCTCACCCTCACCGTCGTGTGAGGAGGGTCGCTGCCGGGCCGGTCGCGCCGGAAAGTCGACGTAGGCGAAAACTAGGGATAGATGTTGTTGAGTGCATGGGAGCGCTCCCGTACCATACCTGACGCGGCCTGTTAACGCTCACAATCAGTCACCGAGCAGCGACCACCACCAATGCCCAGGCCGCCGTCCCGCGAGGAGGGTGCTATATGACCAGATCCAGAGCCACCAATGTCGGTCTGGTTGCGGTCGGCGTCGGTCTACTGGTGTCGTCGACACTTGTCGCGGCGCTGCCGGCTGGCGCCGCAGCTGAGGGTTGTTCGGTGAACTACGCCGTCTCGTCGCAGTGGCAGGGCGGCTTCGGCGCCAACGTGGCGATCACGAACCTGGGTGATCCGCTGAGCAGTTGGACGCTGACCTGGTCGTACGGCGCCGGGCAGACGGTGACGCAGGCCTGGAACACGTCGCTGACGCAGAGCGGTTCGGCGGTGACGGCGAAGAACGTGAGCTACAACGGAGCGGTCGCGACCAACGGCACTGTGTCGTTCGGGTTCAACGGGTCCTGGACGGGCAGCAACCCCGACCCGACGAGCTTCGCCCTGAACGGTGTCACCTGCACCGGTGGCACGACGACACCGCCGCCGACTGACCCGCCGCCGACTGACCCGCCGCCGACCGATCCGCCGCCGACTGACCCGCCGCCGACGTGCAACCTTCCCTCGACGTACCGGTGGTCCTCCACCGGAGTGTTGGCGAACCCGAGGTCGGGCTGGGTGTCACTCAAGGACTTCACCGTCGCCCCCTACAACGGCCAGCAGCTGGTCTACGCCACCACCCACGACAACGGCACCCGGTGGGGCTCGATGAACTTCGGCCTCTTCACCAACTACTCGCAGATGGCCTCGGCCAGCCAGAACGCGATGAACAACGCGACCGTCGCCCCGTCGCTGTTCTACTTCGCGCCGAAGAACATCTGGGTGCTCACCTACCAGTGGGGTGGGCCCGCGTTCTCCTACCGGACCTCGACCAATCCGACCAACCCGAACGGATGGTCGTCGCCGCAGACGCTGTTCAGCGGAAGCATCACCGGTTCCGGTACCGGTCCGATCGATCAGGCGGTCATCGGCGACGGTACGAACATGTACCTGTTCTTCGCCGGCGACAACGGCAAGATCTACCGGGCCAGCATGCCGATCGGGAACTTCCCCGGCAGCTTCGGCTCCAACTACACGACCATCATGAGCGACACCACGAACAACCTGTTCGAGGCCGTTCAGGTCTACAAGCTCCAGGGTCTGAACAAGTACCTCATGATCGTCGAGGCGATCGGTTCGCAGGGCCGCTACTTCCGCTCGTTCACGGCCACCAGCCTGGGCGGCTCGTGGACGCCGCAGGCCGCCAGCGAGAGCAACCCGTTCGCCGGCAAGGCCAACAG
>NZ_JBEXGE010000061.1:0-21818 GCF_040607155.1 Micromonospora sp. NPDC005324 | reverse complement strand
AGCTCGGCGCCCCGGTGCGCCCACCACACGGCGTCGATGCCGGTGCCGCGCCGACCGCCGTGCGTGGTGACCCCCGCATCCCGTGCGGGCGGCGCCGTCGCGTCCTTCCTCGGTGCCGAGGTGGGGTGGTGCGCTCGTTTCGGGGTCCTGCGCAAGGGCGGCGGGTAGGGTCCGGAGGTGGTGGGGACGACGGCGGTTGGGGGGCACATGCGCGATCTCCGATTCAAGATGATCATGGCGTTGAACGCCGCCGACCTGGGCGACCCGATCTGCGAACAGGTGGCCGAGATCTGTGCCGAGATCGCCGAGCAGCACTGCGCTGAGTTCGGCCACACACCGCAGCTGCGCACCGGTGAGATCGCCGAACTGGCCACCGGCGAGCCGGCCCTGACCTGGGCCCCGTCGACCCCCGACGCCGGGCCGCGTGCCTGGTGACCGCCCCCGCGCCCGCTGTCGACATCCGTCGTGCCGATGATCGCTTCGCCACCCGGATCTCCTGGCTGGACTCCAAGCACTCCTTCTCGTTCTCCCGGCACTACGACCCGGCCAACACCCACCACGGCCTGCTGCTGGTCAACAACGACGACGTGGTCCGACCGGGCGCCGGCTTCGAGACCCACCCGCACCAGGACATGGAGATCGTGACCTGGGTGCTGCGCGGTTCCCTGGTGCACCAGGACTCCACCGGGCACTCCGGGGTGATCTACCCGGGTCTGGCGCAGCGGATGAGCGCCGGCACCGGCATCCTGCACTCGGAGAAGAACGACGCCTGGCGGCTCAACAACCAGGAGCCGCACACCGACCCGGTGCACTTCGTGCAGATGTGGGTGCTCCCCGACGAGCAGGGCGTCGACCCCGGCTACGAACAGTTGGACATCGAGGACGAGCTGCTCCGCGGGGGCCTGGTGCCGATCGCCTCCGGGATGGACCGCTACGACAGCGCGTCCGCGATCCGGATCCGCAACCGGTACGCGACCCTGCACGCCGCCCGTCTCGCCCCCGGCGACGAGGTCACCATCCCCGACGCGCCCTACGTGCACCTCTACGTGCCCAACGGCACTGTGACACTGGAGGGCGGCGGCCCGCTCGGCAGCGGCGACGCCGCCCGGCTCACCATGACCGGTGGCCGGCGGGTCACCGCCGACGAACCGGCCGAGATCCTCGTCTGGGAGATGCACGCCACGGTCGCCTGACCGTCACCCGCCCCATGTTCCCGCCCCGAAGATGGATGTGGTGGCCTCCCCAGCGGGGGAGACCACCACATCAAGGATCGAGCACTGTCACGGCGGCGCGCCCGGCGCCGCCCCGGCTACGCCGGAGACTCGGTGCGGTCGGCGGCCCAGGTGGTGTGGAACGAGCCCTCGCGGTCCACCCGCTGGTAGGTGTGCGCGCCGAAGTTGTCCCGCAGACCCTGGATCAGCGCGGCCGGCAACCGCTCCGCGCGCAACGCGTCGAAGTACGCCAGCGACGACGAGAACGCGGGCGTCGGCACACCGGCGCGGGTCGCGTCGGCCACCACCCGCCGCCAGCTCGGCACGCCAGCGCTGACCGCCTCGGCGAAGTACGGCGCCACCAGCAACGTCGGCAGGTCGGGCTGTTCGTCGTACGCCTCACGGATCCGGTTCAGGAAGCGGGCCCGGATGATGCAGCCGCCCCGCCAGATCGTCGCGGTGCCGCCCAGGTCGATGTCCCAGTTGTATTCCTGGCTGCCCGCGCGGATGTGGTCGAAGCCCTGCGCGTACGCGACGATCTTGGAAGCGAGCAGCGCCCGGCGTACGTCCTCGACGAAGGTCTCCCGGTCGGTGACCTGCCACTTCTCACCCGCGTCGGGGAACGCCCGACGGGCCGCCTCGCGCTGGTCGACGTGCCCGGAGAGCGAGCGGGCGAAGGTCGCCTCGGCGATTCCGGTGATCGGGATGCCCAGGTCCAGGGCACTCTGCACTGTCCACCGACCGGTGCCCTTCTGCTCGGCCCGGTCCTGCACGATGTCAACGAACGACCGGCCGGTCGCCGCGTCGGTGTGCGCGAGCACGTCGGCGGTGATCTCGATGAGGAACGACTCCAGCTCGCCGTTGTTCCACTCCCGGAAGATCTCCGCGATCTCGGCCGGCGTCGCGTCCAGGCCGGCCCGGAGCAGGTCGTACGCCTCGGCGATGAGCTGCATGTCGGCGTACTCGATGCCGTTGTGCACCATCTTGACGAAGTGCCCGGCGCCGTCCGGCCCGACGTGCGTGCAGCACGGCACGCCGTCCACCTGAGCGGCGATCTTCTCGAACATCGGCCCGAGCTTCGCGTACGACTCGGCGGAGCCGCCCGGCATGATGCTCGGCCCGCGCAGCGCGCCCTCCTCGCCGCCGGAGACGCCGGTGCCGCTGAAGTGCAGCCCCTGCGCCCGCAGCGCCTCCTCGCGGCGGCGCGTGTCGGCGAAGTGGGCGTTGCCACAGTCGACGATGATGTCGCCCTCGTCGAGCAGCGGCACCAGCTCGTCGATCACCGCGTCGGTGGGCGCGCCGGCCTTCACCATGACGATGACCGCGCGGGGGCGTTCCAGTGACGCCACGAAATCGGCCATCGTCTCGCCCGGCACGAACGTGCCCTCGTCGCCGTGCTCGGCGACCAGGCTGCGGGTGCGCTCCGGCGAGCGGTTGTGCACTGCCACCGTGAAGCCGTTGCGGGCCAGGTTGCGGGCCACGTTGCGACCCATCACCGCCAACCCGGTCACACCGATCTGTGCCCTCGCCTGATCAGCCATTCGTGCCGCCACCTCTCGTCACACCACTATCAGCGTTTGGAAACTTACCGTGATGTGAGCCGATAGGGACCAGTGATCGACGTCCCGTTACTGGACGTGACGTGGACGTTGCCGCTGGCGGCTCGGGCTCTCGACAGTGGTCGGTGAGCCCCGCGCGGGGAAACGTGTCGTCATTCCGCGCCGCGCACGTCAGCCTTCGGCGAGACGGGCTTCGATTCGGGCGATCTTCCCGGTCAACGCGTCGGTCACCCCGGGCCGGACGTCGGCCTTGAGCACCACACTCACCCGGGGCGCCTGCGCGGCGACCACGTCGACCGCCTGCTTCACCACCGCCATCACCTCGTCCCACTCGCCCTCCACGGTGGTGAACATGGCATCGGTCCGGTTGGGCAGGCCGGACGCACGGACCACCCGCACCGCCTCGGCGACCAGGTCACCCACGGAGTCGTCACCGCCGAGCGGGGTGATCGAGAACGCGATCAGCATGTGCCGATCGTGCCAGTAATAACGGATGCGCGTCGGTCGGGCGGTGGCTACGGTACGAACATGCGTAACTGACGCCCCACTTCCGAGCCGGCCCGCCGCCCCGCGTCGCGGTCCGTGCGCTCCCGGGCGTCCCGCATTCCTTCCCCGCCGTTCGGCGGCGATGGCCCTGCCTGGCCCCGGTGAGCAGTCCCTTCCCCACTCGACCGTCGCGCAACGGCGGTCACCAGCCGATCCGACCGACCGCCGCAGCGCGGGACCGGCCGTGCCGGTCGGCATTGAAGGAGGCCCGGATGCCTGCCAGGCGTAACCCGAAGAAGTCCCGTACCCCCAGAGCGACGCCGCTCGGCGTCGACCCGGCGGCCGGCCGCGGCCCGCTCCCAACCACCCTCCCGGCCCTCGACCTCGCGGTCGAACCGGCTTTGCTTGTGGAGCCCGCGCTGCGGGCCGAGCCGGCGCTCCCGGCGGCGCTGGTGGAGCCGGCGCTGCCGGACGAGGTGGCGTTGCCGGCAGCTGTCGACGTGCCCGCTGTTGTCGACGCGCCTTCGGTGGGAGATCTGCCGAAGCCGACCGGCCGACCGAAGGCGCCGACGGCCGGGCCACCGCAGGGCGGCGGCAACCGCTCCGGCGGCGGCCGCAGCCAGCAGGCCGGCCAGACCCGCCGCTACGCCTTCCGCCGCAGCTGACCGAGCCACCCAGCCCCGCCCCGCCCCGCCCCGCCCCGCCCAACGCTCGTCGATCTTGCACTTTCTGTCCTCGCATCACCGGCATAGCGGGATGAATCAACGACAGAAACCGCAAGATCGACGGAAGCGGGGGGCGGGGGTGGGGGTGGGGGTGGGGGGCAGCGGGGGGCGGGGGTGGGCGGGGTCAGCTGATCAGGGGGCGGAAGGCGCCTAGGAGGACGCTCGTGGTGAGGGTGGCTGCGGCGAGGACGGCGGACCCGGCGATGAGGAGGACGTCGGCGCGGGTGAAGTGCTGCCGGCGGGCGACGGTACGGGGTGTGCCGGCGTCGAAGCCACGCGCGTCCATCGCCACCGCCAGCCGAGTGCCTCGACGGATCGCCCCCACCAGCAGCGCGAACGCGGTGGAGGCGAAGAGCCGCAGCTTCGCCACCGGGTTACGGCCCGCGTCGACGCCCCGGGCGCGCCGAGCCATGCTGATCATCTGCCACTCCTGACCGAGCAGCGGCACCAGCCGGAACGCGGCCAGCGCCCCGATGGCGAACCGGGCCGGCGCCTTCGCGTTCTGGATCAACGCGTCGGCCAGGTCGGTGGGGTCGGTGGTCGCGAAGACGATCACACCGGGCAGGGCCACCGCGAACACCCGTAGCACCAGGCCGAGCGCGGTGAGCAGGACGCCGGTGCTCACCAGTACCGGTCCCGCGTCCAGCAGGACCCGGCCGGACCGGTCGGCCGCGAACAGCACCAGCGTGACCAGGATGCCGGCGGCACTGAGCAGCAGTGGCCAGGCCCGTCGGGCCAGCACCCGGTAGCGGATGCCGAACAGCGGCAGGACGGCCAGTTCGAGGGCGATGGCGATCGCCGGGGCAACCGGGTCCAGGGTTGCCAGCAGGGTGAACGAGAAGACCAGTGCGGCGGCGACCTTCGCCACCGGGTTGCGCCGGGCCAACGGCGCGTCCGGCGCGGCCACCGGCTCGATGCTGATCATCGCTGGTCGTCCGGGGCGCGGTGCAGGGTGACGGTGCGATCGGCGAGCGCGGCGACGAAGTCCGCGTCGTGGGTGACAGTGACCACGCCGTGCCCGGCGTCGCGCAGGTCGGCGAAGAGGTCGATTAGCTCCCGCCAGGTCCGCCGGTCCTGGCCGAAGGTGGGTTCGTCGCAGATCAGCAGGCGTGGCGCGGTGGCCAGGGCTGTCGCCACGCTCAGCCGCCGCGCCTCGCCACCCGAGAGGGTGTACGGGTTGGCGGCGGCGAGCCGGTCCAGCCGCAGCCGGTCCAGCAGCCCGGCCACGGTCTCCTTGACGGCCGCCTCGGGTTGGCCGGTGCGGCGTGGGCCGAGCGCCAGCTCGTCGAAGACCGTGCTGGTGACGAACTGGTGCTCCGGATCCTGGAAGACCGACCCGATCCGTCGGGCCAGCGCGGGCGCCCGCCACCGGTGCGGGGGAGTGCGGTGGTCGGCGCCGGCCAACTCCGCTGACGCGGTGACCCGCCCGCTGCCCGGCCGAAGCAGGCCGCCGAGCAGCAACGCCAGGGTGGACTTGCCGGCACCGTTCGGTCCGCGTACGGCGAGTGCTTCACCGGCGCGTACCGCCAGATCGGTGGAGCCCAGCCGGGGCGGCAGGCCGAGCCGGTCGGCGGTGAGCAACAGCTCCCCGGGGCCGGCGGTGGCCACCCGGGGCGCGATGGGGTGACCGGGCACCCAGACCCCCTCGGCGGCCAGGGCGGCACCGTGGGCTGCGAAGACCGCCTCGGGTGTGCCGTCCGCGCGGACGCCGCCGCCCGGTTCCAGGACGACCACCCGGTCGACCAGCGGCAGTGCCTCGGCGACCCGGTGTTCGACCAGGATCAGCGTGGTGTCGGCGTCCAGAGCGCCGGCCACCGCGTGCCGGACCAGCTCGGCCCCGGCCGGGTCGAGGTTTGCTGTCGGCTCGTCGAGCAGCAGCAGGGCGGGGCGCAGGGCCAGCGCGCCGGCGAGGGCGAGGCGTTGCTGCTCGCCGCCGGAGAGCGCCGCGGTGTGACGGTCCCGGGAGTACGGGAAGCCGACCCGGTGCAGCGCCTCGTCCACCCGGGGCCAGATCTCGTCGGCCGGCACTCCACGGTTCTCCAGCCCGAACGCGACGTCGTCGCCGCAGCGCGCCATCACCAGTTGGGTCTCCGGGTCCTGGAAGACGATGCCGACCCGTTCCCGCCCCTTGCGCGGGTCGAGCCCGTCGATCTCGACGGTGCCCTCCTGCTCGCCGGAGTCCTCGGGAAGCAGCCCGGCCAGCGCGCTGAGCACCGTGCTCTTACCGGCCCCCGAGGGCCCGAGCAGCAGAACCCGCTCCCCAGCCTCAACCCGCAGGTCAACACCCCGAACGGCCCACGCGCGCCGCCCAGCGTGTCGCCACCCGAACCCCCGCAGCAGTACCCCGCCCACCAAACCCACCTCCTCCGGGCCGCGCCCCCGCCAATCCTCGGTTGATCAAGAGGTTCGCGTCAGGAAACCGACTTCCGTTGACGCAAACCTCTTGATCAACGTCATCGATCAGGGGGGTTAGATCAGGGCTCGGTTTCGGCCTGCTGGGAAGCGGTCCAGGACGCCGGTGTTGGCCAGGGCCTTCGTCAGCAGCCAGCCGCCGAAGCCGGCGATCACGGTGGCGCTGACGATGGTGAGCAGCGCGTACGGGATGCGGTAGTCGGTCAGCGCGTAGTCGACGTTCCAGACGAAGAAGTCGAACAGCGCTGCGCTGAGGCCGGTCAGCGCGCCCGCGAACACAGCTGTCGGCAGCCGGAACGACCGGTACCGGAAGGCGGCGAAGGCCAGTTCGGCGCCGATGCCCTGCACGATGCCCTGCGGGATCACCGTGCCGGCCCACTGGCTGCCCAGCAACGCGGACAGGACCGCGGCCACCGTTTCGCAGTAGAGCGCGGCGCCGGGCTTGCGGATGACCAGCCCACCGATCACCGCCGGCATCAGCCAGACGCCGTAGAGCAGCGTCTGCGCCGGCGGGAAGAAGGCGAACGCGCCCTCGGTGGCGCTCCAGACCAGGCCCCAGGCCCAGAAGATGACGCCGAAGGCGACCGCGATCACCGAGGCGACCACGATGTCGATGGTGCGCCAACGGTGTGTGTCGGTGGTGGATGTCATGTGTTGCTCCCAGTTCGTGAGTGCGAACCAGGAGAAGACGCACGCCGCGTCCGGTGGCACCGGACTGCGGCGCGGCTGGAGGTCGACCGAACTCCCTGCGCTGGCATTACCCAGATCAGGTTCGAGGGTCTGCGGGCGTGCCCGCACTCTCAGCGCTGTGCGCTCCCCTGTCGGATATGAAGTTGTCTCGCTGACGCTAACACCGACCACTGCCGCGGGCCCAGCAGGGCATCCGTCTGACCTGCGGGAGCGACCGGCGCACCGCCGTCTGGGTACGCTTCCGATCATGCGGGTTGACGCGCGAGGCTTTACGTTCGAGGTGACCGTTGGCGGTCCGACGGACGGCGTACCCGTCCTGCTGCTGCACGGTTTCCCCCAGCACAGTGGTGAGTGGGACGACGTGGTGCCGGCTCTGCACGCGGGTGGGCTGCGCACGTACGCGCTGGACCAGCGCGGTTACTCACCCGGCGCCCGGCCCACTGCGGTGGCCGACTACCGGATCCCCGAACTCGTCACCGACGTGGTGGCGGTGCTCGACGCGCTCGCGCTGGACGCCGTGCACCTGGTCGGCCACGACTGGGGCGCGATAGTGGCCTGGGGGGTCGCCGCCCGGCACCCCGAGCGGGTCCACACGCTGACCGCGGTGTCCGTACCGCATCCGGCGGCCATGGCGCACGCCCTGAGCACCGACGCCCAACAGAAGGCCCGGTCGTCGTACATCGCGCTGTTCCGCAAGCCCGACAAGGCGGAGAAGGTGCTGCTGGCGTGGCACGCCACCGCGCTGCGCAAGCTGCTCGGCGGGGTGGGCGACACGTCCCGGGTGAACCGGTACGCCGACCCGATGCGTGAGCCGGGGGCGCTCACCGCCGCGCTGAACTGGTACCGGGCGATGTCCCGCGCCGACCTGGCCGGCGTCGGCCCGGTCGCGGTGCCCACCACGTACGTCTGGAGTGACCGGGACGTCGCCATCGGCCGGACCGCCGCCGAGGCGTGCGCGCGCAACGTCACCGGGGACTACCGGTTCGTGCGGCTGCCCGGGGTGAGTCACTGGATCCCGGACGCGGCGCCGGCCCCGCTCGCCGAGGCGATCCTGGCCCGAGCCGGCGGAACGGCCTGAGCGGCGGTGGACGCCAGCGGGCCGGGCAGCCGTCGCTCGATCGCCGCGCAGCTGCGCGTGCTGGGCGTACGCCCCGGCGCGACGCTGCTGGTGCACGCCTCGTTGCGTCCGCTGGGCTTCGTCAGCGGCGGCCCGCACGCGGTGGTGCTCGCCCTGCGCGACGCGCTCGGCCCGGACGGTACGATCGTCGTGCCCACCCACACGCCCGACAACAGCGACCCCGCGCAGTGGCGCAACCCCCCGGTGCCGGCGGACTGGTGGCCGCTGATCCGCTCGGAGATGCCGGGCTTCGACCCGGCGGTCACCCCGAGCCGGTTCATGGGTGCGTTCGCCGAGACGGTCCGCGGCTGGCCCGGTGCGCTGCGCAGCTCCCATCCGCACGTGTCGTTCGCCGCGCTCGGCCCGGCCGCCGAGCAGGTGGTGGCCGGGCACGCCCTGGCGGACATGCTCGGCGAGGGCTCCCCGCTGGCCCGCCTCTACGACCTCGACGCCGACGTGTTGCTGCTCGGCGTGGACCACTCGGTGAGCACCTCGCTGCATCTGGCCGAGTACCGCTGCCCCGGCTCGCCCCGGGAGCGGATCGGTGCTGCCGTGCGTACCGCCGACGGTGGTCGGGAATGGGTGTGGTGGCAGGACGTACGACTCGACGCGGACGACTTCGCCGCGTTGGGCGGGGATCTGGAGGCCACCGGGGCGGTACGCACCGCACCGCTCGGCACCGGGACCGGCAGGTTGATGCGCCAGCGGGCGGCTGTCGACTTCGCGGTTCGTTGGCTGGCCCGTAATCGAACGACGGAGGACGTATGACGGTGAGTGCCGAGGACTACCTGGCCGTGGTGACCGAGACGATCGGCCAGGTGGCGGCCAGTCAGCGGGAGGCGGTGGGGCGCGCCGCCGACCTGATCGCGGAGGCCGTCCGAGCCGACGGCGTGGTGCACGCGTTCGGCACCGGGCACTCGGAGGCCCTCGCCATGGAGATCGCCGGACGGGCGGGCGGTCTGGTGCCGACCAACCGGATCGCGCTACGCGACCTGGTGCTGCTCGGCGGCGAACCGGCCGACCGGCTGGGCCCGCTGCTGGAACGGGACCCGGCCGTCGCGCACCGCCTCTACGAACTGGCCCCCGTGCGCCCCACCGACGTCTTCGTGCTCGCCTCGAACTCCGGGGTCAACGGCGCGATGGTGGAGTTCGCCACGCTGGTGAAGGAGCACGGTCACGGACTGGTGGCGATCACCTCGACGCGGCACTCCGGGCGGATGACCTCCCGGCACCCGTCCGGGCACAAGCTGAGCGACCTCGCCGACGTGGTGCTCGACAACGGCGCGCCGTACGGCGACGCGACACTGCCCCTGCCCGGTGGCGGCGCGGTCGGCGCGGTCTCCTCGATCACCGCGGCGCTGCTGGCGCAGCAGGTGACAGTGGAGGTGGTGGCGCGGTTGCTGGCGGCGGGGGAGCGGCCCCCGGTCTACCTGTCGGCGAACATCCCGGACGGCGACGCGCACAACAACGAGCTGGAGGCGCGATACGCGGGCCGGATCCGACGCGGGTCCTGACCCGGTTCCGATGGCCGACTTGCGTCGCCGAGATGAACGGCGGATGTCGTGAACCTGTTTCGCGCTCGGCCGGGTGGGGCATTGGCGTTGCTGCCGGCGGCCGGGACCGCCGGCAGTACCGTCTCACCGGAGGTAGCGCGTGTCCAAGGAGACCGAGAAGCAGCGCTGGCAGCGCAACTTCGCCGACCTGCTGCAGGAGTTGCGGGTCGCCCAGACCGGCGTGCAGATCCTCTTCGCCTTCCTGCTCACCCTGCCGTTCAGTAACGGGTTCACCGAGACCACGGAGTTCCAGCGCGACGTCTACATCGTGGCGTTGCTCGCGGCGGCCGCCGCCACCGCACTGATCATCTCGCCGGTGGCGTTCCACCGGGCGCTGTTCCGGCAGGGGCGCAAACCGGAGCTGGTCCGCTTCGCGCACCGGATGGCCACCGGCGGCCTCGCCTTCATGCTGATCGCGATGGTCAGCGCGGTGCTGCTGATCACCGACTTCGTGCTGGACCGGCCGATCGCCTTCGTGCTCAGCGCCCTGGCCGGAATCTGGTTCCTCACGTTCTGGGTGGCCCTGCCGTTCGCCCGACGCAGTTGGGGTGAGGACGACATCGACGACGAGGACGACGACCCGGACACGAGCACCGGCCGCTGATCGCGCCGACCTTCACGCAGCGCTACCCCTGGGTAACAACCAGGGGTAGCGTGGCGGTAGCCGCACCGAGCATCGAGGGGGCAGCCGTGACCACGACGCAGGATGGCCGACCGGCACCGGACGGCCCCGACTCCGAAACCACTGCCGGTGCCGCCGCGCCGCTGCCCGCGGAAGCCGGGCAGGTCACCGAGAAGGAGGCCCGGCAGGTCGCCGAGGCCGCCCGCGAGTCCACCTGGGACCGGCCCAGCTTCGGCAAGGAGCTGTTCCTCGGCCGGTTCCGGCTCGACCTGATCGACCCGTGGCCCCGATCCGATCCGGACGACGTGGCTCGCGCGGAGGAGTTCCTTGGTCGGTTCCGCGCCTTCCTGGCCTCCGAGGTGGATGGTGAGGCCATCGAGCGGGACGCGTCGATACCCGACTCGGTGTTCCACGGCCTGGCCGACCTCGGCGCGTTCGGCATGAAGATCGACCGGAAGTACGGCGGGCTCGGGCTGAGCAACCTGCACTACTGTCGGGCGCTCATGCTGGCCGGCTCGGTCAGCCCGGCCATCGGCGCGCTGCTCTCGGCGCACCAGTCGATCGGGGTGCCGCAGCCACTGAAGATGTTCGGCACCGCCGAGCAGAAACAGCGCTTCCTGCCCCGGCTCGCCGCCGGTGAGGTGTCCGCGTTCCTGCTCACCGAGCCCGACGTCGGCTCCGACCCGGCCCGGCTGGCCACCATCGCCGAGCCGACCGCGGACGGCACGGGTTACCGACTCAACGGGGTGAAGCTCTGGGCCACCAACGGCATAGTGGCCACCCTGCTGGTGGTGATGGCCCGGGTGCCGGCCACGGAGGGTCGTCGGGGCGGCATCACCGCGTTCGTGGTGGACGGCGACAGCCCCGGCATCACTGTCGAGCGGCGCAACGAGTTCATCGGCCTGCGCGGCCTGGAGAACAGCCTCACCCGGTTCCACGACGTGATCGTCCCCGCCGAGAACGTCATCGGCGGCGAGGGTAAGGGGCTGAAGATCGCCCTGACCACTCTGAACACCGGCCGGCTCTCGCTGCCGGCCATGTGTGTGGGCGCCGGCAAGTGGGCGTTGAACGTGGCCCGGGGGTGGGCCGCCGACCGCGTCCAGTGGGGACGGCCGCTCGGCGAGCACGAGGCGGTCGCGCAGAAGCTCTCCTTCATCGCCGCCACCACGTACGGCATGGAGACCATGCTCGACCTCTGCTGCCTGCTCGCCGACGACGACCGCAACGACATCCGGATCGAGGCGGCACTGGTCAAGCTGTACGCCAGCGAGATGGCCTGGAAGATCGCCGACGAGCTGGTCCAGATCCGGGGCGGGCGCGGCTACGAGACGGCCGACTCACTGGCCGCCCGCGGCGAACGCCCGGCCGCAGTCGAGCAGATGCTGCGCGACCTGCGGATCAACCGGATCTTCGAGGGCTCCACCGAGATCATGCACCTGCTGATCGCGCGGGAGGCGGTCGACGCCCACCTGTCGGTGGCCGGCGACATCATCGACCCGGACGCGGGGCTGGGCCGCAAGGCCCGAGCTGGCGCGCGGGCGGGCGCCTTCTACGCGAAGTGGCTGCCCACCCTCGCCGTGGGTCGGGGGCAGAGCCCTTCGGCGTACGCCGAGTTCGGCCCGCTCGCCGCGCACCTGCGCCAGGTGGAGCGTTCGTCGCGCAAGCTGGCCCGGTCGACGTTCTACGCGATGTCCCGCTGGCAGGGAAAGATGGAGCGCAAGCAGGCGTTCCTCGGCCGGGTGGTCGACATCGGCGCCGAGTTGTTCGCGATGTCAGCGGTCTGCGTCCGGGCCACCGCCGAACGGGACAGCCGCCCGGAGAACGTCGAGCTGGCCGACCTGTTCTGCCGGCAGGCGCGGGTGCGGGTGGACGCCCTGTTCGCCGCACTCTGGGACAACACCGACTCGGTCGACACCGCCGCCGCGAAGCGCATTCTCGCCGGCCGCTACGCGGGTCTGGAGGAGGGCGTGCTCACCCCGTCCGACGAGCTGCCCTGGGTGGCCCGCTGGTCGCCCGGCCCGTCCACCGCCGAGGACGTCCGCCGCCGCATCCCGCCGAAGCCCTGACCAGCGCGGTCAGCGCGAGACCGCCCAGGCCAGCACCCCCGCCAGGATCAGACCGTTGAGCCCGGCCAGCGCCAGGTACGCCGCGGGTGGGATCTTCTTGCCCCGGCGTACGAAGGAGACCAGGACAGCGGCGTAGCCGAGCAGCAGGACGGCGATGACGACGAGGAAGTAGAACACCCGACGACTTTAGCGGCCCCGGCCGCGCAGGCCGAGCTGGCGCAGCGCGCGTTCGGCGGCCAGGGCGTCTGCCCTCGCGTCGTCGCCACAGTTGTCCATGATCAGGTGTTGAAAAGTAGGTCACAGACCGCCTGGAGACCTACTTTTCAACACCTGATCGAGGCGGCACGCGCCGAGACGCGGGCCACACGGCGGCGCGCGGGAGCCACACGGCGAGTCACGTCGGAGTCCCTACGCACCGGACCTCAGCGGCCCCGGCCGCGCAGGCCGAGCTGGCGCAGTTCCAGGGCCGCCAGGGCGTCGACTGTCGCGTCGTCGCCGCGCCGCCACGCCTCGGCGACGTCGGGGCCGATCCGGGTCAGCTGGCCCAGTGGCTGGGTGGCCAGCGCGCGCAGGGCGAGGAGGTCGCGGCCGGCCGGCCCGGCGGCCAGCTTCGCCGCTGATCCGGCCCGGCGCATCCAGCGGACCCGCAGCGGCAGCCAACCGAACAGCACGATGCCGAGCGGGAAGATCAGCACCGCGACGGCGAGGGCCAGGGCGAGCTGGTCGACGAGGTGCTGCTGGTCGCGGCCGGCGTCGGCGAGCCCTCGGGCGGCGTCGGCGGCCTGCCGGAACGGCGCGGTGAGTTCGTCGCCGACAAGCGGCACCCGGCGAACCTTGCTGCCGGCCTCGGCGAGGTTGTCGGCGAGCCCGCTGCCCGCGCCTTCCAACTTCTGCCCCGGTACGGCGAGCTTTTGCACGAGGTCGTGCAGCCACAGCGCGCCGCGGACCGCCGCGTACACCCAGGCGACGACGAGCAGGTCGGTGAGCAACTGACGGGCGGCGGTCGGAAACCGATCGGCATAGATTTTCACGCCGGTCAGCGTGCCACGAACAGGCTGAGGGCGGCACCCGCCGGCCAGCGTGCCACGCGCCGGCCGGGGCCGGTATCCGCCAGGAGTTTGGTCGGGTCCGCCCCCGCACCGCTCGCGGCGTCCGTGATCAGGCGAGCTGGAGGTCCACGAACGCGACAGTGTCGCCGGGCAGGACGTACCGCTCGATCTCGACGAAGCCGTGCCGGCGGGCGAACCGCAGGCCGTCGTCGTTGGACGCCAGGATGACGGTCTGGACGACCTGCGCGCCGAGTTCACGTACCGCAGCCAGCCCGCGCTTGTAGATCTGCTCGCCGTACCCGTGCCGGCGGTGTTCGGGCAGAACCCGGGCGATCACCGTCCCGGGTGCGCTGTCCGACTCCGGGGGTCGCACCGTCGAGCAGCCCACCGGCACTTGGTCGGCGTACGCGACCTCGAGAATGTTTCTCCGCGCGCGGACGGCGATCTCGTCGACCGACAGCGGATCGGTCGGGATGATCAGATTGTGGATGCGCTGCCAGTCGAGCAGCGCTGTGCCGCTGCCGACCGGCTGCACCGGCCGGAACTCAAGGTTTGACACGGCTACGCCCTGGTCAGCGCGGGCAGGTCGGGCAGGTGCCGAAGATTTCCAGGGTGTGGCTGACGTCGGCGTAGCCGTGCTGTGCGGCGACCCGATCGGCCCAGCTCTCCACGGCCGGGCCGGCCACCTCGACCGTACGCCCGCACACCCGGCAGACCAGGTGGTGGTGGTGCCCCTCGCTGCACCGGCGGTAGAGGTGCTCGCCGCCCGGCGGACGCATCACGTCGATCTCACCGGCGTCGGCGAGCCCCTGGAGGGTGCGGTAGACGGTGGTCAGGCCCACCCGCTCGCCACGCTGCCGCAGCATCGCGTGCAGGTCCTGAGCGCTGTGGAAGCCCTCCATCTCGCCCAGCAGCGCGCTCACCGCCGAGCGCTGCCGGGTGTTGCGCACCGCGGCGCTGCTCTCGCTCATGATCCCTCCCCGGCGTGGCTGACCGCGTCCGCCACGATGTGCGCGACGTGCTCGTCGACCAGGCTGTAGGCGATCTCCCGGCCTCGGCGGGAGCCGCGCACCACGCCCGCCCCGCGCAACACCCGCAGGTGCTGGGAGACCAGTGGTTGCGCCGCGCCGAGCTTCTCCACCAACTCGTGCACGCACCGCTCGCCGCCGGCCAGCTCACTGACGATGGCCAGCCGAATGGGCGCGGACAGGGCGCGAAGCAATTCGCTGGCCCCGTCGAACCCGTCGTAGCCCGTGGCGCTGGTCATCCTGCAACGGTAACCAATACCACCGGCGCCGCGCTGACCAGGCTCAGCTCAGCACGACCTCGTGCGGTTCCGGGGTGGGCGAGGCGGTCGGCGTCGTCCGGCGGCGCACGACCCGCCAGGCGGCCCTGGCCACGGCCACCACCAGGAACGACGCGATCGCCACCAGCACCACCGAAGCGCCCGGCGCGGTGTCCGCCGTGGCCGCCACCCAGACACCCGAGCCGGCGGCGAAGAGCCCGAGCGCCATCGCGGCGGCCATCGTGCTGCGGAAGCCCCGGGTGACCTGCTGGGCGGTGGCGACCGGCACCACCATCAACGCGCTGATCAGCAGCACCCCGACGGCCCGCATGGCGATGGTCACGGTGACCGCTGTGGCGACAGCGATCAGCAGGTTCAGCGTGCGCACCGGCAGGCCGGAGACCCGGGCGTACTCCTCGTCGTGGCTGACCGCGAAGAGCGCCGGACGCAGCGCGATCATCGTGACCAGGATCGCCGTGCCGAGCACCGCGACGGTGATCAGGTCGGCGGGTGAGGTGGTGAGCAGCGACCCGAACAGGTACTCGTTGAGGTTGGCGCTGGTCGCGTCGGAGAGGCCAACCAGGAGTACGCCGCCCGCGATGCCACCGTAGAAGAGCAGGGCCAAAGCCAGATCACCGGAGGTACGCCCACGAGCCCGGACGATCTCGATGGCGATCGCGCCGATGGTGGCGGCGATCACCGCGACCAGCACCGGTGAGCGGTTGAGCAGCAGGCCGGCGCCGACGCCGGTCAGCGCCACGTGCCCGATGCCGTCGCCGATCAGCGTCAGCCGGCGCTGCACCAGGTAGATGCCGAGCGCCGGCGCGGCCAGGCCGATCACCAGCGCGGCGATCAGGGCGCGCTGCATGTAGGGGTACTGGAAGAGTTCCATCTGTCAGTTGCTCCACAGCCCGGCGGGCTCGTCGTAGCAGTGCGGGTGCACGTGGTCGTGGTCGGGCTCCGCGTGATGGCCGGCCGGGTCCGGCACCGCGCCGTCGTGGGCGATGCGACCCTCGTGGACGACGACAGCCCGGCTGATCACCGGTCGCAGCGGGCCCAGTTCGTGGGCGACGAGCAGCACCGTTCCGCCCTCGGCGACGAAGTCGCGCAGCGCGCCGGCGAACGCCTCCTGGCTGGCCGCGTCCACCCCTGCGGTGGGCTCGTCGAGAACAAGCAGCTCCGGCTGGCCGGCCAGGGCGCGGGCGATCAGGGTGCGCTGCTGCTGGCCGCCGGAGAGCGTGGACACCGGGTCACCGGCCCGGTCGGCGAGCCCGACCGAGCGCAGCGCGGCGTCGACGGCGGACCGGTCGGCCCGACCCGGCGGACGCAGCACCCCCCGACGGGCCAGCCGGCCGGAGGCCACCACCTCGCGGACGGTGGCCGGTACGCCGCCGCCCGCGCCCAGGCGCTGCGGGACGTACCCGATGCGTGCCCACTGCCGGAACCGGCGCAACGGCCGGTCGAAGAGGGTGACCGAGCCGGCGCTGATCGGCACCAGCCCGAGCACGGCGCGGATCAGGGTCGACTTGCCCGAGCCGTTGGCGCCGAGGATCGCGACCACCTCGCCGGCGGTCACGGTGAGCGAGATGTCCCGGAGCACGGGGCGGCCGTCGTAGCCGACCACCCCGTGCTCGACGGTGATGACAGGTGAGGTCACGAGCAGCTCAAGGCCGTCTGCAGGGTCCGCAGGTTGGTGCGCATCACCGAAAGGTAGTCCCCGTTGCTGCCGGCGGCGAGCCCTTCGATCGGGTCGAGGACGGCGGTCTTCGCGCCGACCTGACCGGCGATGGTCTCGGCCACCTTCGGGCTGACCAGGGTCTCGAAGAAGATCGTGGTGGCCTGGTGCTCCTTGGCCTCCTCGATCACGTGCGCGAGGCGCTGCGGCGAGGGCTCGACGTCCGGGCTCAGGCCGGTGATGCCGACCTGGTCGAGCTGGTAGCGGTCGGCGAGGTAGCCGAACGCCGCGTGGCTGGTCACGATCTCCCGCCGCTGGCAGGTCGCCAGACCCTGCGTGAACTCGCCGTCCAGGGTCGTCAGGTCGGCGCGCAGGGCTGCCGCCCGGGAGGTGTAGTCGGCGGCGTGGTCCGGGTCGGCCTTGCCGAGCCGCTGGGCGAGCTGGTCGCCGATGCCGGCCAGTCGGGTCGGGTCGAGCCAGACGTGCGGGTCCTTGCCGCCGTTGCCCTCCTCGGCGTGCCCCTCCTCGCCCTCGTGGTTGTGCCCGCCGGCGGACGCGCCCAACAGTGGCTGCACGCTGGTCACGTCGAACGCCCGGTCGCCGCCGTTCTGGGCCACGGCGTCGTCCACCGCCGGCTGGAACCCCTTGAGGTAGACGATCAGCTCCGCGTCGCTGACCTCACCGACCTGGCTCGGGTTGAGTTCCAGGTCGTGCGGCTCGGCGCCCGGCTTGGCCAGGTTGGTCACCCGGACCGCGTCGCCGCCGATCCGCTCGGCCAGGAACTGGAGGGGGTAGAACGCTGCCACCACGTCGACTCGCTGGGGATCGGCGCCGGCGGCACCACCGGTGGAGCAGCCGGCCCCGGCACCCAGGGCGAGGAGGGCGGTCGCGGCGGCGAGGACACGGTACGTGGCGCGGTTGGTCATGTGGCCAACTGTCCGTGGCAACGATAATGATTGTCAAAAACGCATGATTGCATGTCAGAGGAGCTTCGCGAGGCCCACCGTCACCAGCAGGGTGAGCATCACCAGTCGGATCAGCCGGGTCCGCGGTGCCTGAACCGCCCAGGTCGTCGCCAACAGGGCGATCAGGACCCCGGCGAGCGCGAGCGTGAGCAGCCCGCCGATCACCCCGGGCGTGAAGAACGCCACCAGCACCACCACCAGGGTGAGCAGGAACACCGACGTCGGGTTCGCCCCGGCCAACCGGGCGAGCAGAGGGCGCTGCGTACGCTGCATCCCACAGACTCTACGAGGAGGAACCCCGGGTGCTGGTGACCAACCGGTTCGTGGTCGACGTCGATGCCGCCGACGGCTTCACCGAACGGGCGCACGCCGCCCTCACCGCGCTGGCCGCCCGGCCCGGCTACCTGCGCGGCCAACTGGTCCGGGCGCTGGACGACCCCCGGCACTGGTCACTGGTCACCGAATGGGAGTCGGTCGGCACGTACCGGAGGGCGCTCGGCGCCTTCGAGGTCAAGGTCAGCGCCGTGCCGCTGCTCGCCGAGTCCGTCGACGAGCCCTCCGCCTACGAGGCGCTGGCCACCGCCGCCCCCGGCGCGGCCGTGGTCGTCGCCGACAGTGATCGGGCTACGGGTCCTTACCGCTGAGCCGGCGGACACTACGCTGCTCCTATGACCGCACCCGCCCCGCCACCCGGTCCCGGGGTGGCTCCGCCGTTCGCCGCGCCGCCCACCGAGGGCCGCCGGACTCGGCTCTGGATCGGCCTCGGCGTCGGCGCGCTCGCCGTGGTGCTCTGCTGCGGCGGGGGTGGCACCGCCGTCGTCGGCCTGGCCGTCAGCGGAGTCCAGGCCATCCGGGAACAGGCCCGCACAGTGACCGGCGACTACTACCAGGCGCTGGTCGAGCGGAACTACGGGCGGGCGTACGACCAGCTCTGCGACGACGCGCAGCGGCGTGAGTCCCGGCCGGAGTTCGAGCGGCGCGCTGCCGCCGAACCACAGGTGACCGGGTTCCGGGTGGGTGAGGTGGACACCACCTACCTGACCGTGCCGGTCGACGTGACCCTCGACGGCGGCGACCGGGAGCGGCAACAGGTCAGCCTCGGCCAGGACGGGCAGACCGGCGGGGTGGAGGTCTGCGAGGTCAGCTGACCCGTCCCCGGTATTCTGCTGGGCTCGGGGGGACGGTGGTCGTACCGTTGTCCCGAACCGACCGTTCCATCCACATCTCGCCCCCGCCGACCGCCAGCCGGCGTAGGAGGAAACATGCCAGCCGACCGTATCGACGCCGTCGTCAGCCTCGCCAAGCGCCGAGGCTTCGTCTTCCCCTCCAGTGAGATCTACGGAGGCACCCGATCGGCGTGGGACTACGGCCCGCTCGGCGTGGAGCTGAAGGAGAACGTCCGCCGGCAGTGGTGGAAGACCATGGTCCAGCAGCGCGACGACGTCGTCGGCCTGGACTCCGCGGTGATCCTGTCCCGCAAGGTGTGGGAGGCGTCCGGCCACATCGCCGAGTTCGTCGACCCGCTCACCGAGTGCCAGTTCTGTCACAAGCGGTTCCGGGCGGACCATCTGGAAGAGGCGTACGCCGAGAAGCATGGCAAGCCGCTCACCTCACTGGCCGAGCTGAACTGCCCCAACTGCGGCAACAAGGGCACCTTCACCGAGCCGAAGATGTTCAACGGCCTGATGAAGACCTACCTGGGCCCGGTGGAGAGCGACGAGGGGATGCACTACCTGCGCCCGGAGACCGCGCAGGGCATCTTCGTCAACTACAAGAACGTCGAGACGGTCGCCCGCAAGAAGCCCCCGTTCGGCATCGCGCAGACCGGCAAGTCGTTCCGCAACGAGATCACCCCGGGCAACTTCATCTTCCGGACCCGCGAGTTCGAGCAGATGGAGATGGAGTTCTTCGTCGAGCCGGGCACCGACGAGCAGTGGCACGAGTACTGGCTCCAGGAGCGCTGGAACTGGTACCTCGACCTCGGCCTCTCGGCGGACAATCTGCGCCTGTTCGAGCACCCCAAGGAGAAGCTGTCGCACTACTCGAAGCGGACGGTGGACATCGAGTACCGCTTCCAGTTCGGTGGCACCGAGTTCGCCGAGCTGGAGGGTGTCGCCAACCGCACCGACTTCGACCTCTCCACGCACAGCAAGCACTCCGGCGTCGACCTGTCGTACTTCGACCAGGGCAAGAGTGAGCGCTGGATGCCGTACGTCATCGAGCCGGCCGCGGGTCTGACCCGCGCGGTGCTCGCCTTCCTGCTGGAGGCGTACGACGAGGACGAGGCGCCCAACACCAAGGGCGGCGTGGACAAGCGCACGGTGATGCGGTTCGACCCGAGGCTCGCCCCGGTCAAGGTGGCGGTGCTGCCGCTGTCCCGCAACGAGGCGCTGTCGCCCAAGGCCAAAGACCTCGCGACGCTGCTGCGCAAGCGCTGGGTGGTGGAGTTCGACGACTCGCAGGCGATCGGGCGTCGCTACCGCCGGCAGGACGAGATCGGCACCCCGTTCTGCGTGACTGTCGACTTCGACACCCTGGACGACAACGCGGTGACGGTGCGCAACCGCGACACCATGGCCCAGGAGCGCGTCTCCCTGGACCAGGTCGAGCGCTACCTGATCGAGCGTCTGCCCGGCTGCTGAGACTCTGCGCACGGGGCCTCGGCCGACGCGATAAGCGCCGGTCGGGGCCCCGTACACTTGTCCGGTGACTGCCTCGACCGTGCCCGCGCTGCGCCCGCTGACTCTCGGCCAGCACCAGGTGTGGCCGCCGGTCGTGCTCGCGCCGATGGCCGGGATCACCAACATCGGGTTCCGTCGGCTCTGCCGTGAGCAGGGCGGCGGCATCTACGTCTGCGAAATGATCACCACTCGGGCGCTGGTCGAGCGCAACCCGAAGACGCTGCGCATGATCGCGTTCGGCGACGACGAGAAGCCCCGCAGCCTCCAGCTCTACGGCACCGATCCGGAGATCACCGCCGCCGCCGTGCGGATCGTCGTCGAGCGCAACCTGGCCGATCACATCGACCTCAACTTCGGCTGCCCGGTCCCCAAGGTCACCCGGCGTGGCGGCGGCGCGGCGCTCCCGTGGCGGCGCCGGCTCTTCGCGCGGCTCGTGCGGGCCGCGGTGGCCGCCGCGGCACCGTCCGGGGTGCCGGTCACTGTCAAGATGCGCAAGGGCATCGACGACGACCACCTGACGTACGTCGAAGCCGGGCTCGCCGCCCAGGAGGCCGGCGTGGCCGCGGTGGCCCTGCACGGGCGGACGGCGTCGCAGCGCTACTCGGGCACCGCCGACTGGGACGCGATCGCCACGCTGAAGCAGGCCCTCGACGTGCCGGTGCTCGGCAACGGCGACATCTGGGAGGCCGACGACGCGCTGCGCATGGTGGCCCACACCGGCGTCGACGGCGTGGTCATCGGGCGCGGCTGCCTGGGCCGACCGTGGCTCTTCGCCGACCTGGAGGCCGCCTTCAACGGTCGACCGGAGCGGCGGCTGCCGACCCTCGGCGAGGTGGCGGTGACCATGCGCCGGCACGCCGAGCTGTTGGTCGACCAGTTCACGGCCGGCGCCCGCAACCCGGCCCGAGGTGAACGGGACGGCTGCACCGATTTCCGCAAGCACGTCGCGTGGTACCTCAAGGGCTTCCCGGTCGGCGGCGAACTGCGCCGCTCGATGGCGATGATCGAAACCCTGGCCCAGCTCGACGACCTGCTCGGCAAGCTCGACCCGGCGGAGCCGTTCCCGGTGACCGCCCTGGGCCAGCCGCGCGGGCGTACCAACTCGCCCGGCAAGGTCTCCCTGCCGGAGGGCTGGCTGGCCAGCCGGGACGACGACACGGTCCCCGAGGGCGCCGAGATGGACGACTCCGGGGGCTGAGCCCCTGGCCGGTCGGGCGTCGGCGCCCCACGACCGTCCCTCCGGCATGCAGGCTCGCAGCAGGTCCGTGCCGGCGCGCCGGTCATTCGCGGGCGCTCGGGTCGTGGCGCTCGGTACTTTCCTCGACACCCCGCGCCGAGGCTGGGCACTCGCGATACTTCGCGCCGAGGCTGGGCAGGTGAGTTCGGCGCCCTGTCGAGCTGATGTCGTGAACGAATCACCAGTTCGGCTCGGTCGGCCATGCCGTGATTCGTCTACGACATCAGCTCGAAAGGACCCATGAGTCAGTCCGTGGGGTGGCCCGCACACTGTGGTCGGGTGGTTCGGTCCGATGGGTGGCTTGCCGGGGGTGGGTGGCGTCGTCAGCTCGGTTGACCCTCGACGTCGTTCGAGCCTGCCGAGGGCGGGTGGAGAACGACCCGGTCATGCCGAAGGGCCGGGCCCCGTGGTGGGGTCCGGCCCTTCGGTCGTGTGTGGGTGCGGGTCAGCTGGTGGCGTAGCCGCGGGTGGCGATCCAGTCGGCG
>NZ_JBEXGE010000060.1:0-22647 GCF_040607155.1 Micromonospora sp. NPDC005324 | reverse complement strand
GGATGAGACCCTCGACAAGTCACATCGTTCCAGAACAGAAGGCACTTTCGCGTCCCCGCGACCGCCGCCGCGCAGCCCTTAACGAAGGGCCGAGGCTAGGGCTGGATTCTGGGTACGCATCTGCGACGGGGCCAGATCCAGCTGCCGGGTTTCGGTGGTCACCATGCCGAGGTGAGTCCGGGTCAGCGCGATCACTTCGTCCATCGCGTTGTCGAGCACTCGCCGTTCGAACTCTTGGCCGCGGCGGGTGGCATGCGGGCTCAACTTGGCCGGTGGGCAGTCGAGTAGATCGGTGAGGACCGGCAGGTTAAGCGCTGCGGCGTCGATGACAAGGCGACGACCACAGTTGGGGGCCTCTAGCAGCCCGGCGATGCGCCGAGCGTCGAGGTCTTGAGTGGGAAAGTCGCCGCGAAACCGGGAGAGACGGTCCGCAGCGAGAGTTGCCGTCATCCGGCTGCCTCCACGTGTGTGCTGACGTTCTGTAATGAGGTGCCGAACAACTGCGCCTCAGGATCAAGCTTGCGAGCCCGCCTCGCGGCTGCGTGCCGCTCGGCCGTGTCGGTGTCGGCGATCTGGCCCAGTTCGTGTTGGGCAGCTTCGCGTAGTTGGATGTAAGTGAAATCGCCAGTATCTGGTACCGAGGCGGCAATGGTGCGTGTGAATCGCCAGAGGAGGCGGCGGACATCAGCCGCCCAGGGTGCGTCGCCGGCGCGCTCAGACTCATTGCATAGCCGCACGATCACCCGCAAAAGGTCGGCACGTGGGCTGGTTGGTCCGATGAGTCGGGTTTCCAGCGGCCAGCTCGACAGCGCGAGCTGACCCCGCATGGGCGCGAACCGGTCGTAGGTCAGCGCTGGCGTCACGTATGTCGGGCGGGCTTGGCCGCGCGCGGTGCCTCGCTGTGCGGCCTGCCAAGATCGTTGCTCATCGCGACGAAGCGAAGCCAGTCGGCTGGGTTGGATGACTTCGCCGAATCGTGCCGCGCTGACGTCGCGAAGCAGTGACACCGGTGACGGGCTGCCCAGCAGGCTGAGTGCGGCGATGACCTGGTCTCGGATCGGTGGTGCGGCGTCGAACGATCCTGTGGCGGTGGCTTCGGCCTGGAGCAGTCGATTGCGGCGGCGTTCGGCGACGCTCAGCTGGGCCATCAGCTGAGCCACTCGATCGAGCTTGCGATCGGCCAGCGCGGCGGCGAGGTCCACCTGGTAGGCGGCCACCTCGTCCATTACTCGCTTGATCTCGGCAGCCCTGTCCATAGCCAAAATCTACCACGGAGTCTTGACAAGTTCCACGCTTTACCAAACACTGCACAGTGTTATCGTCCCGTTGCGCAAGCGACTGCCGACGGGACGTGCCATCCATCCGCGAGGGAAGGCAATGAAACTCCTACACACCTCCGACTGGCATCTGGGGCGCACGACCGGACGCGAGTCCCGAGCGAGCGACCACGACGCTGTCCTCGCCGAGATCGTCGACGCAGCCCGCGAATTGCGCCCCGACGTCATCTGCAACTCCGGGGACCTGTTCGACAGGAGTCGTCCCGGCACCGACGACCTCGAACGCGCCATCGACGTCCTGTCCGAGCTGGCCGCGATCGCCCCCACCGTGGTCGTGTGCGGCAACCACGACAAAGCGGCGCTGTTCCGGGTGTTCAACAAGCTCAGCCGCGTCCACGGCCTGCACTTCATCGCCGACCCCACCACCGAACCGGAAGCAGTAATCGAACTACCCGTCGCAGCCGGCGGGACCGTCCGGGTCGGCGCGGTCTGCTACCAACATCCCCACCACTTGGTCGATGGCCGTGGCAACCCCGACACCTGGGGCAGCGAGTACAGCGCCGCCGTACGCGGGCTCGACAGTACGGTGGCTGCTGCAATCCAGGCCGGCCTGAACCCGCAGACCGACTTCGCGGTCTTCGCCGCCCACGCCTACGTGGGTGGGGCCGGGTGGAGCGGCACTGAACGCCGCGGGCGCCATGACGACATCTTCGCTACCGACCCGACCGGCATCCCCGGCGTCGCTTACGCCGCCTACGGTCATATCCACCGACCGCAACCACTACCAGGCGCCGCTGGCACGTACGGCCACTACGCCGGATCCCCGCTGCAGCTCGACTTCGGAGAGGCGGGCCAGGCGAAGAGCATGGTCTACGTCGAGGCCGCCCCTGGCCGCCCGCCGCGAATTGAGACCATCCCACTGCACCGCGGCCGGCAGCTGCGCTGTTTCCGGGGCACCCTCGACGACCTCGCCGCCACCGCCGACACCTTCGGCACCGACCTGTGCCAGATCGTCGTCGACAGCGATACCCACATCCCGCACGTGGCCGACCGAGTCCAGGAGATACTTCCCGACGCGCACCTGGTCGAGGTAGCCAACAACGCCGCTGACAGACGGGCCCAGATCGTCATCGCCGATCCAAGCAAGGGCGGCCAAGAACGGGAACCGAGCATCGACGAGATGTTTGCTACCTACCTCGCCACCGCTGGGTCAACCAAAGCGCCAGCGGCATCCGTCCTCGACGTGTTTCACCAACTCGCCGACCCCGCCGTCGTTGACGAACCGATGCCCTTCCCTCAGGAGCAATACCTGCCGGAGGTGGCCTGATGCGCCCGCTGCACCTGTCCATCGAAGGCCTGCGCTCTTACCAGGACCGACGCGAGATCGACTTCACCGACAAATCTCTGTTCGCCATCATCGGCAAGACAGGCGCGGGTAAGTCGTCGATCCTCGAGGCGATCTTCTGTGCCCTGTACGCCGGCGCCACCTACAACCTGCGCGCGCCGAACACCCTCATCGCCGACAACGCCCCGTTCGCGCGAGTCGAACTGACATTCGCCAGCCAAGGCCGCCGCTGGTTCGTACGACGGATTCTCGCCCGCACCGGCACGCCCCGGCACGAACTGGTCTGCCTCGATGAGCCCGAGCTGCGCTTCGATAAGAAGACCGACGTCGCGGCGCAGATCACCAAGCTCATCGGCCTCACCGCACAGCAGTTCCTCAAGACCATCCTCCTACCGCAAGGCCGCTTCCAAGAGTTCCTGCACGCCGACAGCAGCGAGCGAACCCCGATTCTCAAGACGCTGCTCGGCCTGGACACCCTCACCACCATCGGCCAACACGCCACCGCCGCAGCCAATCGGATCAAGCCCGGACTGGCCGTTCTCGAAAGCTCCCTTACGCAGCTCCATGGCGACCCGCCGGCATGGGCCGCCGCGTGCCGCACGGCAGTGAAGGACGCCGCCGCACACCACACCCTCCTCGCCGAGACCGAACACGCGATCCGCGACCTGCGCCAATCGGTCACCGACACCCGCAACGAGGCCACCGCGCTCTCACGAGCGGCAGCTCAGCTAACCGAACTGCACCCAGTTGACGGGCCAGCGCAGATGCGCGCGCTCATCACCGCACGGCAGACACACGACGAGGCCATCACACACCAAAAGGCGTGCGTAGAAGCCGCGCGAGTCCTGCGCGACCACCTCGATGCCCTCGGGTTGGACGCCGACCGCGATGAGCGTGGCCTGGATCGATACCTGCATCTACGGGCTCAGATATCTCCCGCGAAGGATCGCGTAGACGAACTACGTGCCCGCCGCGAGCGGCACGCTGCGAACCAAGCCGACCTGCACGATCAGGATCGTGACCTCGACAACCGTCGCCGGGAGTGTGAGGAATTCGCCGCCGAGGCCCTTGAAGCCAAGGAGGCACTCCGTGTCGCTGAGGCGGAGTACGCCCACGCCTCTGTCGCCAAACAGCAGGCCGCTGATCACCTCGGCCAGCTCCGCCGCGACCAAGCGACGTTAGTGCAGCTTGCCGAGCAGTTGGTCGGCAACGAAAAGGAACTCGCTGCGCTACAAGCCGAGCTCAACGAGAGCGAGACGGTCATAGGGCAGCGGACCGGCGAGCGCGACGCGGCCCGCGCGCTGTACGAGGACGCCCTGCGTGCGTCAGCCGCCCAGCACCTGGCAGCCCACTGCCATCCCGGCGACCCCTGCCCGGTTTGCCAGCACCCGATACCCGAAACCTTCACCACGCCCGACGTTCCTGACGAGAGCGCGGCGAAGAAGGCCCGCGACCACGCTGAACGAGCACTCGGCAAGATCACGGAGGACCATGCACGGCTTAGCGGTGCCGCGCACGCCCTTAGCGTCAGCTTGCCGAAGCTGCGCGAAAGTTACGAGCATCGGACCCGCGACTACACCGCAGCAGCCGACGCGCTTGCCACCGCGCTGCGGTGCACTGACCTTGACGCGCCGGACGAGACGCTTCTGTCCGGGCTGGAGTCCGAGGTCACGCGTACGTTTGCCCTGAAGGAGGAGGCCGAGAAGCGCGCGTTCGAGACGGCCTTGCAGGCAAAGAGTGCCGCCGACAAGCTGGGCACCGACAGGACTGCCCACGGCAAGGCCCATGAGGCTCACCGATCGGAGGCAGCGAAACTCGAGAGCCACTGGAACAAGCTGCAGACTGGACTCACCGAGTTTGGCCTAGTGGTCACCGACCTCGATGAGGTGACGGAGGCCGTATTCGCCGAGCTAACCAGCAAGATCGAGACCAATATCGCGCTCGCCAAGAACCTCCGCGATGAGCTAGCCAAGGCTGATGCGATCCTCAACGGAGAACAGCTCACCCTGGGACGACTGCAGACCGAGCGCGCCAACAACGTCAACCTGCCAATGGAACAGCTCAATGGCGCCCTCGGACGCGTGGGCGCGGTTCTTGCCACTGTCCCTGCCGATCTCGGCCTCAGCGCTACCTCGACAGCCCCGACCGGCGGGGACGACCGGCTCGCCTGGGCCGAGCAGATCGATGGCGACGTCGCCCTCGTTCGTGCCGCCGCTAGGGACGCCGAAACCCGCGCCGCCAACATCGGCAAGGGTGCCACGACTCGCGAAGCCGAACTACTGGCCTCAATCGACTCAGACAGGTACGAGGACCTGCCCAAAAAGATTCAGGACGCCAACACGCGAAAGACTCTCGCCGAGCGCGACCTTGGCGAAGCTGAACGCCAGATCCCGATCCGACACGACCTCACCCACCGCATTGGTGAGCTGCGCCCGCTCTACGACGCGCTCGAGGACATACGCAAGGCGATGAGCGATGGCGCATTCCCGGCCGCCGCGATCGCCCAACGGCAACACCGGTTCCTCGAACTGGCAACCGGTCACCTCGCGGACATGACCGCCATGCGGTTCGGATTCGCTGAAGACTTCAGCATCGTCGACGGCCTCACCTCTCAGGCCAGGGACACAAAGACCCTGTCCGGCGGCGAAACCTTCATGGCCAGCCTCGCCCTCGCCCTCGCCGTTGTCGACATGGCCGGCCGATCCGGGGGTCACGTCGAGACCTTCATCCTCGACGAAGGCTTCGGCACCCTCGACCAGGAAGCGCTCAGCAACGCCCTCGACGTCCTCGGCCACCAAACCATCGGCGGCCGACTAGTCGCGATCATCTCCCACATGGCCGACGTGGTCGACGAAATCGACGACGTTCTTATCGTCAACCGCACCAACGCCGGCAGCACCGCCACATGGCTGACGCCAGAGGAACGCAAGCGGCTTTCCGACGGTGGCTATCCGGACCTGCTTGGGTAGCCGGATCGATCCCTGCTGCGGTGACAAGTCTTCCGCCAACAGGCCGCCGAACTGGCCACCGCCGCTCGGCGTCCTCGCAGGCTGACCACCGATCCGGCCCAGGGGAACGGCTTCACCCACTTAGGAGATGTCACTTAGCCAGCGGGTGTGGCCCGGGCGGCGTCGGCGGGCCGACTCGGCCGTCGACGTTGTCCTGAACCGAGGCGTCCCTGGCGCGACTCAACCCAGATGCCGCCAGCCGACCTGCCGAACGGTAGCTAAGGACGCCGCTCTGGGACACCGGCCAGCAAGCAATGACGGAACTCGAACATTAATCGCGTTCATAGAACAATTGTTCGACCACGGCAATTCTGTCATAGGTAGAGTGCATCCTTCTACCCGCACCGCTCCCACGGGAGCCTGCCCCCTACAAGCGGCGTCGAGATGAGCGCGGATGAGCCAAATGCATGATTCGGTCGTTTCGTCGGTCGTTGATACCGCATCCCCTCCGAGTGGTTCCGGTGCCGCAACAGCGCCAGCTAGCCGTCAACGAGCGGGACGTCGTACCGCGCTGGCAGATCTGGCCGCCTACGTATCGGAGGCGCCCTATCACATTCTTTACTGGGCGATCCTGGATGTTTTCCTGCAGGCCGCAGCGGCTTACCAGTCGCGATTAAGAGTGGATGAGGTGCTGGCGGCACTCCGGAAGAACGGCTGGACCTATCCGCTTTCGGAATCTGACCTTGAAGACCGGCTGACCTACTTGTTCGAGCACGGCAATCTCACGCGCGACTACGACTACGACGACACTGCAATGACGCTGGAACGCTATGACCGCCGGTTGCACATTTACGACCTGACGCCCGAGGGTGAAGTCGTCCATGACGCGATGAGCAGCGTGAGGGACAGCCTGCAGCGTGTGGGAGGCCTGCAGGCGGTGTTGCTCCGCCAGATCATGTCGTTGCTCGACGACCTGCTGGAGCAGTTGGAGGACCCAGACCCGGACGGAGAGGTCGTCTTCACACGGGTTGAGGATCTTCGCAGCAACTTCAAGGCGATGACGTCGAACGCGGCGCTTTTTATGCAGCAGGTCAACCGCATGCTGGCCACACGCAGCATCGACGTCGAGGCATTTCGCCGGTTCAAGGACGACACAATCGCCTACTTGGCCGGGTTCCTGGCGGAACTCGACGAGTTGACCCCGGACATCCGTAAGCGCACCTTGCGGTTGCGCCAAGTGCCAGATCCGGTGCGTCACCTGGCGCTGGCGCGGGCTGCGCGCGCTTCTGGGCACAAGGCTGTTGACGGGCGGGAGGCGTTCGACGGGTGGATCGCTGCGGCGAAGGCGAGCCTTGATGGGGTATCAGATTGGTTCACCGCCGACCGTGGCGCCTCGACCGGCATCGAGGTCTTGTCGGCCAAGGCTCGTCAGGCGGTCTTGGGCATTACGCACGCGGTCGAGCGGATCCGGGAAGCTGGCAGTCAACCGTCGGCACGCACCAGCGACCTTTTAGCACTTGCGAGCATGTTCGACCGTGCTGCCGGTGATGAGGTGCATGCGATCTGGAAGGCGGCGTTCGGGCTAACCTCGTCGCGACACTTCGGCGACCTGCATAGCGACTCCGACCTCACCCCAGACGGACTGTTGGTGCGGCAGGCACCGCGTATCGAGGTCAGCCTGAAGCTGCAGGCCATTGAGGTCAGCGACACGGTCAAGCAGGCACCGCGCCTGCCAGATCATTCCGCGACGCGGCAGGTACTGGCGGGGCAGGCTCGGGAAGAGATCGCCGCGGTGGCCGCCGCCGCCGAGACGCTCGTGGCGCTGGGGCAGCGACACCTGTCTGAGTTGAACACGATTCTGGATCGGGCGACGCTGAAGCTACTGGCCAAACTCATCTTCAGGGCGCAGAAGGCGCGTCCCGACAGTCAGCGATGGCAGCAGGCGGCCAGCGTTGACGGCCGGTTGAGGGTGCGGGTTCGGGCGCCGCGGCCGGCGCGGGCCACCGTCGTATGCGCGATTGTGGGTGACTGGGTTCTTCCCGACTACGAGGTGCAGGTCAGCTCCGCCGCACCAGGACGGGAAAAGTCATGACGAGCATTGAGGAGCAGGACCTCGCGGCACGCCGCGCCAGGGCCATACAGGAACTGGTGGCACGCCCACTGCTGGACCGACGAGCGCCGTCGTTCGCAACGATTGCCACAAGCGAGCGATGGCTCAAGGAGTGGTTCGCTCGCGCTTGTGGCTGGATTCTGATCGTGGATTATCGGCGGGGCCTGGCACGGCTCCGAAAGGTGACCGGCGAGGTAGACGCGTCGTTCCCCCTGCGGAGCCTGCGACAGGGCGGCAAGGTGTTCACGAAGCGCAAGTATGTGCTGCTCTGTTTGGTTGCCGCCGCCTTGGGTGAGCACGGGCGATCGCGGATGAGCCTGCATGACATCGCGGTCGCCGTGGCGGACCTGGGTGTGCGGGCGGGCGTGGCGCCATACAACGATCTGGACCATAAAGATCGGCAGGCGATGGTGGACGTGCTGCTGGTGTTGGCGCAACTCGGGATAGTCGCCGAACTGGACCGCAGCGGACGCGACTACGGCGCCGACCGCGGTGGCAATGTGTTGTACGAGATCGATGAGCAACGGCTGGCCCAACTGCTGGTCGCGCCGATGCCGCCCGCACGGTGCGCCAGTTGGCAACAGATGATTACCGAGGAACGCCACCTCCGCCAGGACGCCGACGGGCCTTCGCGGCTGGCCACGGCTGCGGCCAAGCAACGGTTGATGCGTCGGCTGTTAGATCGCCCGGTCTGCTATCCGAGCGACCTGAGCACCGACGAGGTCGCAGCCATGCCCGATGGCGCGGCCGAACTTCAGCGATGGCTCGCTGAGGCAGGCATGTTCCTGGAAATCCGGGCCGACGCGTGGATGGTGGTCAACAGGCGATCCAGTGCCCCCCGCACCCTGCGTGATGGCTCGAACGTCGCCAATGCGGCCCTGCTAGTGCTGGAGGTCATCGCTCGCGACCCAAGCGTGGACTGGGTCTCGGCAGCACATCTGGCCAGCGCGGTGGGCGAGCTGCTAGACGAATACCCGTGGTGGGCCAAGTCGCTCCGCAAGGATCCCCACCGCGTCGCTTCCGTCACCACACTTCTATCCAGCTTTGACCTAATCCGCCCGGAATCCGGCGGATGGAAGATCATGCCCGCGGCATGGCGATGGACGACCAGCGTTGACCCCGAGTCCGTTTCGACCGTGCCGCGACAGCCGAGCGCAGCCGCTGCGGGGCACGCTCAAGACGACCTATTCTCCCAGGAGCTGATGTGACTCTCACCCTGCCAGACGGCATCCTCAGCGGCGTTCCCGCGCCCACCCGCGGGCGGTGGCAGCCGCAACGAGCCGGTATCACTGGCCTGTTCCACTACGACTCGCAGGTGTTCTCGTTCTACCGCGGACGGTTACTATTGCGCGGCAACAACGGCAACGGCAAGTCGATGGCCCTGGAGGTGCTGCTGCCGTTCGTCCTGACTGCTGACCTCGATCCCAGCCAGTTAAGTACGTTCGGCCACCGCAGCCGATCGATGTATACGTGGCTACTGGGCCACGACTCGACCAACCGGCACACTGGTGCCCGCGGTTACGTCTGGGTCGAGTTCGGCCGCGTCGGACCCCTCGGGCAGCCGGAGTACTTCACCGTCGGGGCCGGCCTGGAGGCTGTGCGTACACGGGAGACGGTCACCCCGTGGTACTTCACGACCGCCGCCCGCATCGGCATTGACTTGACCGTCGGCACACCCGGCGGGGAGACGCCCAGCCGGGACGCATTCCTTGCCGAGTTGGAGCAACTCGCTGCCCAGGGCATGCCCGGCGACGTTCGCACGACAAAGAACCACCGCGCCGAGTGCAACAGAGTGCTATTCGGCCTGCCCGATGAGAGCTACCGGTCTCTGCTCAAAGCCCTGCGGCAACTGCGCCGGCCGAAGCTGTCAGACAAACTATCGCAAAAGGCCCTCGCCGAGATCCTGCGCGACTCGCTGCCCAGCCTGGACCGCGGGCTGGTCTCGGCCATCGCCAAAGGCTACGAGCGGCTCGACCGCCACCAGGATGACATCAAGAACATCCGGGCAATGATCGCCGGTCTACGCGAACTCGACGTGGCCTATCAACGGTATGCCCGCGCGTGCCTGTGGCAGCGCGCCCACGCCATTACCGCCTGCCAGCAGGCTCTGGCCCGAGCCAGCAAGAAGGCCCAGGATTCTGCTCGCGAGCGCGACCGCCTGACCACTAAAATTGACGAATGTCAACAAAAGGTCGCGACGTTGACTGGCGGTCTAAACAAGCTCAACGGCCACCTCGCCGGGTTACGCGACAGCGAGTTCTACACCGAGGGGCCCCAGCTACAACCCCTGCTCGACAAAGCCGAGACCTTGGAGGGGGTCGCCGAGTCGGCGCGGGTGCGGGCCGAGAATGCTGCCAGCCAAGCCGAACTCGATGCAGAGTCTGCTGCCCAGGCGCAGGCCAAGACAGACGCTGCCGGCGTTGACGTGCAGCGCCGGCAAGTAGCAGTCGAGCAGGGCGCGCAGCTGTTCACCTGGCTGCGCGACATTTATGACGCGCTCCAGCGCAGCCTCGGCGACCCCGACATGCCGGGCAGCGAGCGGCCCGTAGCCGAGATGCGCAGCCAGCTCCGCCAAGCCGTCGCCGACGTGCACGCCCGCTTGCAAGGACTCAATCGAATCGCTGGGCAGGCCACCGATGCCGCGAAAGCGGCAGAGGCCCTGGCGAAGGAGGTGGAGCAGTCGCGCATCGACCTGGTATCCGCCGATGAGCAGGTCGCAACGGCCCGAACGCAATTGCGCACAGCACGTGACGAATTCATCGCTGCGGCCCGTGCATGGATGGCCCTGAGTGATCAGCTAGTGGCGGCGGGCGTTCCTTGGCGCGATGTGGAGTCGGCCCGCATGAACGGTGCGTTGACTCAGTGGCGCAATGCCGCCTATCGCTCCCGCAGCCGGCAGATCACCACCCTGGTGCAACGGTTCACCGGGATGGCTGATCAACCCCAGCAGGTCGCCGGTCAACTGCACCACGGCTTCCGCGTACAGGTCGAACGCGCTCGGCAAGCTAGCGCGGACAGGGACGCCACGCACCAGGACCTTGGCTCGGCACGAGACGAATGGCTTCAGGAGCTGAACGACTGGGTGCTCACGCTGACCCACCTCCCCGTCCACGGGCCAGCACTGCCAGCGCGAGACATTTATGCGCCACAGCCGTGGCGTGACTGGATCACCACCGCCGCCGCCTCTCACCGCAACCACATCGCCGCCGTTGAACAGGAGCTGCAGGAACGTCAGCGCTCACACCACCTGCAGCATCATCAGTGCCAGGCCGAATGGCAGCGGCTCGCCGACCAGCGTGAGCACCTTGCGGCTGAAGCCATGGTGACCCCGACGGCACCCGCGACCCGCCTCGACAGTCGCCAGGTTCGCGCTGGCGCCCCGTTCTACCTGTTGATCGATTTCGTCCACGATGACCTGGACCCGGCTAGGAAGGCGGGACTCGAAGCCGCACTCATCGGCAGCGGCGTGGCCGACGCGTGGCTGAACCCCGATGGTCTGCTGCTTACCGCGGACGGCGTGCCGCTGGCCGACACGCAGCTCAATGCCACAACCGAGGCCGTCGGCCAACCGTTGGCGGCAGCGCTGCGCGCCGATGCCGACGCTGCACGTGTTGCCGGGGTGCCAGTCGCCGCGATCTCGAACGTTCTGGCCAGCATCGGTCTAGCCGAAGAAGCCAAGGACACGAGAGCGCACCTGGCGGTTGGCTGGGACGGCAGCTGGCGAGCAGGGCCTCTGAATGGCGCCTACCGTCAGGACGCTACCCGGCTCGTTGGGGCAGCGAGCCGAGAGCGCGACCGACAGGCTCGTCTGGCCGAGTTCGATCGGCGGATCGCGGAACTGGACCGGCGGCTGGCCGCGTACGCCGAAGACGAGCAGCGCCTGACTGGCGAAGCCACAGCCCTCAACGCCGCGAAAGAGCAGGCCGGCGAGGAAGCTGCCGGCTTGCCGGGCACCGGGAAGGTCGAGTACGCGGCACAGCGCGCCCACGACGCCGACGATGCCGCTCAAAAAGCGCTTGAGCAGGCTTCACTCCTGCAACGTGATTTACACGCGGCCATAGCCCGACTACACCTGAGCCGCAGCGAGGACCTAGCTGCGGTCGTCGCAGCCGCACCGGTTTCCGAACTCCGCCTTCCCGACCCACTCGGAAACCTCCCGACTCCCGCTGACCTGGCGCTGCTAGATCACTATGTACAGACGTCGGCCGCTGCCCTGAGTGACATCGGGCGGATCAGCCAGGAGGCTTTGAGCGCACTTGACGCTGCGGCCACCACCGCCCAGGAGCAGTACGACGCGTTTCCCGACACCGAGAGCCTTAACCGCCATGAGCAGGCGGCGTCCCAGGCCGAGCATGCCCAGGTGACGGCCCGCGACCAGTTCACTCGTCGTGGCACGAAGCATCAGGCTGCCCTTACGGCCAGTGCCGAGAAGCAATCCATTCTCAACGCTGCCTTGACCCAGTCGGATCTCACCGAGTGGTCTACCCGATTGGGCGATCTCCCGCCGAGGGTCAACTCATGGACTGACACCGCAGAGGATTGGTTGCGCACAATCGCCGACTATCGGACAGCGGCAGAGATTTCTCGCGACACGGCCCACCGTTCCGGCTCGTCGGCGGCGTTGGCATCTCGAGAATCCTCGCAGGCAGCGAGCGATCGAGGGCGGGCCGCTGAGGCGCGAGAGCATTACACGACTTTGGCCGACCGCATCGGCATTGGCTACACATCCCTGATGGCCGAGATGGCCGAAGCGCAGACGCAGATCAGCGAGGCGCAGGAGGCGATAGCGCAGAACCAGCAGACGCTCGTGGCGCTGGCTGCACAGCAAGGCGCCGCGCAGAACCGGGCCACTACCGACGCCAACGCGTACACCGACATCAGTGGGGCACTGCCCGAGCTCGCGGCGAAGCTGTGGGTTGCCGTCCGCGCAGACCTGCCCCGGGCAGCCGACTGGCGGCTCACCACCGGACCTGACGACGATGGCGAGACAGAGACGGCGACGGCTGCGTCCCAGCATATTCAGGAGCTCGCTGGTGGTGATGCGGTAAACCGCTACGGGCCACACCACAACGACGACCTGGTCAGCGCCGTGTTCCAGTTGCGCCACCAGGCCGAGACCAGCCTGGGAGGAAGACTGACACTGATCGAGCGCTACGCCGCCGACATTTTGGTCGTCGAAGCAGCCCGCGACAGCTCTACCGCGACCTTGCCGTCCACCATCGCCGACCTCAACAACGAAGTGATCAGCCTGCAGACCGTTTTGAACACCGAGGAAGCCAAACTACTCGAGCAGTTCCTCACCGACAGCATCCGTCGGGAGATCACCGGCCACATCGACGCTGCCCGCAAACAGGTCATCGCGATGAGCAAAGTCATGCAGGAGCACCGAACGTCCGCCGGCTACCGGTTCAACCTCGATTGGGCCCCGGCCTCCGACGCGGACGTTGACAACCGGGTCTTGGATCTACTCGCCGCCGACTTCGACGCCGCTCCCTCGGCCAAGGAACGGCTACGGCAGTTTTTCGCTTCCCGCATCGCCAATATTCGGGCCACCAAGACTGGCCAGACCTGGGAAGATCTGCTGCAGGAAATGCTGGACTACCGGCGCTGGTACCAGTTCCAACTCCAGTTCGCCAAGGGCGTCAACGAGTTCGCCGAGCTTGACAACGCCGCGTTCGACAAACTGTCCGGTGGCGAAAAGTCCGTTGCTCTACACCTACCGTTGTTCGCTGCGGCTGCCACCCATACCGTCGCCGCCACCGTCCGCGATACCGTCGACACCGATAAGCCCGGCTGCCCCCGACTCATTTTGCTCGATGAGGTATTCGCCGGCGTGGACGAAGACATGCGGGGCGAACTGTTCGACCTGGTCACCTCCCTGGACATGGACCTCGTCGCCACGAGCGAAGCCGAAACCGGTATGTACGCCGAGCTCGACGGGATCGCCATCTATCACCTGATCAAGTCCACCGGCGTCCCTGGCGTCCTGGCCGCCCGCAGCGTCTGGACGGGCACCGACGTCCTTCACTTGCTCGATAACGACCTGGAAAGAGGCGCATGATCCAGCCGCCCACCCAGGCGCAACTGCTCGAAGCGTTCCCGATCAAACGCTGGGCCTGGCTCCGCGTGGACGTACGCGCCGAACTCGAACGCCGTCCCGCCGCCGCCACCGTCTCCATCGACACGTCCGCGCTAGATCCCGACGCCGCCAAGTCCCTGCAGTGGCTGCTGCAAAGGACTCCGCCGCTTCCAGCCCGGATGCCGGTAAAGCTCACTCAGCTCGACCGAGCTCTGCTCGAACGCACCGATTGGGGACTACCCACCAAACCGCTACTGGAAGCCCTCGACGGACCGCTCGACGACCGGGCCGCACGTAAAAAACAGCTACGAAATGCCGCCGATGAGCTGTGGGCCTCTGCGGCACAACACCCGCGCGTCACCGCAAGCCCGGAACTACAGCGATGGGTGGCCGCCGAAATATCACTCGGCGCGCTCCCCGCCGAGATCAGCAAACGGCAACCGCTGCTAGCAGACGCCCTCACCGTGCTCGACGGCCTACCCGCCGATGGCATTAGCGTCACCCGCCTCGCCGCCAACATCCTCGGGTCGGCGCACGCCCTCGACAAAGGCCCACTGGCCAATCTTGTACTACGGGCCCTAAGCCTTCAGTACGGCCAAGATCCGATCGCATCCGCGTACTCACGAACACTGTGGAGGCTTGCGGGTCTTCGCCCGGACGACCTGTCAAGCAGAGTCCTCCTCGCCGGCTTCAAGGCGACTGGCACTACATCTTTCGAAACCGTGCTCCGCGCTCATGCCCGGTGCGGCGAACCTGCCGTGATCACTCTGCGCCAGGTCGACAACTTTGTCAGCGAACAGCCTGCGCCACTGCTGCCTCCTGAGACGCGCGTCTGGGTGTGCGAGAACGTCGCGGTCGTTGCCGAGGCGACTAATGCTCTTGGGCGCGACTGTCCGCCATTAATCTGCGTCGAGGGCTGGCCAAGCCATGCCGCGACCTTGCTACTGCAACACCTACTCAACCACGGTGCCGACATCGCCTACCACGGCGACTTCGATTGGGAAGGGCTGGCGATCGCCGATCAAATGATGCAGATGGGGGCGCACCCATGGCGCATGGATCGCGACAGCTACCTCGCAGCTGCAACCCGTGCCACAAGACGCTCAGCGCTGAACAGACCGGACTTTCCCTTCTATGAGTACCCCTGGGCGCCCGGCCTCGTCGACGCGATGATCCAGCAGGCCACGCGGGTGGAAGAGGAGCATGTCATGGAGGACCTCATTGCTGATCTCAAGTAGGTTCACCGGGTGCCGAGCGGGTACCGGCCGCAGGCGGGGGAGGCGTGCCAGGACGGCTTGCCACTGCCTCAATTCTTCGGCCCACCGGGAAGCGCAGGGCTTTGCGGCGGCGCGTGTTGGCGTCCATCACGTCACCATCTTGATCACTACTCATCTCGCGGGGCGGCAGGTTCGTCGACCCTGGCGTGGGAGCTAGTGTCCGCCTGCCCCGACAGCAGCGTCGTGGTGAGAGTCCTCGGCGCGGGTGTGAGTAAGGTCCTTGAGCAGGGAGAGTGCCTGCTCGGTGATGGGGCGTGTACGGTGCGAAGTCAGGGCGTCACTGCTGTTCCTTACTGATCTTGCTGATGTGGTCGCCGTGTGGTCTCCAGCGGGGGTCACCCCGGGTCAATCCGTGCCACTCCAGGCCAGCCGGGGTTAATGATCATGGTCATCGACCGGCCCGGTGTGGTCGCCGTGTGGTCGTCGGTCGGGGCACCCCGCCAGGTCAATGCAGGTCAACGTGGGTCACTCCCTGCCAACGCGGGTCGACGCGCAGGTCGTTACACTGACCACTCGCGCCCCCGTAGCTCAGGGGATAGAGCATCGGTTTCCTAAACCGTGTGTCGCAGGTTCGAATCCTGCCGGGGGCACCAATGCGAGGCCCTGACCAGCGGAATGCTAGCCAGGGCCTCGATTTCTATCTATGTGGTTTTGAATCGCCCCCCGGAAACCCCCCAATAACGCTGCAGGGCGATCCGATTGGATCGGCGCGCCAGGGGGTGTCGACAGCCGCGCCCGTGCGCCCTATCCGGTCTGACGCGGGTCGCGGTCGCGGTCGCGGTGCGTGGGCTCAGATGTCGACAGGTCACCGCCGAGCTGTTCGAGGATGTCGGAGCTGTCCGGAGCAAGGGCGGGCTTAACAATGTAGTGCCTGTTCGTGACCTGCTCGGTAGCGTGCCCGAGCTGGGCTGCCGCGCGCTTGGCGTCGGCCTCCTTGTCGATGAGGGTGGCGACGGTCTTGCGGAAGGTGTGCGGGGTGACCCACTCGAGGCCCGCGACGGCTCGAGCTTGCCGCCACTGGCGGCGTACGTTCTGCGGGGACAGCCAGGTGCCGCGCCGGGAGGCAAAGATCGCGTCGAAGGTGTTGTCGGCGGCGACGATCTTCCGAGCCATCAGCATCCCGACCGCGAATCGCGGCAAGACTACGGTCCGGAAACCGGCATCGGACTTTGGCCACTCCTGGCGGAAGAAGCCTTTGCCCTTGAGGTAGATGATCGTGCCGCAAATGGTGAGCGTCGGGAGTTCGGCAGCGAGATCCAGGTCCTTCCAGCGCAGCGCCAGGATCTCGCCGATGCGGGCGCCAGTGGCGAGCATGAGGTCGACGATGTCGGCCAGGTCGCCAGTGTGTCGAGGCCCGGGTTTACCGGCGATGGGCTGCTGCCACCTCTGGATCGCCGAACGAACGTCTTCCAGTTGCTTGACCTCCAGGGCGACCACCTTGCGGCGCGGCGTGCGTAGTCGACCGGTCTCGCGTATCGGGTTGGTTGTCAGTGCACCACGGCGCACGGCCAGGGCAAACATCTGCGTGAGAGCGACCTTCGCAAGCCTGGCGGCTGTCGGCCGGTCCTCGGCGATCTTCCGTAGAAACTTGTCGAGGCGGCCGACGCCGGCCTCCCGGATGCGCAGGTCGCCCAGGGCGGGCAAGATCGAGACGCGCACGCTGATCTCGTACTTTCCAATGGTCTGCGGCGTTAGACGCTCCTCAGCGACGATCTCGGCGAGCCAGAGGCTAGCGAGCGTGCTGACGTGAGTCTCCCTGGTGATTTCGTCGTCGTTAGGGGCGACTCGGTCTCGGACTTTGACCTTCAGCGCTCGGATGGCGGCGGGGGCGGTGGTGTCGGTGGCCTCGACGTCGCGGGTTTTGCCGTCGTGGTCGCGGTATCGGGCTCGGGCGCAGTACCGGTTGGGGCCGAGCTTCTCGGTACGGATCGTGCCCAGGGTGCCGATGGGTAGAGGAGGTCGGGCCACGGCTCAGCGCTCCGGGTCGGTGTGGTCGTCGAGCCAGCGTTCGACCTCGCTGCGCCGGTAGCGCAGGGTGTTGCCGACCCGGATGGCGCGCGGTCCTTTGCCTCGGCTGTGCCAGGCGTAGAGGGTGTTCTTGGGCTTGCCCAGCCAGGCCGCCACGTCATCGATGGTTAGGAGGGGGTCGGGCAGCCACTGGGCGACGGTCGGGGCGCTCATGGCTGGTCTGCCGTGGTGGACGGGCCGGTCTGTGGGCGTGGTGTGTCGGGGCTGGCGGGTCGCTGGTGGGCGGTGGTGTTGGGCCGTTCGGGCCCGGGGATGGTGTGTGGGTGGGGCGGGCACGGTTCGGGTGTCCTTTCAGCGTCCCGGCCCGGGTGGGGCCGGTGGTCGGTGGCGCTGCCGTCGGGGTTGGCGGGGTGCGCCGGGTGTGCCCGTCGATCCACGCTGGCGGGGGTTGAGGTATCAAGCCCGTGGCCGGTGTGCGGTGCGGCGAGGGTGGACCCGCTCTTTGCGGAGTCGTGCGGGTTGTGGTGCGACCCGCCGAGCTGGAACAGCAGAAGGTCTTCATACTGGATGAGCCATTGCGGGTCGCCGGTGTTGATGGCGTCGCGGACGTTCTTCATTTGGAAGAACGAGGTCCGCGGCACCAGTACGCCGTTTCGGACTCCGGCGATGAGCGCGATGAGTTCCTCGACCAGGGTCAGTCCGGCGGCGAGCCCGGCGGCGGCGACCATGCCGGGGATGTCGATGAGTTCCCCGCGTCGCCGGTAGGGGCGGGCGGTGACCGCGACATATCCGCCGGGCTTGAGGACGGCGGCGCAGCCGGTGAGGATTCGGGTGAACCCTTCGGCCAGTTCGGCGTGTTCGGTGTAGGCGAGGTTCCCGGCGTCGGCACCGTACCGGTGGTGGATTTTGCGGACCTTGCCTCGTCGGGGGCCGGGGGTTCGTACGTGGCCGTGGGTGGATGACCCGTACGGCGGTGAGGTGATGACCAGCGAGACCCGACCGTGGACCTCGGCCGGGAGCAGTGCGGGTAGCCGGCGGGCGTCGCCGGTGTAGATCTCGCCGGTGCCGGTGGCGCCTTGGCTGGTGGCGAGGCGGATGTTGTCGGCGGCGTGCTGCGCCCACCGGTGTTCGTACTCGACGCCGATGCCGTGTCGGCCGAGGTGCATGGCCTCGACAAGGGTGGTGCCGATGCCGGCCATCGGGTCGATCACCAGGTCGCCGGGTTGGGTGTAGGTGGCGGTGAGGTAGCGGGGGATGGTGGGCAGCATCTTGCCCGGGTGCTCCATGGAGGCCGTGGTGTACCGGCCTCGTCGCAGGTCGCGGGAGGCGGTCTGCCCGGTCAGCAGGACCGAGCCCTGCACTCCGTCGGCGATGAGGGCGAACAGCCGCCCGACGTCGGAGGCGTCGAGGTCGAAGCCCGGGGCGAAAGCGTCGGTAGGGGTGGGCTCACGCATCGGTGTCCTCCTGGTCGAGGGTGGTCGCCGTGAACGCCAGGACGTCCATGTGGGTGTGGAGGTGCCGCCCGTCCAGTAGCGCGGGCGGGGCGCTCGCGGCGGTGGCCGCGTCGGTGCGCGGGTCGTGCGCCGGGAGCGGAACCACGAGCACTGGGATGTGCTGGTGGTAGCGCAGCCCGGCGATGCGAGCCGCGTTGATGACGGTGCTGCGCCGCGAGATCCGACCTGGCTCAGGCGCACGGGCGGGCAACGCGACGAGGACGAATCCGCCGGGGCGCAGTAGCCGGTGCCACAGGTGCATCGCCTCGGCGGTGTCGTGCATTGCGAGGGAGTCGTCGCCGGGGCGGGGTAGTCCGGCCAGCAGCAGCGCGAGGCCGTCCTCGGCGAGGCGCCGGGCGCGGGCGGGAGGGTCGTCGGTGACTCGGATGCGCTCACCGTGGGTGGTGATGGTGGCGGGGTAGCGGTGCAGGTACTGGGCGGCCCCCGTGACGGTGGGGTGGTTGTCGAGGTCGGCTACGAGATCGCCGTCGTGGGTGTAGTGACGGATGAGCCAGGCGAGGCGTTGCGGGTCGAGTCCGTGCCAGGCCGCTGGGTCGATCAGAGGCGTATCGCGGCGGTGGGCGGGGACGAGGAACAGTCCGACGGGCGGGCGTTCGGCGTAGGGCTCGGGGTGGTGCGAGTGGGTCTGCGGCATGGGTGGTGGGCCACGTCCGCCGACAAGCGCTGACACTAAGGGAATACAGATTCGGGCCTCGATTTGGAGGACACCGCCGTGAACACCTGCCACCGACTGCGTCCCTGTTGGCGTGTTCAACCCCGATGAACAAGATCGTGGTGAGGTTGAACACGCAGGTCAGAGGTTGAACACCGCCCTCAAGAGGCCGTGGCCCATATTCAGATGTCTGACTGTTGAGCGGCTGTCCCTGTGGTGGCGAGCCAGACCCGCCGATCGCTTCTCGCGGTGCCATGAACAAGATCGGCGTCTCGGCTTGAACACGGCCGACCGGGAGACGGGATGCCTTGAACACGCTCTCCCGCGAGGTGGCGGACAGCCCGACGATCATGAGTAACTCTGGCCCGCGCCGTCCGGTGCGGGCCTTTTTGCGTCGATGCCTTCAGATGCGTTCGCGGTCGTCCGAGCCCTCGCCGAGGCGGCCGGTGCATCTGCGAGAAGGCGGGTTGAACGGGCAGCCAGCCGCTTGCACGTGGTCGTGAGCGCCGGCCACACCCCGGTCGAGCGCCCCATCAACAGTCGTCATCGACGCTTCGTATCGCGTCCGGCTGAAGATTGCGGATGGTGCGGGGCGCTGACCAGCGGTTCGCAAGGTTGGTCCGGAGGTTCTCAGGCGTGGCCGTCCGGATTTACTCTGCAGTTTCGGGGCAGGGGTCGGCGTACGGACTGGCGTGTACAGGTGGGTATGAATGATCTGTACCCACCTCGTCTAAATCAGCGCCGGGTCCGTAGGAGGTTGTGCACGACAGGACAGGTCGCGCCGTCATCCGGGCAGCGCTATCGCTGGTGGGTCCATGGTTCGGCAGGTCGGCAGGTCGGGCCTGGCTTGCCGTAGACGACCGTGCCGGCTGTGTCGGTGTAGCAGCGACCGAGTTGGTCGAACGGGGTGAACAGCGGGCGACGGTCGATCTCGTTGCCGGCATTGTCGTAGGCGACCAGGTCGGCGTTGCCGTGATCGCTGACGTGTCCGTCGTCGGTGATGAGGCCGAACGCGCCGCCCGCGATGCGCGCCGGGGTGATCTTGCCGTCGCCGTGGTCGAGTACCAGTCGGTGTACGCGGGCGCTGACGCGTCCGATGGCGACTACGTCTCCACCGTCGGGATCGGTCGACCCCGAGAGTGAGAGCCGCTGGACTGGGCCAGGCAGCCAGTCGGGCCGCCAGTTCGCGTCGTCGGCGGAGGACGCCGCCCCGCCAGACCACCCCTGTTGGGGTGGGTGCCAGTTGTCGCAGGCGAGGTAATGGGTGTCTTTCAGGAACATCAGCGCTGTGTGGTCACCCTGCTCGGCGGCTACGGCCAGGTCGGCGATGGTTACCGGGACCTGGTACTCACGCTCGTTGAGTGTCAGGCACCGCTCGGCGTCCTGGCGCAGGGGCGGAGATAGCTCGTTCGGACCAAACGCGAGGAACTGGCGGGCCTGGTCGTGGTTGGGCCACACGGCCAAGCTGATGGCGGCCACGGCGATGGTGGCGGCGAGCGCAACGGCGATGCGGCGCCGTGTCGGTGACTTTGTCGGGGTCCGTATCTCCGCCATGAGGCGCGCTCGCATTTCGGCTGCGCGATGAGCCGGCAGGTCGCGCTCGGCGGGCGGGGTGAGCAGCTCCATCACTCGTCCTCCATTACGTTGTCGGTAAGTTGGCGGGCCAACCTGGCGCGGGCCCGGCTGACACGAGCGCGGACCGAACCCTCGCTGATACCGAGGGCGGCTGCCGCGTCGGCGTACGGCACGCCGGACCAGAGGCACAGTGCGACGGCTTCCCGCTCGGCGCGGGGCAGCCGGCGCACGGCGGCCAGGATGGTCCGTATCTGACGCTCGTCGTCGACGCGGCCGGCCACCGCGTCCGCCGGATCGAGGTCCGTACCGCGCTCGGCTGGCATCCGCCGCCGGAGTGCAAGCCACCGCCGGGCTGAGCGGGACTCGCTGCGAGCGGTGTTGGTGGTGATCACCAATAGCCAGGGCAGTATCGACCCGTCAACCAGGCGGGCGTCGCCACGACGGCGCCAGGCGACGAGAAAGGCTGACTGCGCGACGTCTTCGGCGAGTGACCACGACCCGGTGAGCCGGAAGGCGTGGTTGTAGACCATGCGCGCGTACCGGTCGAACAGCCGGGCGAATGCCATCTCGTCTCCGGCCGCTGTCGCCGACCAAAGCTCCTGGTCAGGCGGCTTCATCTCGATCGTCACACCTGACTATGGCCGGCACGCGTCGCCGTGTTGCACCGAAACCATCGCAAAAACATCCGCTGGCTCTCGTGTTGATCGCCCGCACCGTGGATGCCCGCCCGACATCGGCCCGCGAAGTAGGTCTTGACTCCGCAAGGTCACCAACAAGCTAGGTGCGGATGATGAGCGCGCTGACCAGCGGTTCGCAAGGCAGGTCATGACGTTTGGGGCGCGGCCGTCCGGGCGAAGCGGCCCTACACCGGCCCCCGCAACCTATTCCGGGCAGCTCGCAAGGCTACCCAGACACTCGCAGAGTTCGTCCGGACGCGACGTCTCGGCCGATCACGCTCTGTTCAACCTAGAACAAGATCATCGGTGTTCATGATGTGTTCAACCGCCCTGGTGGCGTGGGTGCTGCACCGCCGACCGGCCTCCGATCGCCGGCCCGGCAACCTCACTCAATACCAGGGAGCACATCCATGTCCGCGAACACTCGCCCGGTTACCGGCCCGCTCGCCGGCCACCCGAAAGCACGACCCGGTGCCGCACTGCTCGACGCGATCGACTACCGGTTCCGCCTACGCGGAGAAGGCCCCCAGCCGCAGGCCGTCGACGGTAGGCAGCTCGGCCACGGCCTGCCCCGTCGCCGGATCGCACTGACCGAACTGTCGGCGATCCTCATGCACCCCTCCTGCGGCACTGCGGCCCAGGACGCCGCGTGGAGGTTCCTCGTTACCCGAGCCCGCACCGGTGTTGAGCCGTGGGTTGTGGGCGCGGTCGGGGTGGCCCTGCCGGGTCTGCGGCACCGAGCGCACCTGCTGTCGAAGCTGTCGTCCGGTGACCTGCACGCCGCACTGGTCGAGGCGTTCCTCAAGGCGCTGCACACCATCGACATCGACCAGCCCGGCATCGTGAACGCCCTGCTCAACACCGCGTTCTCCGGCGCTCGCGCCGCCCTGCGCACTCAAGAGCCGGCCGCGTCGGGGGAGGCGAACTTCGCGCCCGGCTCGGCGCTGCCACCCGCCCCGTACGGCCACCCGGATTTGGTTCTGGCCCGCGCGGTGCGCCTCGGGGTGATCACCGTTGCCGAGGCCGGCCTGATCGGCGGGACGTACCTGGAGGACACCAGCCTCACCGCATACGCCGAGCGCACCGGCTTGCCCCGGTGGGGTGTCTACAAGCGGCGCAGCGCCGCCGTCGAACGGCTCGTCACGGCGATCCGCTCCGGTGCGCTCAGCGACCCGACCGCCGACGTCATCGCCGAGGCCACCGGCACCACCGCGCCGGAGGCGGC
>NZ_JBEXGE010000059.1:0-23490 GCF_040607155.1 Micromonospora sp. NPDC005324 | reverse complement strand
GCGGGGTGCGATCAGGGCCCAGCGGGCGTCGGACAGGTCGGACGGATAGGGTCGCCGTGCGGTCATGACTCAGGCGTACGGCGCGAGGACACGGAGGTGACGGACTTCATGTCCGTCGATGTCGGAGTGAAAGTGAATCAGACACGATCGCGGGGCGGAATGCTCTGATTCCGGTCAGGGCTGAATCGACCGGGATGCGCCCTTTCCCGGTCAGGTCGGGCACCTTGCGCCATCGAAGCCCGAGACGCAAATCGACCGCTACTGGCGCGAAGATGAAGCAAACGTCCAGTCAGCAGCCGGTTGAGGGCATCGGCCACCACGTCGGCCTTGCGCTGGTGAATCTCCGCGTCGCCGACGGTGTCAATCATGGAGTGGGACTGGTCGAGCCGAAACACGAAACAGCTCGGGTTGGTGCGGCTGATCTCGGCCGTAAAGGCATGGCTGACCTCCGGGGGTGTGGGGGAGCAGGCCGCAGTTGCGGCCAGCCGGTGGCGGTGGTGTTCAAGGGGTGGGTGGTCACTCCACCAGTCCGCAGCAGGTGCACGGCTGGGCGGAGCCGTCAGCGGGCTGGTGGCGGGCGGTGGGGCCGCGCTGGCCACGGCCGGGTCGCCTGCGTGTACTGCGGCGGTGGGCGGCGGTGCTACGGCGGTCACCTGCGGATCAGACTGGTGGCGTTTCCGGCTGGGCCAGCCCTTGATCGGCGGCGTATGGGTGGTAGCCCACTGGGACAGCAGCGTGCGGTCGACCAAAGTGATGTTGCATAGCTTTGCGACATCGCGAGCGGGGTTGGTGACGTGCGCGGTGGTCACCAGCAGGGGGACATCGGCGCGATGGATATCGCGGGCGGTACCGGCGAACCATTGAACGTCCGGGCTGGTCAGCTTGGAGCTGTACCGCTTGCATTGCACCACGACCTTGCGGCCGTCCGGCGCGTACCCGACCACGTCACAGCCCATATCACCGGACTTCCCGGACACCGCGACGCGCCTGAAACCCGAGCGGCGCATGAGGCGGGCAATAAAGTGCTCGAACTCCGTGCCGGTCATGCTGTCGGTGACCGCGATGTTGCGCTCGCACTCCGCCAGCCGCCGGGCCTTGACGACCTTGAGGTAGAACGCGCCAACGAACGCAGCCACGATGGTGAGAACGATTAGCGCGAGGACGACGGGATGGTCCTGAGCCAGCTGCATCACTAGAACGGACCCGGTGCCGGCAGCGCCGGCGCCGTGATCACCTCCAACCCTGAGCCAGGTAAAGGCCAAACTTCGCTGCCGCCGAGCGTTATCGCCGCGCATGCGGGAGCGCGCAAACCGGCACTCCTCGCGGCTCGTTCGCGTCGAGCACGTCATCGGATACCTCAAAAACTGGCGGATCCTGGGCCGCTACCACGGTCGACGCCAGCACCTCGACGCCACTATCCGCGCCATCGCCGGCCTGCTCTCTCCGACCATCAGCACACCGACCGCACTGAGAACATGACCAGGCCGCTCAAGGCCGTACAAGCCACACCTCACATTCCGTGAAGGACTTCCTTCGCCGCAGGTAGGCGCCCCGCCGATCACGAACGAGGTCGATAGCAGCCGAACCGTCCGGTGCGGTTCTAAAACAAGCTCGGAGTAGGGCGCTGTGCTTGATCGCGGCCGGGATCACCCGGGGCAGCCGCAACTCGTCCGTGTCACCAGCTGGCAGGTCAACTGCTCCGTCGAGCGGGTTGTGGGCCGTCTGGCGATCTGTGTCTGGATGAGGTCGACGGCCCGGGCACCCAACTGGGCAATCGGCTGTTGAACTGTGGTCAGTTGCGGGGTGATGAGCCCAGCCTCGCGGATCCCGTCGAATGACACGATGGCGAGGTCCTGAGGCAGGGTAAGCCCTGCGGCGCGCGCTGCATGGATCACGCCAATAGCCTGTTCGTCTGTGTGGATGAACAGTGCGGTGAAGTGCTGCGGTGACCGCAGTAGGCGTTCGGTGAGATCGAAGGCTTCGTAGCGATCAAAGCGGCTCCGCATCACGGTTTGACCCGCGGCGTCGATGCCAGCGGCGTCGAGGGTCTCGCGCCAGCCTTGCTCCCGCTTCTGCACCGCCATGAACCTCTCTGGGCCGGCCAACATGCCGATGCGGCTGTGCCCATGGCCGAGGAGGTGTTCGACGGCAGCTGCGGCACCATTGACGTTGTCCGGGGCGAGCACTGTTCCGCGTGCGCCGCTAGGAAGCGGATCAAAAGAGACGAGCGGGATTCCCTGTTCGCGCTTGAGGAGCGCACTGGTGCGGGGCCCATTCCTTCCGTCTGACTCCTGTGCCGCTCCGACGAGGATCAGCCCACAGCACTGGCGGCTGAGGAAGGTTTCGACGTATGCCGCCTGACGCTCGTCCTCGTGGCGGGCGTTGCCGAGGATGACGTTGTATCCCTTGGCGGTTGCGGCCCCTTCGATCGCAGTGGCGAGCGCGGCGAAGTACGGATTGTCGAAGTTGGGAACGACGAGCCCGATGACATCGTCGTGCCGACGTGAGAGCGCCCGGGCGGCAGCGTTGGGCCGGTAGCCGAGGTCCTCAACGGCTTGCAGGACGCGCTGCCGGGTGGCAGCCGCGACCGGACGTGGTCCGTTGTTCAGGACATAGCTGACGACCGCCGTCGACGTCCCCGCCAGCTGGGCGACGTCATCTCGTGTGACCACGCTTCGCTCCTTCTCCTGGATGCGTCGGACAACAGACCACGACGATCTTAGTTAGGGAGCAGGCTCGACGGGCGCCGCGAACGTGGCCGGCTCCGTCGGCCGGACCATTTCCAGGGTCGGCATCCCGGCGCGGGCGCCGACGGCCGTGACGGAGCGACTGGCGGCGGACACGGCTTCGGCTGCGGCATGGTTGAGGGGTACGCCAGCTGCGAGCCTGGCGCACAGTGTCCCCGAGAGCGTGTCACCGGCTCCAGTGGTATCAACAGCAGCGACCTCCACCGCGGCGAATCGTCGAACTGTCCCGTCGCTCGCCAGCTCGGCGCCGTCGCGACCCCGGGTTACCAGCACCGGCGCTCCGGTCAGACGGCTCAGGGCGACAGGGTCGTGAGGCAGCTGATGCAGCTCGCAAAGCTGTACAAGTTCGACGGCGTTCGGCGTGAGAATGGGGTGCGCAGCGAGCAGGAGGGGCCCAAGCTTGCGCGCCGGTGCCGGATTGACGACGACCCGGGCCCCGCGATCGGCTGCATGCCGCACGGCCAGGTCCACCACGGCTGCTGGGATCTCGCAGCTGATCAGGCACACGTCGCTCGCGGTCAGCGCAAGAGCTTCCAGGGAAGCCTCGGCTCGATCCTGGTCGAGCCTGTGGTTGGCGCCGGAGGCGAGCACGATCATGTTCTCGCCATTGGCCACCGACAGGACCACCGCCATCCCGGTCGACGTGCCCGAGACTCGATACACACCACCGATGCCGACACCTTCGCGACGCAGTGCGTCGAGCTGTATGCCGGCCGCCTCGTCATCACCAACCGCGCCGATGATGTGGACCTCCGCACCGAAGCGTGCGGCAGCCACCGCCTGGTTGGCCCCCTTGCCGCCGGGGAGACGGCTTACCCTCAGGGCCTCGCTGGTCTGGCCCCATGACGGCAGCGCGTCGACGGAGAATACGAGGTCGTCGTTGATCGATCCGACGACGACTACGCGCCCCACGGGCCGTCGAGACGTGGCCGGCGGCGCTGTTCCCAGTGCGGTGTTCATACATCCTTCTTTCGCCGTTTCGTGACCTGTTGAAGTTTGAACAGGGCGTTGACTCATGGAGTCTACGCGCGTAGTGTCCGCCAAGTCTACGCGCGTAGCGCAAGCAAATCGCCACGACCGGACGTTGCGTTTAGCCCGCACCGCCGACCACGCGCTCCGCCGCGGAACTCGTAGCTCAGCCAGAACCACAGGAGGTCTCATGAGGTCCAAATTCATCGTTGCGGCGCCGATCTGCATCCTGGCGCTCGGCCTAGCCGGTTGCGGCGGCTCAACAGGAGGTGCCGGCTCCAATGCGACATCCGACCTCGACTGTTCGTCACCAGAGACCTTCTGTGTCGGTCTAGTTACTGACGGAGGCAAGGTCGACGACAAGTCGTTCAACCAGGCGGCGTGGGGAGGAGTGCAGAGGGCTAGGGACACGCTCGGCGCGCACGTGCGGTACATCGAGACGACCGACGCGAAGGACTACACGGCGAACATCAAGCAGTTCACCGATCAGAAGTACGACGCCGTCGTCACGGTGGGCTTCCTGATGACCGACCCGACTGCAGCCGCGGCGGCCCAGAACCCCGGCACCAAATTCATCGGTGTCGACGAAATGATTGATACCGAGAAGGTCAAGAGCCCGAACCTCACCGGGCTTACCTTCCCGGCCGACCAGGCCGGCTACGCCGTTGGCTACCTTGCAGGCCTGCTCACCAAGACCGGCAAGATCGGTGCCATCAACGGCCTTGAGATCCCGCCGGTGCAGAAGTATTTCAAGGGCTACGAGGCGGGTGCCAAGGCATCGAACCCGAACGTCCAGGTCGTCGGGGTCTACCACCCGGCCAGCGGTCAGCCGTTCAACGATCCAGTGTGGGGTGCCGGTGAGGCGAAGAAGCAGCTCGCCCAAGGCGTCGATGTCATCTTCGGCATCGGCAGCAACACCGGGAACGGTGCCCTGAACGAAGTTGCGAAGTCCTCCGACGCTGGCACCACGCGCTTCTGCATTGGCGTCGATGTGGACCAGTGGAGCACTCTTCCCGAAGCGCGCCCATGCATGGTTACCTCGGCCGAGAAGCTCATCGCCGACGGTGTCGCCGAGCTACTCGGCCAGGCCGAGGACGGCACGATGAAGAGCGGCAACTTCATGGGCAAAACGGGGATCTCGCAGTTCCACGATTTCGACAGCAAAATCCCGGCTGAGGTGAAGACCAAGGTCGAACAGGTCGTCAAGAAGCTCGCCGATGGCTCGCTGCAGACAAACGTCGTGCTCTAGCCCGCCCCTGAAGGAGCATGAGGTCCGCCGATGAGTACCCCGACCCCTCCACCGACCCCTCGGAAGACCGCGAGCGGCGCGGAAGAACCGACGCCCAGTCCGCCGGTCGAGCCCGAAAGCGACGGGACCGCACCTCCGCGCGGGGCCCTTGGGCTCCTAGTCCGTGAGCAGTCGATCGTCGTTCCGCTTGTCGCTCTGGTGGCCGCGTTCCTCATCGGTGCGCTGCTGATCCGCAGCCAGGGCATCAACCCGGCGTATGCTTACCAGAGCCTCTTCTCCTATGCACTCTTCGACGGCAGTGGCCTAACCGCGACGCTGCAAAAGATGGTGCCGCTCGTCCTTTGCGGCCTCGCCGTGACGATCCCGCTCCGCGTCGGCCTGTTCAACATCGGTGGCCAGGGCCAGTTCATGGTGGGCGCGATCGGTGCAGCCGCGGCGGCCTATGCCCTGCGGTCCGCACCTGGGAGTGTGACGATTGTCGTGACGATGGTCGTCGGCGTCCTGGCCGGCTCAATGTGGGCCTCGATCGCCGGCCTGCTGAAGGCAGCTCGTGGTGTTCACGAGGTTATCGCCACGATCATGCTCAACTCAATCGCGGGCGGGTTGATTGACTGGTTGCTCAACGGCCCGCTCGCAGACAAGGCGGTGCCCTACCCGGCATCGCACGCCGTGGCCGGCGCCGCCCAGCTGCCCTCAGCCGGGGTCGTACCGATTGGGCTGCCGATCGCCCTGGTCCTTGCCGTCGTGACGGCCTGGGTATTGCGACGGACCACGCTCGGGTTCCGCTTCGAGACGATCGGGCGCAATCGGCACGCCGCCCTATATGCCGGGATCTCGATCCGCGCGACGACAATCCTCGCGATGGGGATCGCGGGGGCGTGCGCTGGCCTGTCCGGCGCGATCGAGCTCGTCGAGGTCGACCCCTACCGCTACCAGGACGGTATTGCCGCCAACCTGGGCTTCGACGGGATCACGATCGCGCTGCTCGCCCGGGGTAATCCACTAGGGACGATCCCTGCGGCGCTCCTCGTCGCGGCAATGCGGGCGGGTGCTCCCCACCTTGGCTTCGACACCGGGCTCCGGCCGGAGATCGTCGATATGCTTCTCGCCACCACCCTGCTCCTTGTTTCGCTGCCGCTCATAGCCAAACTGATCTTTCGCCGCCACGCGGTCAAGAGCAGCGGGCTCGCCAGCAGTTGGGGGGCGTGATGAGTGGCATCGTGGCACGGCTGCGCCGGCGGCCACTCACCGTCGGGACGTCCGTGCTTGTCCTGATCACAGCCTATGTCTTCTATTTCGTCGACCAGGATGTCGCGACGTCAATGTGCTCCAACGCGTGGTTCTACGCAGTGCCACTCGTCCTTGGAGCGCTTACCGGTGTCGTCAGTGAGCGCTCCGGCGTCGTCAACATCGGTATCGAAGGCCAGATGCTTACCGCGGCGTTCGCGTCGTTCTTCACTGCGGCGGCGACGAAGTCGCTCGTCGCCGGCGTTGCCGCGGGGATTCTCGCCGGGGTGGCAATGGGTGTTTTCCTCGCGTGGACGACCGTCACAGCCCGGATGGATCAGATCATCGCCGGCGTAGTGATCAACATTGTCGCGACCGGCATCACCTCTTTCTTCTACCAGTCCGGTGCCCAGCTGCCGGCAAATATGCCGCAGTGGAATATCCCCGTTCTGTCGAGCATTCCGCTCATCGGCGACACCTTCTTCCACACCGGCCCGATCGCCCTCTTCGCGCTCCTCGTCGCGCCGCTACTGCACTTTGCGCTGTTCCGGACCCGGTGGGGCCTGCGGACCCGGGCGATCGGTGAATACCCCTCGGCAGCCGACACAGCAGGTATCAACGTCAACCGGATGCGGTTCGTCAACGTCGTTCTCGCCGGGATTTTGGCCGGCGCCGGCGGCACCTACCTCTCCATGGAGGCCACGAGCTCATTCAGCCGAGGCATGTCCGCGGGGCGCGGATTCCTCGCCCTGGCGATCATGATCTTCGGCGCCTGGCGGCCGCTGAGGGCCGTCGCCGCGGCGATGTTCTTCGGGTTCGCCAATGCCCTTGCATCCCAGCTCCAGGGAGTAGTCGACATCCCGCAGCAGTTCATCACACTCCTGCCATACGTCCTCACTCTCGTCGTCCTCGCAGCAGCGGCGGGCCGCGTCCGGGCTCCGGCCGCCGAAGGCATCCCGTTTATCAAGGGAGAAGGCTAGTGACCGAAGCAAGGCACATGCCCACGGCTGCTCGCGGCCGGCGGGCCAGCACAGGAGAGCGCGTCCTTGACATCGAGGGCCTATCGAAGTCCTACGGAACCGTCCACGCGAACACCGACATCACCCTGCACATCGAGCGGGGCGAGATCGTCGCCCTCCTCGGCGAGAACGGCGCCGGCAAGTCGACCCTGGTCAAGCAGATCTTCGGACTGACCCGCCCGGACCGGGGCCGGATCGTAATCAAGGGCGACGGCACCCCGATCAAGGACCCCAAGGACGCGATCCGGCGCGGCATCGGGATGGTCCACCAGCACTTTCAGCTCGTCCCGGTTATGACGGTCGCAGAGAACCTCATCCTCGGCCACGAACCAGTGCGCGGCGGCGTCCGTCTCGACCTCGAGGGCGCCCGGATGATGGTCCGGAAGCTGTCCGAGAAGCACGGACTCGCCGTCGACCCCGATGCCAGGATCGAGGATCTCCCGGTGGGCGCCCAGCAGCGAGTCGAGATACTCAAGGCGCTCTCCAACAAGGCCGACCTGCTCATCCTCGACGAGCCGACCGCTGTCCTCACCCCTCAGGAAACCGACGAGTTGCTCGGGGTACTGAGCGAGCTCGCCGCAGAAGGCACGGCGATCGTCTTTATCACCCACAAGCTCCGCGAGGTCCTCGCCGTCGCGAACCGGGTCTACGTACTGCGCCGGGGCCAGGTCGCCGGCACGGTCCACACCGACGAAACCGACGCCACCAGGCTCGCCACGATGATGGTCGGTCGCGACGTTATCCTCCGCGTCGACAAGGAACCGGCGACACCCGGCGAGGCCGTGCTCTCGATCCGCGACCTCGTCGTCCGCGACGACCGCCATCTGACTTCCGTCAACGGTGTCTCGATCGAGGTGCACGCCGGCGAGATCGTCGGCATCGCCGGGGTCGAGGGCAACGGCCAGCGCGAACTCGTCGAGGCGATCGCCGGGATGCGGCCACCGGTGTCCGGCACAATCCGGCTCGGCGAACGGAACATCACCCGGTCCACCCCGGCCGACACGAATGCGGCCGGCGTCGGGCACATCCCCGAGGACCGCGAGCGCCACGGCATCGTCGCGACGTACTCAATCGCCGATAATCTCGTCCTCAACTGCTTCGACGCCGAGCCCTACTCCCGGCACTGGATCCGCAACATCCGCGCCATCCGAGAGCACGCGACCGCGCTTTGTGCGGAGTTCGACATCCGGTCGGCCTCGATTGACGCTCCTGCGGGGTCGCTGTCCGGTGGCAACAAGCAGAAGGTGGTCGTCGCCCGCGAGATGGCGGCCCGGCCCCGCCTGCTCGTGGCGGCCCAGCCAACCCGGGGCGTCGACATCGGGGCGATTGAGCTCATTCACCGCCGGATCGTCGAGGCCCGCGACGCCGGCGCAGCTGTTCTGCTCGTGTCCGCGGAGCTCGATGAGGTCCTCTCGCTCGCCGACCGGGTCGCCGTCATCCACGCCGGCAAGATTGTCGCGGAGCTGCCCGGCGACCAGGTCGACTGCACCGAAATCGGCCGGCTCATGGCCGGCGAACGGCCCGGCCCGGTACAGGGCTCCACTGTCTCGCCACGGTCCGGCGACGGATCACCGATCTGATGGGGAAAAGAGTAATGAAGAACCGCGAAAAGTCCGCCCGTGGCCCTGCGGCCCCGACCATCCTCGACGTGGACACCGGAGTGGACGACGCCCTTGCATTAATGCTCGCCTGCGCCGCGGAGGAGATCGATCTCGTGGGCGTCACCTGTGTCGCCGGCAACACGCCCCTTCCGGATGTGCTGACGAACACCCGTACCATCCTGCGTTACTGCCGGAGGGAGGAGATACCGGTAGCTGCGGGCGCGGATCGGGCCCTCGTACGGGAACCGGTCGGTCTGGACAATGCCTGGGTCCACGGCGGGGCCGGCCGGGGGTACGCCACGATCGCCGAGAATCTGGGGCCGAGCATCGACGTTCACGCGGCGCAGTTCATCGCCGAGGAGGTTCGTCGCCGACCAGGTGAGATCACCCTCATCAGCACGGGGCCAATGACGAACATAGCTCTTGCGCTCCGCATCGAGCCTCGTCTGCCGAGCCTGGTCGGCCGGTGGATCTTCATGGGCGGAGCGTTCGCCGTCGGCGGGAATACGACGCCTGCCGCCGAATTCAACATCCAGGCCGATCCCGAGGCAGCGCGGATCGCCATCAGCGAATTCAGCTCGGCCACGACGCGTCCGACCGCGATCGGCCTAGACGTATCCCACCAGGTTCAGCTAATGCCCCGGCACATCGAGCGTCTCGCGGCGATCTCCGGCGACAAGTTCACCATCGCCCCCAGATCCGGGCCATGGGGAACGCCGAGCAACCCACTCCTCGCTTACCTCGAAGGTGCGATCCGCAAGTACGCGGAATATCACCAGCAGCTCCACGGCTTCTACGGAATCTACCTCCATGACCCCCTCACAGTTGCAGTCGCCATGGACCCGACCCTCGTATCGGTACAGCCAACCGCCGTCGACGTCGAGTGCCGAGGCGCGCTGACTGCCGGAGCGACAGTCGCGGATTGGAAAAGAGTCTGGGACAGGGAGCCGAACATCGACATCGCCGTCACCGTGGACGCCGAGCGCGCGCTGTCCACCGTGACGAACGCGGTGGGCAGCTTCATCGCGTCCGCAGAGCCTGCGCGCGATAGCAGCACCACCACGTGAACGGCGGCCTCGCCCGCGACATCGACCAACCACGGGGCCTTCCTGAGCGGCTAGCGCGACAAATGGAGTTCGTCGTCGAGGTGGACCGGCTCAAGACGGTGATGCGACGGTCTCCTCTCATCGCGGCCAACCGCCTTGAGAACGACGCGGAGCATTCCTGGCACCTCGCACTCATGGTGTGCGTGCTGGCCGAGTACTCCGATCAGCCGATCGATGTCGGTCGTACGCTCCAACTCGTCATCGTCCATGACCTCGTCGAGATCTATGCCGGTGACACCTTCGTCTACGACAATGAAGGAGCTAAGGGGCAGGTAGCACGGGAACGAGATGCCGCCGGTCGGCTGTTTGCGCTACTTCCGGACGACCAGGCTGACACCTTCCACGGGCTCTGGGAGGAGTTCGAGGCACACGCGACGCCCGAGGCGCGGTTCGCCAAGGCCATGGACCGACTGCAGCCGACGCTGATGAACTTCAACACCGGAGGTGGCACTTGGCATACCCCCGGCGTAACGAGCGACGACGTCGTGCTCCGGAAGTCGGTTATCCAGGACGCCTCCCACGTGCTGTGGCATTACGCCAAGCGACTCATCGGTCTCGGTGTAGCAAGAGGCTGGCTTGCTGCTGCAACCGATTCAGCCCCGGGAGAGCTTGCCGGCGGCGACCGAAATGACGATTGAGCAAATGAGCGAGCACAACAGCCACCTACGGATTAGAAGGCTAGACGGGCCTGAGTGCGTGTTTGAGATGGCGCGATCAGGTCCAGTTGAAGGTGCGGCGGGCTTGGCGGCGGGCAGGTCGACCGCGGGTGATGCGGCGGGTCATGCCGGCGATAGCGGCCCAGCGGATGATGGCTTCGGAGACCTCGGGGCGGCGTTCGTAGTCGCGGGCGAGTCGGCGATTGGCGGTGAGCCGGGCCAGGGTTCGTTCCGCCATTCACCGCGGCGGATGCACGGCGAAGCCGCGCTGGTCGGTGGGCTTGCGGACGATCTCGAGGGTGATGCGTAGGATGTCGCGGGTCCAGTCGACGAGTCGTCCGGTGAAGCCCTGGTCGGCGAAGACGTGTCGGATCGGGGTGGCCATGTAGGCGCCCAGCAGGGCGGCCTTCGCGCCATCGCGGTCCTGCCAACTCGCGGCGAGGACAGTCACGGTGACCAGAAGACCTAGGGTGTCGGTGACGATGAACCGTTTCCGGCCGTTGATTTTCTTGCCCGCGTCGTAGCCGTGACTGTCCCGGCCGACGGTGTCAGCGCCCTTCACGCTCTGTGAGTCGATGATCCCGGCCGACGGTTCGGGCTCTCGGCCCTGCTGCACTCGGGCCTTGATCCGCAGGGTGGCCAGGAGCTTCTCGGTGACGCGGGCTTCTTCCCACCGGGTGAAGTACCAGTACACCGTCTGCCATGGCGGGAGATCCGCCGGTAGATACCGCCACGGGCACCCGGACCGCACCACGTACAGGATCGCGTTGACGATTTCCCGCCGCGGGTGCTTGTCCCGCCGGCCGTCCGTGTTCGGCCCTGGCAGCAAAGCCTCGATCAGCGCCCATTGGGCGTCTGTCAGGTCGGAGGGGTAGCCACGACGGGTAGACACCACGTCAATCTGCCCAACCCGCGGCCGAAGGTCACGCCGCCACGCCATCCACGTGCCGGTGCGGATTCGCGGCGGCCGTGGCCGCAGTCGGTGTCGCGTGCGGCGTCGGGGACGGCCCGCCAGGGCAGGCCGGCGAGTTGGGCGTGCATGGTGGGCTGGTTGGCCTTGACGGTCAGGATCCAGTGGGCGCCGCGTTCGGAGAGGTAGGCGACGTGGCCGCGCTGGCAGTGCAATGCGTCGGCGGTGATCACGGTGCCGCGCAGGTTGCCGATCTGGTCGAGCAGCGGTGCGAAGCGGGTGATTTCGTTGGTCTTGCCGTCGACGGCGGTGCTGGCGAGGACGACGCCGGTGGCCTGGTCGCGGGCGGCGAGAACATGCTGGGCAGCGGCGTCGGTGGTGCGGGAGCCACGTAGCGTCTTGCCGTCCACGGCGATCGCCCGCCGCTGGGCCGGCGCTGTCGCCACGGTCCGGGTGCCCAGCCAGCCGTTGGCGGCCGCGGTGAGCAGGTCCGGGTCCAGGGCCTGCAACAACCGGCGGATCATCGCCTCCGATGGGTGCCGGTCCGGGGCGATACCCAACGCGACCGCCGTCGCAGCAGGGACATCAACGATCCACTCGGCAATCGCGCTGTAGGAGCGGTAGCCGGCCGCCACGGCACAGACCGCTTCGGTCACCACCACGGTCAACCGGTTCCGGACACCGCGGCGGGCCCGGGGATCCGGCAGAGCGGCCAGTGCTCGCGTTGGCTATCGCCCCCGGACCGGCACCCGTCGGAGGCGGCGATCCTCCGGTTGTTGCAGGCCCTGGACCCGGACCTGTTCACCGCAGCGATCAGCGGCTGGCTCTCCACCCGGACCACAATGCCGGCCGAGCGGCAGGCGATCGCCGTGGACGGTAAGACGCTAGGCGGCTCCCGCACTATTGAGACCACGGCCCGGCATATCCTCGCCGCCTGCGACCAGGGCGCCGGCGTGGTCCTGGCCAGCACCGACGTGGATGGTAGACGAACGAGATCACTCGGTTCGGCCCGCTCCTCAACCAGATCGGCGACCTGCGCGGCACCGTGATCACCGCCGACGTCATGGCCGCACTGTGCAACGCCGCCATCGGCGCCCTACGCCTGCCCGGAGTCACCAACATCGCCGCCGCCAACCGCCACCACGCTCGCGACAGCAGCCGCCGACTGGCGCTACTCGGCATCATCTGAGGACAGAGATGATGTTCGTGAGCGCCTCCCGGCAGGGTCTGACCCACCGGACGACTGACTTCGGGTCCTTCAAAGATTGTCGGCCCTGGCCGGTAGGCGCTCGTGCATGCACCGGACGTGGCGTTGTGACTTCTAAGAGCCTGGTCAGAGGCCCCATCTCTGTCTTGTCCGCGTTGCCCGGGTGGTGCGTGCCGCCCTGCCCCACCGCGACGAGCGACAGGACGACGATGTCTCCCATTACACCTGAGAAGCCGAGCTCTCGTCGGTGGGGTCGACACTCACCAGGACATCCACACCGCGGCGGTGATCGAGCTTGTCGGGCGGGCTCTGGGCCCCGAGCAGGTCCCCGCGACGGCGTCCGGCTACGCCGCCCTGTTGGCCTGGATGCACGAATTGGCCGGCTGAGGCGGGTCGGAGTCGAGGGCACCGGCGCCTACGGCGCGGGACTGGTCCGCCTGCCGCGGGACGAGCAGATGCAGGTGATCGAGGTCGATCGGCCGGCCCGCAAGACCCGCCGGTTCCATGGCAAAGCCGATCCGATCGACGCGATCCAGGCCGCGCTGGCAGGCGAAGCACCGGCACCCCAAGCAGCGCGACGGCCAAATCGAGGCCCTGCGCAACCTGCGCGTGGCCCGACGCGGCGCCGTCGACCAGCGCGCCGAGACCCAACGGCAGATGAAGGCCCTGATCGTCACCGCCCCCGACGTATTACGCGCCAGATGCGCCGCCTGGATATCACGAAACTGACCGCCACCTGCACGAATCTGCAACCCGACCAAGCCGACGCGGCCATCCCAGCCGTCGCCGTCGCCGTCGCCATCGCGCTTCGCTCGCTGGCCCGCCGCCACCAGCACCTATCCACCGAGATCGCCAACCTCGGCGAACTATTCGAACCACTGGCCGCCGCCATCAACCCGGCCCTGCTGGCCGCGAACGGCGTCGGACCCGACGTCGCCGGGCAGCCGTTGGTCAGCGCCAGCGAGAACCACGACCGGCTCGCCTCCGAAGCCGCGTTCGCCATGCTCTGCAGGGCCGCTCCCATCCCGGCCAGCTCCGGCAAGACCACCCGACACCGGCTCAACCGCGGCGGCGACAGACAGGCCAACGCCGCGCTCTACCGCGTCGCACTCACGATGAATCCACGCAAGGCCGACTACATGCAGCGACGCACCAAGTAAGGCATGTCCCAAGAAGGCGATCATCCGCCGCCTCAAGCGCTGCGTCGCCAGCGAGCTCTACCAGCTCATCACAGCACACGATCTTCAACCCGCGGCTTGACACCGATAGGAGCATCTTTGCCAGGGCCCTGGTGTGGTGACGCCTTCGATGCTGCGTCTACCGTCGAAGTCGAGGTTGAGGTTATCTTTGAACGTGTCATTGACGGACTCGATGAGCTGCCGGATCGGTTTCAGTAAGTGATCGTCCGGGCGTGGGACGCGGTTGCGGTACGACGGCCGTAGTAGCCGCACCCACGCTCGGCCAGCCACCGGTCCAGCTCCGCGGACACGTATCCCTTGTCCGCGACCATCAGCTGAGCTGCGGTAAGGTCCCACAGACTGGAGCCGGTGGCGGTCGACCGGCCTGGTTCGCGGCCCGGAATCGCGGTTGCCGACCAGGTCACTCCGTCACGGGCAGGCACTCGTCGAGCAGAGCGACGACGTCGCGCCAGGCTCGCTGCGCCTGCCGTGGGTGGTAGCCGACGCCGGGGACCACGGGCTGGTCGACCGGCGGGTGGTGGAAAGCGTGTAAGGCGCCGCCGTAGACCACGAGGCGCCAGTCGACGCCTGCGGCCTGCATCTCGGCGGCGAATGCGTCCCGTTGCGCGGGCGGCATGATCGGGTCTTCCGACCCGACCCCGGCCCACACTGGGCAGCGGATGCGCGCCGCCTCACCCGGTCGGCCCGTGGTCAGTGCGTTGACTGTCCCGATCGCGCGTAGGTCGACGCCGTCGCGCCCGAGTTCCAGCCCGATAGCCCCCCCGGTGCCGTAGCCAACGGCGGCGATCCGCTCGGGGTCGGTCCGTGGTTCGGCGCACAACACGTCAAGCGCCGCGTGGCCGATGCCCCGCATCCGGTCAGGGTCGGTGAGCAGCGGCATGCAACGGGCCAACATCTCCTCGGGGTCGCCCAGATAGCGCCCGCCATGGATGTCGAAGGCCAGCGCCACGTACCCCAGCTCAGCCAGGGTGTCGGCCCGGCTGCGCTCGACGTCGCTGAGCCCCGGCCCCTCTGGCCCGAGCAGCACCGCGGGCCGCCGGTCGACACCAGCCGGAAGCGCCATGTGCCCGATCATCGTTAGGCCGTCGGCCGGGTACTCGACCGTGCGCGTTGTAATCGTCGTCATGAGACTGAGCCTAGTGATCGTCGAGCCCGGTCGGGCCGGTATTCGCCGCTGGCAGAACAACGCGGGTGTGCCACTTAAATGCGGCGCTTCGCGTTGCTTATCGCTGGAAGCCGGCGCGGTCGAACGCGCTACCACCTGTGGCTTCGCGGCTACAACCCTCTGATCGCGACCGTGTCGACGCCGATGTCCGCGCTGGTCGTCGCGGCGACCCGGCTATCCAGCGGTATCGCAGGTTCACAGCGTGATCACACACTGCCACGACTCGTTACGCGGAAAGGCTCAGTTAGCTCTGACCTCCGCGCGCGAGGATCTCGCGGCGCAGTACGGACTCCAACTCCGGCGGAAGGACGAAAAAGCCATCGGCGGTGTACAGGCGATGGGCTGGATTCGGTTGATAAGAACCCGCCACAGGCCTCCCGTCGTCCACCGCGACCATACCGATCACATCCTGCAGCGCCACTTCCCCGCCCTGCCGGGTCGTCCGGCCGTCCACGAGATAGATGCGGGCGCCGTCTTGGCCTATGGCCCCGCGCGCCACTTGCCCGAGTTCGATGACATGCTCCGAAATCAACTCATGCAGGAATCTCACAAAGCCGGGATTCTCCTCGAACTTGTCGGGACTGACATCGTCGCCGAAACCTCGCGGCCTTCGGATCATGCCCAGGATCGCCTCGGTGGGCAGCCCGTTCTTGCTGACCCACTCGTGCTCCATCACCGAAATGACGTCCTGAACGCCCGCGCCAGACCCGACACGGTAGACAAACACTGAACGTCCGCGCTCGCTCCGTTCCGCCATACAGTTACGCTAACCTATCGTCAGCGGAGCTTCTACATCTCCGCTCCGTCCTCGCGGACCAACTGCCTGACCGGAACGGGGCCGCCGCAGAGGGCTGTCTCGCTAGGGCCCTGTCTCGACGGGTGCACAGCTATCACCAGCGGACCCGCGGATGGGCCGGTGAATGCCCGGCCGGTGGTGCTCCAGGTGCGCGTACGTCGGCTGGCGTGCCCGACGCGCGCTGCCGTCGCACGCTCCGGGAACAGCTGCGCCGGCACCGGGGCACCTTCCAACGGACCAAGACGTGGAAGGAGTCCACCGACCCGCAGCGTGACACCAAACTCGCCCGGATCGAGTACGTCAGCGCCCACTTTCCCCAACGGGTGTTCGCCTTCGACGAGCTCGGGCCCCTGGTCATCCGCCCACAGGCCGGCACCGGCTGGGCGCCCGCAGGCCATCTCCATCGGCTGCCCGCGAACTACCACAAGCTGCACGGCGTCCGGCAGTTCCACGGCTGCTACAGCGTCGGCGACGATCAACTCTGGGGCGTCGTGCGCCGCCGCAAGAGCGCCGCGAACACCCTCGCCGCCTTCAAGTCGATCCGCGCCGCCCGCCCGGACGGGGCACCGATCTACGTCATTCTGGACAACCTGTCCGCGCACAAGGGCGTCGCCATCCGGCAGTGGGCAGCCCGGAACAAGGTCGAGCTGTGCTTCACCCCGACCTACGCCTCCTGGGCCAACCCGATCGAGGCCCAGTTCGGGCCGCTACGCACCTTCGTCATCGCCGGATCGAACCACCCCAACCACCCCGCGCTGACCCGACGCCTGCAGGCCTACCTGCGCTGGCGCAACGCCAACGCCCGCCACCCCGACGTCCTAGTGCCGCATCAAGAAACGTTTGCCCTGCTGCGACGCGCCGTCCGGATGTGATCTGGGCGGCGCGTCGTCCATCATGCTGAGCAGGTGACGGTGCGTGTGCGGGTCCGAGAGGTCGATGACGACGAGGGGCGACGGCTCCTGCGGATCGTCCGCCGAGGGACCGGGTCAGTGGTTACCTGGCGCCGAGCTCAGATGGTGCTGTTATCGGCGCAGGGCATGGACGTTGCCAGGATCGCCGAGGTGACGTTCACCAGCCCGGATCGGGTCCGGGACGTGATCCACAACTTCAACGTCGACGGCTTCACCTCGCTCTACCCGAAGTACAAGGGCGGGCGACCCAGGACGTTCACCCTGCCCGAACGACGCGAGATCAAGAAGATCGCCAAGTCCAGGCCGGTCGAGCAGGGCCTGCCGTTCTCGACGTGGAGCCTGGTCAAGCTGGCCGACTTCCTGGTCGCCGAGGGGGTGGTCGACGACATCAGCCACGAGGGCCTGCGCATCCTGCTCCGCGAGGAAGGCGTCACCTTTCAACGCATGAAGACCTGGAAGACCTCCCGGGACCCCGACTACGCGGTCAAGAAGGCCCGCGTCGAGCACCTCTATGCCATCGCGGACGGCGAGGTTCTGCCCGAGCCGGGCGAACCCGAGATCGTGTTCTGCCTGGACGAGTTCGGGCCGCTCAACCTCCAGCCCCACCCTGGCCGCCAGTGGGCCGAACGCGGCGGTAAGCACAAGGACCCCGACCGCGAACCGCGGCCACGCCGCCGCGCGACCTACACCCGCCCACACGGGGTCCGGCACCTGTTCGCCGCCTACGACCTGGGCAAGGACCAGCTCTACGGCCACATCAAGCATTCCAAGAACCGCTCCAAGTTCTTGGAGTTCTGCCGCTACCTGCGCTCCCTCCACCCGGCCGACAGGCGCATCGCGATCATCTGCGACAACTTCTCCCCACACCTGACCACCAAGCGCTGCCGTCGCGTCGCGGACTGGGCCGCAGGCAACAACGTCGAGATCGCCTACACCCCGACCAACAGCTCCTGGCTCAACCGGATCGAGGCGCAGTTCACCGCCCTGCGCTACTTCGCCCTCGACGGCACCGACCACTCCACCCACAAAGCGCAGGGCAGCATGATCCGCCGCTACATCATCTGGCGGAACAACAACGCGACCAACAAACGTCTGGCTACCCTTGTGACCAGGGCTAACGCTGCCTAAGCCGCACCCGTGGACGGCCTCACCACAGGTGCAGGAAGCTCCGGACGTCGTCATATCCGTCGAGAGCTCGACCGTCGACGTCCGACGGATCTGCCTCGGCACGCGACGCCAGCGACTCCACCAGCGCAAGAGCCCCGTCGCTGAGATGGCCGAAGCGTCGAGCAGCGTGTCCCAGGCACAGGCCGGCCAGCCCGAGCAGAGGGCTTCCCGGAACAGCCCGCGTCCCGACCTCCCTGCACCAGCGCTCGACAAAATCCGCGTCGTTGTCGTTCAACGCCGTCCCGACCAGAACACTCGCCGCCTCGCCCTCCGCCGAGCGGTCATGCAGGGCCCGCTCCAACACCTCAACCACCGCCTCGTGGGGCAACGCCGGAGGGTTCTCGAAGCTCAGATGCGAATGCATCCAGCCAAACTACGTGCTCCGCGATCTGCACTCGACCGGCAAGACCGAGGCGAACATTGCCTGACGCGGCACTAGTCACAGTATGAGGACTCCATCTGACCCGGGGGGTTCATCAGGTCGTCACCGTGGATGATCTGCTGTTTCCCATGCCCGCCAGGTCGTACGGGTCCGTCGCCGGCGCCGCCAACTGGGCACGAAGAACTGGGCACGAAGAAGTGGACCAGCGAGGTCGTCTACGCGATCACGGATCTGCCCACCAGGCCCGACCCGAAGAGATCGCCGTGTGGGCCCGTGGACTATCGAGAACAGCGTGCACTGGATACGCGACGTGACCTTCGGGGAAGACGCCAGCCAGATCTGCACCCACCACACCCCGGCGGCATGGCCGTCCTCCGCGAACATCATCTGCGGCACGTTCCGCCTCACGCGCTGGGCCAACACCGCCAGCGCCCGCCGCGCCCACACCACCCCCGCAGCCGCCCTCACCCTCCACCGGATCCTATGATCAAAACAGACAATCACGGAACACTCCGGGGCCCTGCCCGGAGTAGTCCGGAGATGTGCCGTTTAACCGCACCTTGAGCCTTTTTCAAACTGGCCTTGCAGCTTGAAAAAGGCTCCCTACATCACGTCAGGGACATCGTTCCGTGAGGACTCACACCAAGCCCGAACCGGCAACGGACCCGCCGTCATGGCCCAATGCCGTTTAGATAGGGCGTCGGTGCTGGTCAGGGTGGCGGGCTGACGGGTGATGTCGAGGGTCGGTACGGTTGCCGGTCGTGACGTCGCAGGCGGTGCCCTCGGGGCGGATGACTGACCACATTGGTCTGGGTGTGCTCTCGGCTCGGTTTCATCGTGATCTGCTCGAGGAAGTGATCAACCGGACGGGGTGTCGGGAGAAGCGCAGCCGTCGACTCCCGGCGCACATGGTGATCCGGTACGTGATCGCGATGGGTCTGTACGGCCAGGAGTCTGCTGAGGAGGTGATGCGGCGGCTGGTTGGTAGCCTGCGCGTGATGGGCTCCTGGTCAGATGACTGGCAGGTCCCGACCGCTTCGGCGATCACGCAGGCGCGGCAGCGCCTGGGGATGGCGCCGGTGAAGGAGTTGTTCGCACGGGCTGCGGTGCCGGTGGCGGGCGCGGGCACCAAGGGTGCCTGGCTGGCCGGCCGCCGTCTGATGGCCATCGACGGGACCAGTTTCGATGTGGCTGACACGTCGGCGAATGTGGAGCGTTTCGGGCGGATGGGTTCCGAGGCGAACGCGTCGGCCTATCCGAAGGTGCAGGTCACCGCGGTCATTGAGTGCGGCAGCCGGGCCGTGGTCGGGGCGGTCCTGGGCCCGTGCAGCCTCGGGGAACGCACCCAGGCCGGGGAACTGACCGGTGTGGTGGAGCCGGGGATGCTGCTGCTGGCCGACAGCGGCTTCTACTCCTTCGAGCTGTTCAACCGGTTCGCCGCTGGCGTCGCGGACCTCGCCCGGCGCGTCGGAGCGTCGGTATCGGTGGAACTGGTGCGGTGGTTGTTCGACGGCTCCTACCTGGCGTTGATCTACCGGCCAGGGCTGTCCGCGCAGCGGCGCCGCCACCTGGCCCAGACGGTGACCGACGGAGGTCAGGTTCCTGCTGACACCGCCCGCCTCGTGCGGGTCGTGGACTACAGCGTGCCCGACCGCAACCCCGACGGTGACCTCATCACCGTGATCACCACCATCCCCGATCCACACGAGGTACCCGCGATGGACCTGGCTGCCGCCCACCATGATCGTTGGGAGGAGGAATCCGCCCTCAAAGAGATCAAAAGTGACCTCCGCGGTCGAGGTGAGGTCCTCCGGTCGAAGACCCCTGACTTTGTCGAACAACAGATGTGGGGTCTGCTGCTCGCGCACTACGCGATCCGGGCCCTGCTCGTTGACGCCGCCGACGAAGCCGGCTACGACCCCGACCGGCTGTCCTGCATACGCGGACTCCGTCTCGTGCGCCGCCAGGTCACCGACCAGGCGGCCATTTCCCCCTGAGCGCCTGAGGACTGCCATCACCGACGCCCACGCCGAGATCCTGCGTCACCCGCTACCCGAACGCCGACACCGCACCTGCCAACGAGCCATCAAACGCGGCCGACACAACTCCTACCGCATCAAACGACCCACCGACAAGATCATCCGCCACTCCGGACCACCCACACTCATCCTGGCCTGCCCCAAGATCCTTATCTGAACGGCATTTGGTCATGAGGTGGTCCGGCATTGCCAAGATCCGCCGGTCTTGCACGAGACCTGAAGCAGTCCAGAGGTGTGCAGGCATGCCCTCGACGAGCCGGACCACCACACGAACGGCTCGCCGAGCCCACGCTGCCGATTTTTGAAGACCCTCAGAGGCCAGGTAACGGGCAGGCATCCTGTGGACCACGGCGGGCCGTTCGGGACTCATTAGGTAACGGGGGTCGACAGGACCGGCTCATGTGTCGATCCGTTGGCCAGAAGCTGCATGGATGTGGACAGCGCGCTGGGCCGGTGCCAGCCTGGTGTTGCAAGGGCGGGGTCTCTCGGGTGCCCCGGGGGCTGGGGTGGGCGCCCGAGAGGTGTTTGTTGTGTTACTGGAATTTGCCGATTGCGGGTACGTCGCCGAGGTTGCCGGCACCAAACACGACTGTTTGGGTGCTCAGGTTGGCCTTCCGGATGTAGAAACTGTTGGTGGAGGGCCGGTAGACAGCCAGGTTGGTGTAGGCCAAACCCTCGAAGTAGCCCGGTGCGGGCAGGTCACCGACGTTGCCGTATTGAATCTTGGACACGGTTCCGTTGGCCATGCGGATATGGAAGGTGGCAGTCGAGGGCCGGTAGACAGCAAGATTGTCGTACACGCTGTTCTCGTAATGCCCGATGGCAGGCAGGTCGCCAGGCTCACCGAACTGAACACGGCCGGCGGTTCCGTTGGCCCAACGCAGATAGAACGTCGCGTCCGAAGGCCGGTAGACAGCCAGGTTGTCATACGCGCTGTTCTCGTAATGCCCAGGAGCGGGCAGGTCGCCGGTCGCTCCGAACTGGATCCGGTTCACAGTGCCGTTGGCCATCCGCAGGTAAAACGCCGCGTCTGAAGGCCGGTAGACGGCCAGGTTGTCATACGCGCTGTTCTCGTAATGGCCGACCGCAGGCAAATCACCGCTCTGACCGAACAAAACCTCAGGCAACTGGCCGCTACCATCGAGCGTACGAATGTAAAACCTACTCGTCGAACCACGATAAACCGCCACATTCGACAACCTCGCCAGCGTCTGCTGTGCAACGTCGGCGCGCATGCGGTCGAGGTCCACGTAGGAAGGATCAATCTTGCTCGTGGTGCTGGTCTCGCGGTGGCCGCGCGCGTAGCTGGCGTCACGGCCGAGGTGTTTGAGTACTGCCGCCGTGGCCTTCACCGATGCGTCGTATTGGGCCGGGGACATGGCCTGATCGGGGATTTGAGGATATGGCTGGTCACCGGAGTAGTCGATCTCCCAGCCGATGAGCATCGCATTGCCTGCGCCGGCTGGGATGGGACCGCTCGCACGCGCAGGGCCGGCGTGATTGGCTGGGCCGGCTGCAATGAGGTGAAAGACCCCGTTGTAGTCGACCAACGCGTGGCAGAGCGGGCCGGGCAGATCGGGCCTGCCGCTGATGACGAGCCCGAGGCTGGGATGGGGATTATTCGGACCGCTGTTAGAACCAGCAGTGTGGTGCCACAGCACACCGATCGGGTTGAAGTTTCCGCCCGCCGAACGGGCCCGCCAGTCTCCCTCCTCCACGACCTTTACGCCAGCGCTCCGAAGCACGTCCGCGAGCCAGGTGATGGCGGTCATCAGCGCGCCACCATCAAGTCGGCCAGACATTCGACGGTGCCGGGACTTGCCTGCGCCGGTTTCGCCGCCAGCACGGTCGCCACGGCGACGAGGGGGATGAAGCCCAACAGCCCTCGGCGAGTATGACGCTGGCGCCTGTCCCCAATCGCCGTAGGAGCCGTCACATTATTTCCATTCATAGTTGCCTCCTTGGCGTCCACGAATTCAGGAATCCAACGGATTCGCATCGTGTTGACGGTTTTTCGCTCAATCGGTGGCAGGCTATTGGGCACCGGCTTCAACCCCACTTCAAAAATGCTTCGAAACCACCTCCGCGGTTCGGTGGCATGAAGCCCAGCGGGTGAAAGAAGGCCCAGGTCAGCGCGAGGCCTCGCTGAGGAGCCTCACTATCCCTGGTCCGCGTCGACACCCAAATTCGGGTTGGCGGGCGTCGACAGCGGTATGGTCGTCATCGGCATGGGAATAGGCGCAGGGCCCCGGAGTAGTCCGCGAATGTGGCTTTTGGTCGAGTTGTCGCCTGGGGGCCCGGGGGCCCTAGTGTCCTGAGTCGTTGATTCATTGCTAGATTGATGGCATGGGTGATGGTCGTGGTCCGAAGTTGGCGTTGCTGGCGTTGAGCGCCGAGGATCGGGACGTGTTGCAGGGCTGGGCTCGTCGTGGGAAAACGGCGCAGGCGTTGGCGTTGCGTGCGCGGATCGTGTTGGCGTGCGCGGATGGCCTGTCCAACAGCGAGGTCTCGCGGCAGCTCGGGGTGTCGCTGCCGACGGTTGGGAAATGGCGAAAGCGGTTCATCGCGCAGCAACTGGCAGGGCTGCTGGACGAGCCTCGTCCTGGCGCACCGCTGAAGATTACCGACGCGCAGGTCGAGGCGGTCATCGTCAAGACCCTCGAAGAGGTGCCGTGCAACCGGGATAGCCACTGGTCAACCCGATCGATGGCGAAGGCGGCCGGGCTCAACCAGACGGCCGTATCGCGGATCTGGCGGGCGTTCGGGCTCAAACCACACCTGGTGGACACCTGGAAGCTGTCCACCGATCCGCTGTTCATCGACAAGGTCCGTGACGTGGTGGGGTTGTACCTCGACCCGCCGGACAAGGCGATGGTCCTCGCCGTCGACGAGAAGTCCCAGATGCAGGCCCTCGATCGCACCGCGCCGATGCTGCCGATGATGCCGGGCGTGCCTGAGCGCCGTACCCACGACTACGTGCGGCACGGGACCACGAGCCTGTTCGCCGCGCTGGACATCGCCACCGGCAAGGTGATCGGCCAGCATCAGCGTCGGCACCGCCATCAGGAGTTCCTGCGCTTCCTCAAGACCATCGACGCCAACACGCCGCCCGAGCTGGACCTGCACCTGATCTGCGACAA
>NZ_JBEXGE010000058.1:0-25128 GCF_040607155.1 Micromonospora sp. NPDC005324 | reverse complement strand
CCAGTCGGCGTACAACGCCTCCAAGCACGGCATCCGCGGGCTGGCCGACACCGTCCGACAGGAGCTGCGGGTCACCGCCGGTCCGCGTTCGCGGGCCGGGCCACCGGCCGAGGTGGACCCGGAAGGGAGGGTTGATGACGTTCGACTTCGCCGATCAGCAGCCGAAGTTCCTCATGCTGATGTACGGGCTGGTCGCCTTCGTGTTGGTGGTGGGCGGTCTGCTGCTGCTGCTCGACGTGGTGCCGGCCTGGTTCGCCCGTCGGCGGGAGGCGCAGCTCGTCGCCGCCTCGGTGAGCGGGGCGCCACTGCCCCGCCGACCCAAGCAGCGGGAGGGAATCTTCGCGATCTTCTTCCTGCTGCCGACGCTGCTGCTACTCACCATCGGTCTGGTCGTGCCGGCCATCCGCACCGTGCTGCTCTCCCTGATGAACAGGACCAGCACGGAGTGGGTGGGGTTGGACAACTTCGTCTGGATGTTCTCCGACGACGCGATCGTCCGGGTCCTGATCAACACCCTGATCTGGGTGCTCCTGGTCCCGCTGGTGGCGACCGGGTTCGGCCTGATCTACGCCGTACTGGTGGACAAGGCCCGGTTGGAGGCGGTGGCAAAGTCACTGATCTTCCTGCCGATGGCCATCTCCTTCGTCGGCGCCAGCATCATCTGGAAGTTCGTCTACGCCTACCGGGGTGAGGGCGACCAGATCGGTCTGCTCAACCAGATCGTGGTCAGCCTGGGCGGTGAGCCCAAGCAGTGGCTGCTCGAATCGCCACTGAACACGCTGCTGCTCATCGTCATCATGGTCTGGATCCAGGCCGGTTTCGCCATGGTGGTGCTCTCCGCCGCGATCAAGGCGATCCCCGGCGACATCGTCGAAGCCGCCCGGCTCGACGGTGTCAGCCCCTGGCAGATGTTCTGGCAGATCACCATGCCGAGCATCCGACCGGCGCTGATCGTCGTGATGGTGACCCTCACCATCGCCACGCTCAAGGTCTTCGACATCGTCCGGACCTCGACGAACGGCAACTACGACACCAGCGTGATCGCCAACGAGATGTACAACCAGGCGTTCCGGTACAGCGAGAACGGGCGGGGTTCCGCGCTCGCGGTCTTCCTCTTCATCCTGGTCATCCCGGTCGTGATCTACCAGATCCGTAACCTCCGTCAACAGCGGGAGGGCTGAGATGACCACCGCAACGCCCACTGTCGCCGCCGGCACCCAGAAGACCGACGGCACCCCGACCAGCGCGGCCGGCCGGGTCCGCAAGCGGTTGAACAGCCGCACCGCGACGCTCGTCTCGATCGTCATCGCGGTGGTCTGGACCATCCCGACCTTCGGCCTGCTCGTCTCCTCCCTCCGCCCGGAGGACGAGATCAAGACCACCGGCTGGTGGACCTCGTTCACCAACCCGCAGTTCACCTTCGAGAACTACGAGCAGGTCCTGTTCGGACGTTCGGCTTCCTCCGGGCAGCTCGCCGGGTCCTTCATCAACTCGCTGGCGATCACCATCCCGTCGGTGCTCTTCCCGCTCGCCTTCGCGTCCCTCGCCGCGTACGCGCTCGCGTGGATCAAGTTCCGTGGCCGGGACTGGCTCTACATCGCGATCTTCGCGTTGCAGATCGTGCCGCTGCAGATGGCCCTGGTTCCGCTGCTGAGGTTCTTCTCCACCGGGGTCACCCTCGGCGGCGTCACACTGATGCCGGCCTGGGACCTGGTCGACGAGCAGAAGTTCGCCCAGGTGTGGTTTGCGCACACCTGCTTCGCGCTTCCGTTCGCCGTCTTCCTGCTGCACAACTTCATCTCGCAACTGCCGGGTGACCTGATGGAGGCGGCCCGGGTCGACGGGGCAACCCACCCGAAGATCTTCCGCACCATCGTGCTGCCGCTGATCACCCCGGCGCTGGCGGCGTTCGGCATCTTCCAGTTCCTCTGGGTCTGGAACGACCTGCTGGTGGCGCTGATCTTCGCGGGCGGCGGCGACGAGACCGCTCCGCTCACCGTCCGGCTCGCCGAGATGGCCGGCACCCGGGGCAACGAGTGGCAGCGCCTGACTGCCGGCGCGTTCGTCAGCATCGTCGTACCGCTCATCGTGTTCCTGTCCCTGCAGCGTTTCTTCGTGCGAGGTCTGCTCGCCGGCAGCGTCAAGGGCTGACCCGCGCGTCCGCCGCCGCCTGGCCCCTCGGGCGGCGGCGGACGCTCCGGGCACCGAGCGGGAGAAACCGTGACGAGGATCGATGATGTGGCCCGGCTGGCCGGAGTGTCCACGGCCACCGTCTCGCGGGCGCTACGCGGACTACCGACGGTCTCGGCCGCCACCCGACGCCGGGTTCTCGCCGCCGCCGAGCAACTCGACTACGAAGTCTCACCGAGCGCGTCCCGGCTCGCCGGCGGCCGAACCGGCACGGTAGCGGTGGTGGTCCCCCGGATCACCCGCTGGTTCTTCAGCACCGTCGTCGAGGCGGTCGAGGAGTACCTCCACCAGTCCGGCTACGACCTGCTGCTCTACAACCTGGGCGGCCGGGAGCAGGTCCGCCAGCGGGTCCTGCGTACGGCCAACCTGCACAAGCGGGTGGACGCCATCATGCTGGTGGCCACGCCCCTGCGGCCGGCCGACCTGACCGCGCTCGCCGCGCTGGAGCTGCCCGGAGTTACCATCAGCTCGGGCACCAGGGTGCCCAACTGGCCGTGCGTCCGCATCGACGACGTGGCGGCCGCGCGGGTCGCGACCAAGCATCTGATCGACCTCGGCCATCACCGGATCGCCCACATCTCCGGCGACCCGGACGACGAGTTGGCCTTCACCACCCACCTCGACCGGCGCCGGGGTTACCAGGCGGCGCTGCGCTCCGCCGGCCTGCGACCCGACCCCACCCTGGACATCGAGTCCACGTTCACCATCGACGGCGGCAACCGGGCCACCGCCGAGCTGCTGGCCCGCGGCGAGCCGCCGACCGCGATCGTCGCCGCCTGCGACGAGATGGCGATGGGCGCGATGACCGCAGTGCGCGACGTCGGACTGCGGGTGCCGCAGGACGTCAGCGTGGTCGGCATCGACGACCACGACCTGGCCGGTGTGCTCGGGCTCAGCACCGTCGCCCAGCCCGCAGCCGAGCAGGGCCGGCTGGCCGCCCAGATGCTGCTCGATCCGCTCGGTGCCCGACCGCCGGGCCCCATCGTCAGTCAACGGGGCGCCGGTTGCGACACTCCGGTGGTCCTGCCCACTCGCTTGGTGGTCAGGGATTCGACCGCACCGCCCCGGGCACACTGAAATCCACACACCGCAACACGGGAGACGACCCTGAACACCGACCCGACGCAGCAGACCCCCTCCGGTCACCCGGCCACCGGCTGGTGGACCGAGGCCTCCATCTACCAGATCTACCCCCGCTCGTTCGCCGACTCGGACGGGGACGGAATCGGTGACCTGCCCGGCATCACCGCACGCCTCGACCACCTGGTCGAGCTGGGCGTGGACGCGGTGTGGCTCTCCCCCTTCTACCCCTCGCCGCAGGCCGACGCCGGCTACGACGTGGCCGACTACCGCGACATCGACCCGCTGTTCGGCACCCTCGCCGACGCGGACAAGCTGATCGCCGAGGCCCGGTCCCGCAACCTGCGGGTGATCGTCGACCTGGTCCCGAACCACACCTCCTCGGCACATCGCTGGTTCCAGGCCGCCCTGCCGGCCGCGCCCAGCAGCCCGGAACGGTCGCGGTACATCTTCCGCGACGGCCGCGGTCCGGCCGGCGACCAGCCGCCGAACGACTGGCAGAGCGTCTTCGGTGGCCCGGCCTGGACCCGGACGATCGACGCCGACGGGCAGCCCGGCCAGTGGTACCTGCACCTGTTCGACACCGGGCAGCCCGACCTCAACTGGGACAACCCGGAGGTGCACGCGGAGTTCCTTGACGTGCTGCGCTTCTGGTTGGACCGCGGCGTGGACGGCTTCCGGGTCGACGTGGCGCACGGCCTCATCAAGCAGGCCGACCTGGCCGACTGGCAGGAGCCGCAGGAGATCCTCTCCGGAAACGAGATCGACAAGCCCCGCCCGCCGATGTGGGACCAGGACGGCGTACACGAGATCTACCGGCAGTGGCGGCAGGTCCTGGACAGCTACCCCGGTGAGCGGGTGCTGGTCGCCGAGGCATGGGTGGAGCCGGCCGAGCGGCTGGCCCGCTACGTCCGCCCGGACGAGATGCACCAGGCGTTCAACTTCGAGTACCTGCTCGCCGCCTGGACCGCACCGGCCCAGTACGCGGTGATCACCCGCTCGTTGGAGGCGACCGACTCGGTCGGCGCGCCGACCACCTGGGTGCTGTCCAACCACGACGTGGTGCGGCACGCCTCCCGGCTCGGCCTGCCGGTCGGCACCGTACGCCCCAACGGCATCGGCATCGGCGACCCGCAGCCGGACGCCGCACTCGGTCTGCGCCGGGCCCGGGCGGCCACACTGCTGATGCTGGCCCTACCCGGCTCGGCGTACCTCTACCAGGGCGAGGAGCTGGGCCTGCCCGAGCACACCACCCTGCCCGACGAGGCCCGGCAGGACCCGACCTGGGCGCGTAGCGGGCACACCCAGCGCGGTCGGGACGGCTGCCGGGTGCCGATCCCGTGGGAGGCCGACGCCCCGTCGTACGGCTTCGGGCCGACCGACGCGAGCTGGCTGCCGCAGCCCGCGCTCTGGGCGGAGTACGCGCTGGACCGCCAGCGCGACGTGCCCGGTTCGACGTACGAGCTGTACCGCACGGCACTGCGGTTGCGCCGTGCCCATGGGCTGGGTCGCGGCACCCTGGAGTGGTTGTCCTCCGGCGACGAGGTGCTGAGCTTCCGCAACGGTGAGCTGACAGTGTTGACCAACTTCGGTGTCGCCCCGGTGCCGGTGCCGGCCGGCGCCGAGGTGCTCGCCTCCAGCGCGCCCCTGAACGACGACGGCGCGGTCCCGGCCGACGTCACCGTCTGGCTGCGAGGCTGATCTCGCCCCGACCGGCCCGTCCCGCCGCGGTACTCGCGGGCGGGCCGGTCGGCGCGGACCGACCGAACGCGCCGCCCACACGTCGCCGCCGCGTCCCCGCCGCGTCGATCTTGCAGTTTCGGCAGTCGGTATGGGTGGAATACCGCTTATGCCGCGACAGTAAGCGCAAGATCGCGGGGCGGGAGTGGTCGGGTTCGTCGATCATGGAGTTGTGGTGCCGGGTTTGGCCCCTCGGGGGTTTTTTGTCACCCACCACAACTCCATGATCGCCGGGGCGGGGGGCGGGCGGGGCGGGGGCGGGCGGGGCGGGGGGCGGGGTCAGAGGTGGTCGGCTCGGGTGTGTAGCAGGTCGTGGACGTTGTCGATGTCCGCCGGTGAGGTTCGCGAGGCGAGCCAGTACATGACACCGGTCGGGATGAAGAAGAGCTGGAACGCGGCCAGCCCGACGGCGAAGTTCAGCGGTGGCGGGAATGCCGCTCGCAGTGCCTGGAAGGCCACCCCGACCAGCCCGTTTCCGGCCGCGCGACCGACCCCGTTGACCAGGTTGCCCAGGCTGTAGACAGTGCCCCGGTGCTCCGGCGGGTTGACGTCGGCGATCAACGCGAACCAGTTCGGCGAGTTGGCCGAGGTCAACGCGAGCGCAACGATGGCGGTGAGCAGGCTCAGCCCGACCGACGGCTCGGTGAACACACTGGCCAGTACCGCACCGACCACCGCGCCGCCACCCGCGCCGTCCGGCACGTCGATGGTCACCGGAACGAAGAACAACACCAGGTAGAACGGCAGCGCGGCGAGGATGCCGATCGAGGCGACGAGTGCCCGCCCTCGCGGGGTACGCCGTTGCACGGCGTCACCGATCAGCCCGCCCACGATGGACAGCACCCCACCGAGCTGGAACAGGGTGGCGAAGACGCTGCCCACCACCACGGCTGTCGACGTGGAGTAACCCTGGGCCTCGGCCCGTTCGGCGAACAGCACCGGCAGCCACACCAGCGAACCGAACGCGGCCTGCGCGGTCAGACCCTGCAGGATCAGCCACCGGTTGGTCCGCCGGGCCAGGATGCGCGGCAGGTCGGCGCGGCTGATCCGGTAGTCGTACTCGGCGCCGGCGTCCAACCTGCCGGCCAGTTCCGGCTCGCTCTGGCCACGCCGGACGTCGTACGTGAACAGGTAGGCCACTGTGGCGACAAGGCCGACGCCGGTCAACAGCAGGAACGGCCGCCGCCAGTCGGCCGCACCGAGCAGCCCGCCGAGGAGCGTGCCCGCGAGGGTGCCGACCCCCTGGGAGAGCCCCCAGAAGCTCATCACCAGCCCGCGCCGGGTCGGCGAGATCAGGTCGGTGACCACGGAGAAGCCCACCGAGCCGACCGCGCCGAGGCCGACCGCAGCGACCAGCTGCGCGGCCAGGAACGTCAGGTAGCCGCCGGCGAGCGCGCTACCGCCGGTGCCGGCCGCCCAGAGCAGTGTGCCCACCATGAGCAGCGGTTTGCGGTTGGTGCGGTCCCCGACGTACGCCCAGCCGACCGCCGCGACCGCGCTGACCAGGAAGCTGACCGCGGTGACCACGCCGAGCAGCCGCCCGGACACGTCGAACGCGTCGGAGATCGGGCCGTACAGCGGGGGTACCAGCCCGATCGCCACGTTGTCCAGGGAGGCGAGCAGCACGAACACCACGACGCTGTACAACCGGTGCGCCGGCCCACCGCCCCGACCGTGCGGGCGTAGGCCGGGCCCGCCACTGGTCACCGTCATGACCGGCAGCCAACCAGACTGCGTGGAGGCGGTCGTCACGCGGGTGGGTGCCGGTCACCGTCGACCGGCACCCACCCGCGTCGATCCCGACGTTCAGCGCCGGTCGAGCACCAACCCGCGAGCCGCGGCGTACTGGTTGCGGACGGCGGGGACGGCCGCCGCCGCGTACTCCTCGGTGCCCTCGACAGTCCAGACCGGCGGCGCGGCACCACCCAGGGCGACCCAGGCGGCCTGCCGGGCGGCGCCGTCGGCGACGTACTCCCCGGCCGGCGGGACGACGACCGGGCAGCCGAAGACCTGCGGGGCGATCTGACGCACCGCCGCCGACCGGGCCCCGCCGCCGACCAGGATGACCCGGCGGGCGGTGGCACCGTGCGCGGTCAACGCGTCCAGCCCGTCGGCGAGCGCGCAGAGCATGCCCTCCACGGCGGCCCGCGCCAGGTGCGCGGGGGTCGACGTGCGCAGGGTCAGGCCGTGCACCGCGCCGGTGGCGAGCGGCCGGTTCGGCGTCCGCTCACCCTCCAGGTAGGGCACCATGACCAGCCCGTCCGCCCCGGCTGGCGCGGAGAGCGCCAGCTCGGCCAGCTGGTCCAGGTTGACGCCGAGCATCGCGGCGGCGGCGTCCAGCACCCGGGCCGCGTTGAGCGTGCAGACCAGGGGCAGGAAACGGCCGGACGCGTCGGCGAAGCCCGCGACGGCGCCGCTCTCGTCGGCGGCTGGCACGTCGGCGACGCTGAACACGGTGCCGGAGGTGCCGATCGAAACGACCACGTCACCCGGGCCGGCGCCGACACCCAGCGCGGCGGCGGCGTTGTCCCCGGTGCCCGCGCCGAGCAGCGCACCGCCCGGCCCGCCCAGCCCGTCGGCGAGCTTCCCCGCCGACTCGGCCGGGCCGAGCACCTCGGGCACCACCAACCGCCGACCGAAGCCCCCTTCCAGCAGGTCCAGTCGGTAGTCACCGGTCGCCGGCGACCAGTAACCGGTGCCGCTGGCGTCACCCCGGTCGGTGCGCAGCGCGCCCAGCCCCGGGGCGCCGGCCAACCGCCAGGTCAGCCAATCGTGGGGCAGGCAGACGGCGGCCACCCGGGCGGCCAGCTCCGGTTCGTGCCGGGCCAGCCACCGCAGCTTCGTGATGGTGAAGCTGGCCACCGGAACGCTGCCGGTGGCCTCCGCCCAGAACCGGCTCCCGGCCGAGCCGCCGCCGGCCTCCTCGATGAGGTCGGCGGCGGCGTCGGCGGATCGGGTGTCGTTCCACAGCAGCGCTGGGCGGACCACCCGGCCGTCCTCGTCGAGACACACCATGCCGTGCTGCTGGCCTGCGACGGAGATCGCCGCCACGTCGGCCAACCCGCCGGCCTGGTCGGCGGCGCTACGTAGCGCCTGCCACCAGGCTTCCGGGTCGACCTCCGTGCCGTCCGGGTGCGGTGCCCGGCCCTGCCGGAGCAGGGCGCCGGTCTCCGCGTCCCGGATCACCAACTTGCAGGACTGGGTGGACGAGTCAACGCCTGCGACCAACGGCATGGCGGGGCCTCAGCGGGCGCCGAGCAGGTGCTCGACGGCGAGCTGGTTGAGCCGGACGAAGGCGAAGCCCCGGGCGGCCACCGCGTCGACGTCGACGTCCTCGAACGCGGACCGGTCGGCCAGGAACTCCTCGTAGCCCTCGCCGTCGCCGAGCGTCGGCGTGTTCAGCTCGCCCACCTTGCTGGTGGCGAGCGCCTCGATCACCTCGGGGTCGGCGCGGAAAGCGGCAGCGCGCTCCTTGAGCAGCAGGTACGTGCTCATGTTGGCTGCCGCGGAGGCCCACACCCCGTCCATGTCCTCGGTGCGGGAGGGCTTGTAGTCGAAGTGCCGCGGCCCGTCGTAGGCCGGCCCGCCGTTGGGGCCGCCGTTCTCGAGGAGGTCCACCAGGGCGAACGCGTTCATCAGGTCACCGTGGCCAAAGACCAGGTCCTGGTCGTACTTGATGCCGCGCTGGCCGTTGAGGTCCAGGTGGAACAGCTTGCCCTGCCAGAGCGCCTGGGCGATGCCGTGGGCGTAGTTGAGCCCGGCCATCTGCTCGTGGCCGACCTCCGGGTTGAGGCCGACCAGCTCCGGGTGGGCCAGCTGGGAGATGAAGCCGAGCGCGTGCCCGATGGTGGGCAGCAGGATGTCGCCGCGCGGCTCGTTGGGCTTGGGCTCCAGGGCGAACCGCAGGTTGTAGCCCTTGTCGATGGAGTACTGGGTGAGCAGGTCCACCGCCTCGCGGTAGCGGTCCAGGGCGGCGCGGACGTCCTTGGCGAGGTCGTACTCGGAGCCCTCGCGGCCACCCCACATGACGAAGGTGCTGGCGCCCAGCTCGGCGGCCAGGTCGACCTGGCGCAGCACCTTGCGCAGCGCGTAGCGACGGACGTCGCGGTCGTTGCTGGTGAAGCCGCCGTCCTTGAAGATGGGGTGGGTGAAGAGGTTGGTGGTGACCATGGGCACCACGAGGCCGGTCTCGTCGAGGGCCTTGCGGAACCGGGCGATGTGCTGGTCACGGGTGGCCGCGTCGACGCCGAACGGGATCAGGTCGTCGTCGTGGAAGGTGATGCCGTACGCGCCCAGCTCGGCGAGCCGGTGCACCGCCTCGACCGCGTCGAGCTCGGGACGGGTGGCGTCACCGAACGGGTCGCGGGCCTGCCAGCCCACGGTCCAGAGCCCGAAGGAGAACTTGTCGGCGGGGGTGGGACGGGGTGCCATGAGCGACCTCCGGGGTGGTGTTGTCCGCTATTTGTTCAGCGATTGAATTATTTGCCCACCCTATGGCACTGTCAAGGGGTGAGCCTCACCCACGCCCCGGCCGGCGCAGTCCGTCAGGGCAGCCTGCGCGAGCTGAACCTCGCCCTGGTCCTCGGCCGGATCGCCACTGCCGACCGACCTCCCTCCCGGGCCGACCTGGCGACCGCTACCGGCCTGACCAGAGCCACAGTGTCAGCGGTGGTCGAGGACCTGCTCGCCGGCCGGCTGGTCAGTGAGTCCGACCCCGCGCCCCGCTCGGGCGCCGGCCGCCCGGCACGCGGACTGGTCCTGGCCGATCAGGGGCCGGCCGGGCTCGGCCTGGAGGTCAACGTGGACTACCTGGCGGTCTGCGTGGTGGACCTCGCCGGCCAGGTCCGGCACCGCACCGTGCACCGGGCCGACCTGCGCCCGGTGGCCCCCGCCGACGCCCTGGCCCTCCTGGTCGAGATGGCCGGAGCAGCCCGCGAGGACGCTGCCCGGCACGGCCTCACCCTGGTCGGGGCCGCGCTCGCGGTGCCCGGCCTGGTGGACGACGCCGGGCTGGTCCGGCTCGCGCCGAACCTCGGCTGGCGGGACGTGCCGGTGCCCGCGCTGCTCGCCGAGCACCCTCCGCTGATCGAGCGGGTGCCCGGCGTCCCCGCGCTGGTGGTGGACAACGAGGCCAACCTCGCCGCGCTCGGCGAACTGCACTCCCAGCCCCCCGGCCCGTCCAGCTTCCTGCACATCTCCGGAGAGGTGGGCATCGGCGCCGGCATCGTGCTGGACGGCGCGCTGTTTCGCGGCGTACGCGGGTGGAGCGGCGAGATCGGGCACCTTCCGGTGCACCCCGAGGGCCGTCCGTGCCGCTGCGGCGGGCAGGGCTGCCTGGAGCAGTACGCCGGCCAGGAGGCGATCGTCGCAGCCGCCGGGCTGGCCCGGGCGGAGCTTCCCGCGGACACCGCGACGGCCCGGTTAGCCGAGTTGGCCGAGGCCGGCGACGCCGACGCGCTGCGGGCGCTGCACGACGCCGGAACGGCGCTCGGCGTCGCGGTGGCCAGCGTCGTCAACCTGCTCGACCTGGACACCGTGGTGCTCGGTGGCGGGTACGCGGCGCTCGCGCCCTGGCTGTGCCCCCCGGTCCTCGCCGAGATCGGCGCCCGGGTGCTCACCGCTGCCTGGTCGCCGGTCACGGTCCGCCCGTCGACGCTCGGCGCGGAGGCCGCCGCTGTAGGCGCCGCCGGCTCGGTGGCCCGTCGGATCGTCGCTCAGCCCGCCGGCTGGCTGGCCCGCTCCGGCTGATCGCCCCCGCACCGTGCGCCGCTGTCGGGGGGAATCGGTACCCTTGCTCCCAGGCAACGATCCCCGGTGAGGAGTCGAGAAGCAGCATGCGCACACGTCGTCAGACGCGCGTCGGCGTCCGGCGGTGATCAGGCGGTACGCGCCACCGGCGGGTCGCCGGCCGGCCACTCGCGGGTCGTGCCGACCGATCGTTCCGGGCCGCCCGACGAACCCGTCCACCCCGTCCGGGTCTGCCGAGCCGGATCGACCGACCAGTCTCCCGACCGCCCACCGGGCCGGTCCGGGCCGTCCGGCCAGTCCCCCCGGCCCGTCGGCTCACCCGATGTCGACGCGTCCTGTGTCTGCTGGCTGCGGGCGGTCTCGTCGAACTCCCGCATCCCGCGCAGCAACGCGTCGCGGCCCTCCCGGCTCATCCCGGCCAACACGGCGGCGAGTTGGGCCTGGCGATCGGCCCGCAGCTCGGCGACGAGCCGGCGAGCCTCCGGGGTGAGGTGGAGCGAGATCTCCCGCCGGTCGAAGCGGCCCGGCTCGCGCTCCAGCATGCCGGCGGCGACCAGCCGGTCGCAGAGGCGGCTGGCGGAGCTGAGCAGCATGTCGAGTCGGGTGGCGAGCCGACGCAGGTTGATCCCGTCGGACTGCTCCACCACCATGACTGCCCGTAACTGGGCGCCAGACACGCGGCTGGCGGTTCCCTCCCGGGCAGACTCCCAGATGCCCAACAGGGCAGCGGCCGCCGTGTCCAGTGCGGCAGCCATACTCGTCTCAGGGTCCGTCGGACGGTTCAGTTCGGCCATGGTGGCCCGAGAGTACTCCGAACCCACTGGTAGTCGAGCTTTCAGCGAGGGAGTGACAATGAGCGAACCGGTCAGTCGGGCACGACGTGCCCTGAACGAGACACCAGCTGACCGGCTCGTCGGTGGTGTCGGGAACGTGCTCGACCAGGCGTACGGGATCACCGACGTCGAGCTATACCAGGTCGACTACCGACTCGCGGAGCTTCTGCCACTCACCGACGGTGACTCGATCACGAGCCCCGGGCACCCGGCCTGGCGCGCGTTCGACCACCAGTCGCCGATACTGATCGACGGCACCGCCTGGTTCCCGGTCACCATGCGTGGCGAGCGCCGAGGGGTGCTGTGCCTGTCGCCCGTTCCGGACGACCGGGAGGTCCTCGCCGATCTGGCCGACATCGCCACCGCGCTCGCCCACGAGGTGGCGGCGGTCTCCGCCGGCACCGACGTCTATCGGGCGGCCCGGCGCGCCCAACGCCTCACCCTGGCCGCCGAGATGCAGTGGGACCTGCTCCCCGGCCGCAGCCGGATCCGTCCCTCGTTCAGCCTGGCCGGGCAGTTGGAGCCGGCGTACGCGGTGCGCGGCGACAGCTTCGACTGGTCCGACGACGGGGAACGGCTCTGGTTGTCCACCATCAACGGCACCGGTGAGGGCGTGGCCGCCTCCCTGCTCACCTCGCTGGCCACCCACGCGCTGCGCAACGCGCGGCGGGCCGGGCTGAGCCTGGCCGACCAGGCCGCCCTCGCCGATCAGGCCATCTACGACCTGTACCGGGGCGAGCAGCACCTCTCCGCGTTGCTGATGGAGCTGGACCTGCGCTCCGGAATGATGACAGCGGTGGACGCCGGGTCGCCCCGGCTGGTCCTGCTCCGCGGCGGGGACGTCGCCGAGCAGCCGCTGGAGGCGCAGTTCCCGCTGGGCATGTTCGAGGCGACCGACTACCACGAGCAGAAGTTCCCGCTGGAGCGCGGCGACCGGGTCTTCGTGGTCAGCGACGGGGTGGTGGAGGCCACCGGCCAGCACGTGCGCTACGGCGAGACGGCGCTGGACCGGTTCCTGCGGCGGACCGGGCCGATGGCACCCCTGGACGCCGTCCGGTCGCTGATCGGTGACCTGCGCGCGTTCGTGGCCGGTGACCTGGTCGACGACGCGGTGGTCGTCTGCCTGGACTGGACCGGCCCGCAGGCGTGAGCGGTGCTCAGTACGCGCCGCGGCCGTTGAGCACCGCGCCGAAGGTCTTCCAGAGAATGGTGAGGTCGGCGGCGAGGGACCAGTTCTCCACGTAGTAGAGGTCGAGCCGGATGCCGTCCTCCCAGCTCAGGTCGGAGCGGCCACTGACCTGCCACAGGCCGGTCATCCCGGGCTTGACGAGCAGCCGTCGGGCCACGTCGCCGTCGTAGCGGGCCACCTCCGAGGGCAGCGGCGGGCGGGGCCCGACCAGGCTCATCTGCCCCAGCAGCACGTTGACCAGCTGCGGCAGCTCGTCCAGTGACCATTTGCGCAGCAACCGGCCGACGCGGGTCACCCGGGGGTCGTGGCGCATCTTGAACATGAGGCCGTCGGTCTCGTTGCGGGCGGTCAGCTCGGCGAGGAGCGCGTCCGCGTTCACCACCATGGTGCGGAACTTGAACACCCCGAACTCCTGCCCGCCCCTGCCGACCCGGACCTGTCGGAACAGCACCGGGCCCCGGCTGTCCAGTTTGATGGCCAGCGCGATGAACGCGATCAGCGGCAGCAGCACCGCCAGCGCCAGCGACGAGACGGACCGGTCGACGAGACCCTTCACCAGCTTGCGGACCCCGCGGAACTCGGGCGCCTCGACGTGGATCAGCGGCAGGCCGGCGACCGGGCGGGTGTGGATGCGCGGGCCGGCGACGTCGGTCAGCGCGGGTGCCACGACCAGGTCGATGCCGGTCCCCTCCAACTGCCAGCCGAGGCGGCGCAGCCGGGTCGCGGTCAGCTCACCGGAGGCGGTCACCGCGACCGTGTCCGCGCCGATCGCGGTGGCGGCCTCCGGGATGCCCCGGAACGACCCCACCACCGGCACGTCACCCAGCCGCTGCGCCACCGGCGCGAGCAGCGCGTCCGGGATGCAGGCCCCCACCACCTGATAGCCGGCGTACGGCTCGCGGCGCAGCGTGTGGACCAACTCCAACACGTGAGCGGTGTCGCCGACCACCAGCACCTTGCGGGACCAGCCGGTGCCCAGCGAGCGGGCCCGGTGCAGCCGCTTGCGGGCGGCGAACCGCGCCACCTCCAGCCCGACGGTGCCCACCGCGAAGGAGATTCCCAGGAAGCCCCGGGAGACGCCGACGTCGGCGATGTAGCCGATGATCGCGATCGCACCGGCCAGGCGCAGGCTGGCGGAGCTGACCCGCCGGTACTCGTCCGCCCCGTAGCCGATCACCCGGTCGTCGTAGCAGCCGAGCGCCTTGAGCGAGATCAGCCAGGCCAGCACCAACCCGGGGGCGACAAGCACGTACGGGATCTCCGAGCCGGTCGGCTCGTCGTCACCGAAACGGGCGACGTACCCGATCAACAGCGCGATGATGAGGATTGCGGTGTCCAGCACCACCAGGACCCGGACGTAGGACCGTTCGTCGGCGCGCGCCACCAACCCGGCGCGTCGACCGTCCGGCGCCGCCGACGTGGCGGGGGTCAACAGTGTCGCCACGCTCACCGGCCCTCCCACTCTGTACAGGATGGCCCCGGCCGACGGGTCGGACCGGAGGCGGACCGACTATGCCGGAACAGTCGACATCCTGCCTTGACAACTATGACTGCCGATTGCTTCCGACGTATTGCCGTCACTTTTTTCAACAACCTGGTGGCCGAAAAGGGGCCTGCCACACCGAATCGACGGTACGGCAGGCCCCTGGACGTCTGAGCGTCGGATCAGCGTGGTGCTGGCGGACGCCGCGCGATGGCGCTGAGGAAGATGCTGCCGATCTCGCTCGGGTCCTTGGTGACGAAGACGTCGCCACCGGTCACCTTGGTGATCGATTCCAGCTCTGCCTTGCTGACGCCCTCGCCGATACCGATCATGATGACCTGGACCGGCCGCTCCGGGTCGGCGATCTGCTTGAGCTTGCCGAGCAGCTGCTGCTGGTTGAGACCGTTGTCGTCCTCGTTCTTGCCGTCGGTGAACAGCACGATCGAGTTGACCCGGCCGGGCTGCCAGTTCTCCTGCACGGCCTGGTAGGCGGCCAGCATGGTGTCGTAGAGGCCGGTGTCGCCGCTGGAAGGCTTGACGGTGGCGAGCGCGCCCTCCAACTGGGCCCGCTGGCCGGAGAGCGGCCCGATCGGGACCAGCTCCCGGTAGTCCCGGTTGCCGACGAGCCTGGTGGAGAAGGTCCACAGACCGATCGACCAGGAGTCGTCGAAGAGACCGAGGCCGCGGCGGGCGGCGTCGACGGTGACCTCCTCCCGGCTGCGGTTGTTGGCGCTGGGAACCGGGTCCTTCATCGAGCCGGAGACGTCGATGACGGCCAGCATCCGACCGGACTGGGTGGCGATCGACCAGCTGGAGACGACCCGCTGGATGGCGGCCGGGTCAAGACCACCCGCGGCGGTGCCGCCGTTCGCGGGTGCGGTGGGCGCGCCGCCGGACGGGCTCGGAGCACCCTGCGGCGCCTTGAAGCCGTCGCCCCAGTTGCCGTCCGGCGCGCGCAGCGACTGCGCGGCGAGCCGGTTACGGAAGGTCGGGCTGGTGAGCAGTTCGAACAGCACCTTGGCGGCCGACGCCTTGCTCGGCTCGATGCCGGGCAGCACCGCGTACGGGTAGTCCAGCGGCATCGGCGCCGGCTCCATGTAGAGCGCGGCGAGCGGCACCGGCGGCTTCTTGCTGTTGTACGCGATCACGTCTTCTTCGGACAGGGCCGCCGCGCCGAGACCACTGGCGATGGACGTCGAGTCGTTGGCCGTGGGGAAGCGGGCCAGCAGGTCGTTGCGGAGCGAGGAGCGCCCGGTGGCCAGTGCGCGGAGCGCGCCGACGGTGCTGCGCTGGGCGTCGCCGCCGGCGCCGTTGGCGGCCGCGGTCAGCGAGAGCAGACCGGACAGGCCCGCCGCGTCGCGGGTCGGCTCGACGATCCCGGTTCGCAGCGGCGCGCTGGTGTTGTTGACCTGCTTGAGCAGGTCGGTCCAGTTGAACTTCTTGTCCGGCCAGCCCAGCCGCGTGGCGATCGGCTCGGGCATCGCGACGACGATCGGGCTGCGCGCGATGGACTGGCCGTTGGTCGGCGCGAACGCTGTCGCGTCCTTCTTCAGCCGCAGCAGCCAGGTCGAGGAGTCGGGCACCCAGACGTCGGGGCTGACGGCGGTGCCACTGGCCTGCCCCACGCCGGCCAGCACAGCGCCGTGCTTGGCGGCCACCACGGCCGCCACGTCGACCGGGTCGGACGCGGACACGTCGACACGGATGCAGGTCGGGCCTACCGCAGCGCCATCCTTGACCCACTGGGACGCGGCGGCGTCCACCGCCGGCGCGAGTTCGGAAGCGACCGCCACGGCGAGTCGGATCTCCCCCGAGCAGCTGGGCTGGACCAACTCCTGGTAGCCGAACCACGCGCCCGTCGTCACGACGAGCACCCCCGCCGTTGCGGCGGCGGCGGCTAGGTGGAGTTTCGAACGCATGCGATGGCGGCCTGCTGACACGGAGACCATCTTGCGTACCAGGTGCCGTCTCTGCCACATCCGTTCGGACTAAAGTTACGGAGGAGAAACAGTTGACCACCTTTTCGCAACACAGAGTGACTCAGCGGCCCCGTGGCGTTGCCGAATCAGTGCAGCGCTCACATCTCTAAATCATCGTTCAGGCCAGCACGCACGTCGGGCTCGGCACCGGCACCGGCTCGCCGACCGCCTCCGGAACGCCGGTGTCGGCGTCGCGCCGGAACACCCGCACCATGTCCGCCCGCTCGTCGGCGACGTAGAGGTGCTCACCGATGAGGGCGAAGTGGCGAGGCCACTCGCCGCCGGTGTCCACTTCGGCCACCAGCTCGGGCAACTCCCCGGCCACAGTGAAGACCGCCACGGTCCCCACCCCACGGTTGGCGACGTAGAGGAACCGGCCGTCCGGGGTGACCGCGACCTCCGACGGCTGGACGTGACCGGCCCGCTCGCTCGCCTCGACCCGCCCGCGCTGGTGCAACGCGCCGTCGTCGGTCAGCTCGTAGGCGGTGACCGAGGCGTCCAGCTCACCGACGAGCCAGCAGCGCCGCCCGTCCGGGTGCCGGGCCAGGTGCCGGGGGCCGGTGCCGGGCTTCGTACGCATCCGGGGCGCACGCGGCACCAGTCGTCCGGTCGCCTCGTCCAGGTCGTACCGGTAGACCGAGTCGGTGCCGAGATCCACGCCGAAGATCGGCCCCCGGCCCGCCCCCGGCGAGACCATGTGGGCGTGGGCGTGGTCCTGGCGCTCCGGGTCGGGGCCGCGCCCCTCGTGCACCACCAGGTCGGTGCGCTCGCCGGGCACGCCCTGTGGGTCGAGCGGAAAGACCGCGATGCTGCCACTGCCGTAGTTGGCCGCCAGCAGGTGCTCGCCGCCGGGCAGCACCGCCAGGTGGCAGGGCTCGGCGCCGCCGGTCGACCGACTGCCGAGCGGGTCCAGCGCGCCGTCCGCCCCGACCTGCCAGGCGCTGATCTCGCCGTCGGTCAGCTCGTTGACCGCGTAGAGCACCGGCTGGGTGGGGTGCCGCGCCAGGAAGGAGGGGGACGGGGTGACCGCCACAGTGCCGAGCGGGCTCAGTGCCCCGGTCGTCGGGTCTCGACGCGCGGCGACGATGCCGCTGCCCCGCCCGCCACTCTGCGCGGTGTAACCCCCGATGTGGACGACCTCACCCTGACCGCTCACGCCCAACTCCTCCGCCGGCATCCTCTGTTGATCCAACCAGAGGCTGCCCGCGTTGCCCGCCCGTTAACCCGCTTTCCGGCCGGGATCTCAGGCCGCCGGCACCGGCTCGCCGCGCTGTCGGGCGACGTGCTCCACCAGAGAGATCAACACCATTTTCCCGGACTGCCGGTCCCGGGCGTCGCAGAGCACCATCGGCACGTCCGGGTCCAGGTCGAGGGCCCGGCGTACGGTCTCCAGGTTGAACCGGCGGGAGTCGTCGAAACAGTTCACGCCCACCACGAACGGAATGCCGCGCTGCTCGAAGTAGTCGATCGAGGGGAAGCAGTCGGCCAACCGCCGGGTGTCGGCGAGCACCACCGCGCCGAGCGCGCCGAAGGCCAGCTCGTCCCAGAGGAACCAGAACCGGTCCTGGCCCGGCGTGCCGAACAGGTAGACCTGAAGGTCGTCGTTGATGGTGATCCGGCCGAAGTCCATCGCCACAGTGGTGGTGGACTTGCCCTCCACGCCGGAGATGTCGTCGGTGCCGATTCCGGCGCCGGTGAGCACCTCCTCGGTCTGCAATGGACGGACCTCGCTCAGGGCGCTCACCAAGGTTGTCTTGCCAGCCCCGAAGCCTCCCGCGATGAGGATCTTCAGTGCCAGCGGGATGGTGGTGCTGGTGCCCACCTGGTCATAGCGCACGGAGTCCACTGACCACCGCCTTGAGGATGTCGTCGTCGGGAAGGATGCCGGCGGCCGGCGGCTCGTGCACCGCTACCAGGCCCTCGGCGAGGAGATCACCGAGCAGTACCCGGACCACGCCGACCGCGAGGTCCAGCTCGGCTGCCAGTTCGGCCACCGACACCGGCCGGTGGGCCAACGCGACCAGCCGTCGATGCTCCGGCAGCAGATGCGAATGGCTTGTCGCATCGACATCCGAACCGGCCAACACGAACGCGACCAGGTTGAAATTGTCGACGGCGGAGCGTACCCGGCCTCCGGTGAGCGTGTAAGGGCGCATCACCGGGCCGGCTTCACCATCCAGCCACTCGTGCTGCGGCCCGGGCGGCTCAGTCCGCATCTCCGGCACCCGCTGCCGATCGGGCCGGCGCGGCCAGGCTCTCCCCCACCCGGATCACCAGCATCGCCATCTCGTACGCGACCAGCCCGATGTCCGCGTCGGCGTCGCTCACCACGGCCAGGCAGGCACCCTGCCCCGCGGCGGTGACGAAGAGGTACGCCGCCTCCATCTCCACCACTGTCTGTCGGACCGGACCGCCGTCCACGTGTCGGCTGGCGCCTCGGGCCAGGCTGGAGAAGCCGGCGGCGAGCGCACAGAGGTGCTCGGCGTCGGAGCGCTCCAGCTCGGCCGAGCAGCCGAGCAGCAGGCCGTCGGCGGAGAGCACCACCGCCTCGCGGGCGGCCGGTACCCGTTGCACCAGTTCGTCGAGCAACCAGTCGAGGCCGGCGCTCTGCTTCGTCGAATGCCGCACTAGGCGTCCCTCTCAGTTGCGGTCGGGGGTTCGGGGGTCGTCAACGGGTCGGTGGGGGCCGTCGGACCGGCTGGCGCCGCCGTCGGGGTGATGGCGGTGGCGCGTCCGCGCGCCGTGCCGGCCTGGAGCGCCGCCATCACCTGGCGGACCTCCTCCGGCGAGCGGGGCGACGGCGTGTCGGTGACTGTCGATCGGGGCTGGGCGGCGGGGGTACGACGACGCACCCGGCGGGGCAGGCCATCCAGCCCATCGTCTGGCTCGTCGGGGGTTGCCGCCCCCTCGTCGCGCCCGTTGGCGGGCGGGATGGTCGAGGTCGGCGCTCCGGTGGGTGGGGCGGGTGGGGCTGTGCTGGCGGACGGCGCCGTCGGCGGGCGGGTACGAGGGCGGGTCACTGTGCCCCGGCGCGCCGTCCGAGCCAGCCGCCGGCTCGGGTCGGCCGACGCGGTACCGAGCGTGGCGGGGTCGGGGCCGGCCGGCGGCTCGGTGGTGACCAGGTCGCCGGGGACCAGCACCAAGGCGGTCACGCCACCCTCCCCGGAGGGCCGCAACCGCACCCGTACGCCGTGCCGGGCCGCCAGCCGGGCCACCACGAACAGGCCGAGTCGGGCGCTCTGCGCCGGGTCGAACTCGGGCGAGCTGGCCAGCCGGGTGTTGGCGGTCTCCAGCGCCGCGTCGGACATGCCCAGCCCCTGATCGGTGATCTCCAGGGCGTACCCGTTGGCCACCTGCGCCCCGGTGACGGTGACCCGGGTGTCCGGCGGGGAGAAGGCGGTGGCGTTCTCGACCAGCTCGGCGAGCAGGTGGATGATGTCGCCGACCGCCCGCCCCAGCACGCCGGCCGGCTGCATGGCCTTGACGTCCACCCGTTCGTACGCCTCGACCTCGGAGATCGCGCCGCGGATGAGGTCGACCATCGCGACCGGGTTCCGCCAACCCCGGCCGGGCGCGGAGCCGGCGAGGATGACCAGATCCTCGGCGTGCCGACGCAGCCGGGTGGCCAGGTGGTCGACCTGGAACAGTTCGGCCAGCTCGTCCGGGTCCTCGCTACGCCGCTCCATCCGGTCCAGCAGGTGCAGCTGACGGTGCACCAGGCTCTGGCTCCGCCGGGCGATGTTGAGGAAGACCTCGTTGAGCCCGCGACGCAGGGTGACCTCGTCCACCGCGGCCTGGACGGCGGTGCGCTGCACCTCGGTGAAGGCGCGTCCCACCTCGCCGATCTCGTCGTGGCCGTACTCCAGCGGCGGTGCCTCCCGGGCGACGTCGACCTGCTCGCCACGGCGCAGCCGGGCCACCACGTCGGGCAGCCGGTGCTCGGCCAGCTCCAGCGCGGCGGTGCGGACGCCGCTGAGCCGCCGGACCAGGGTCCGGCCGACCCGCAGCGCCACCAGCACCGAGACCACCACGGCGACGAGCCCGAGCACGCCGGCGGCGGCCAGCCGCACCAGGATGCGGACCGCCATCGGCACCGAACGGTCGGTGAGCGCGTCGGCCTCGGACAGTTCGAATGCCCGCAACTGTTGCTGCACCGCGTCCTGGCTGGCCTGCCAGGCCGCCGCGTCGACAGTCGGCCGGCCGGACCGGTTGGGAACGACCAGCGCGTCCTGCATGCTGCGCAGCCGGGTGAACGCCTCGCCCTCGGTCAACCGTTGGTACGCGACCCTGCTGCTCTCGGGCAGGTCGGCCACGGCGCTCTCGGTGAGCCACCGTTGGTTGCCGATGGCCTGTACGAGTTGGGTGTGCTCCCCGTCGGCGAACCGTCCGGCGGTCAGCGCGCCGGCCAGCAGCGCGTCGCTCTGGCCGAGCAGTTCCCGGGAGCGGCCCAGCGCGGTGAGCGCCAGTGCCTGCCGGTTGATGTCCGGATCGGTCAGGGTCGCCATGCCGGCGAACGCCTGGAAGGCAGCGGCGACCATGCCGCTGTACAGGCCGATCGCGCCGGCCCGGTCCACCTTGCGGTCGTCGATGAACTTGCGCCCGCTGGGTAGCGCCGCCAGGGCGTTGACCAGCTGGTCGACCCGGGTTTCCAGCAGGTCGTCCGCGGCGTCGCGCAGCGGCTCCCCGTCGACCCGGCGGCGCAGCTCGGCGACCGCCCGGTCGGTGCGCCCGCGCTGCTCGGCGAGGGCGGGCAGCTCGGTGTTGCCGGCGAGCTGCACCACCGAGAGTCGCCGTTCCCGTTGCAGCTCGGTGACCACCGTCTCGCCGGGGCGACCCAGGTCGTACAACAGGGTGCGGGCGGAGAGCAGGTTCAGGGCGGGACCGAAGGTCAGCGTGGTCGCGAAGATCCACAGCGCCAGGAGCGCGGTCACCGGCGCGACGACCAGCGCGGTCAGCTTCGAGCGGATCGGCCAGTCGCGGGTTTTCATCAGACCTCGCCCGTACAGGGTGGCAGGAGGGGTGCCGGCGCCGCCGGGCACCGCGCCTGCCGGCTACGCGCCCGGCCGCGTCGCCGGGCACCGGCGCGGGCGCCTTGGGCAGGATACGTAATCGGAGGCTGTTTCACTACCGCCCGTGTCGCCATCCACCCAAGCGCCTCTTCTGGGATGAATCAGGTCGTTGCCGGTGAGTAGTTGCGGCCCTCGTCAGGAAAGTGTCTCGGATCGGGATTGGCGATCACTGCGCGGAGGGAATAGCAGATGACGAAGGAGGAGCCCATGTCGCCCACGCAGATAGTCGTCATCGTGCTCGTCGTGCTGGTGATCGTCGCGGTGCTGGCCGTGGCCGCCCGCTCGCTCAACAACCGCCGGGCCCTGCGCAACCGGTTCGGACCGGAGTACGACCGGGTGGTGGCGGAACAGGACAGCCGGTCCGCCGCCGAGCGCGAACTACGCGACCGGGAACGCCGGCATGCCGAGCTCACGCTCACCCCACTCAGCCCGGAGTCCAGGGCCCGGTACGCCGCCGCCTGGGAGGAACTCCAGGTCCGCTTCATCGACTCCCCCGGCGAGACCGTGGGCGACGCAGACGAACTGGTCACCCGGCTCATCGAGGAGCAGGGCTACCCGACCGGTGACTTTTCCGACCAGATCGCCCACCTCTCCGTCGAGCACGCCCGCACGCTGACCAACTACCGGGACGCGCACGAGATCCACCTGCGCAACTCCCGGGGCGAGGCCAACACCGAGGAGCTGCGGCAGGCGGTCGTGCACTACCGCGCACTCTTCGCCGACCTGTTGGGCGAGGAGCCGGTCGGCCACCACACGCCCGAACAGCGCCACCACCCGGACCACGACGCCACGAGCCGCTGAGGAGGCCACCGATGCGCCAGGAAGAGCAGCAGGTGAGCAACGACCACCCGGAGGCCGTCCGGTCCGCGCCCGTGCCGGTACCCCCGGCCGGCGACCGGGCCGGCCGTTCCGACGTCCCCGAGGACGCCCTCGACGACCGGGGCACCTTCGACGACCAGACCGCCGCCCACGAGCGGACCGACGACACCGACCGGGACGCCGCGTACGACCCGGCCGATGACGACCTGACCGACGACTCCGACCCTCACCACCGGCGCGACGACCGGTCCACCGACGAGGGCGGTTTCCACGAGCCGGGGCCGCTGCCGACGACGTTCGGCGCCACCACAGTGGCCGACGCGGTGGCCGCCTCCGCGCTGGCCAGCCCGCACCCGCAGGACCAGCCGGACCCCCGGGCCGAGCGGACCGCCCAGCCGGGCGACGGCGCCGAGGACGGCGAGCGGGAAGGTCTGCGCGCCGACCCCACCGCCGAGCTGCACCGCCGCGACACGGACGTCGACGACGGCGCGGACTTCGACGACCGCACGGACGCTGACACGTCCGCGCGGACCGTCGTTTCGCCGGGGAGTACGGACGGCGACCCCGAGCGGCGCGGCGATCTGACCGGCGACCGGGATGCCGCCGCGGCGGGTGCGGCCGGCTACGGCAGCGCGACACCGGAGATGGTCGACCCGGACGCGGACGGCGAACCGGTACCCGGCGACGACTCCAGCGCCACGCTGGAGTCCGCCGGAACGTCCCGATCCACCGGGTCGACAGTCGCGGCCGAGCCGGCCACGCTCCTCGACACGGACACCGCGCAAGGCTTCCGGGACCGCTGGCGGGACGTGCAGCTGCGTTTCGTCGACGACCCGCAGGCGGCTGCCGGTGAGGCGCAGTCACTGGTGGAGGAGGCCATCCAGGCCCTCTCCTCGGCGCTGGCCGCTCAGAAGAGCACGCTGGGCGGGTGGCAGGACGCCGGCTCGGCCGACACCGAGCAACTGCGGATGGCGGTCCGCAACTACCGGGACTTCCTGGACCGCGTACTCGGTCGCTGAGTCACCCGAAAACCACCTGGCGCCCCGGCCGCGACGGCCGGGGCGCCCTCTTGTCTGCCGACCGTCGCCAAGCCCACCAGAGCGCCCGACAGGGCGCGAACACGGCGGTCTCGACCTTCAGGAGTGAAACCGCGCGCACGGAACGGCCTGGACTATCTGATCCTGGTGATCGGCCTGGTCAAGGTCGGCGGGTGGAACGGCCTGATGGACGCGGTCGGCGACACCAAGCTCGGCGAGGCCGGCCTGCACGCCTGGCAGGACAGCGGCAGCACCGCCAACCCGCTGGGTGCGCACTGGATCGGCATCGTCTTCGGCCTCGGTTTCGTGCTGTCGTTCGGCTACTGGACGACGAACTTCGCCGAGGTGCAGCGGGCCCTCTCGGCGAAGAACATGAGCGCCGCCCGGCGTACGCCGATCATCGCCGCGTACCCGAAGCTGTTCATCCCCCTGGTCACTGTCATCCCCGGCCTGGTGGCCCTGGTCACCGTGAAGGGCCTCGGAGCGGAGATCGGCGACCTCCAGTACAACAACGCCATCCCGCTGCTGATGCGCGACCTGCTCCCCAACGGCGTGCTCGGGGTGGCGGTCACCGGCCTGCTCGCCTCGGATGAGCGCCCTGGCCGGCTTCTGGTCGCTGCTGCTGGGCACCCTGGTGTCGCTGAGCCTCTACCTGCTCTACAAGGGCGGTGTGGTCGATTTCAACTCGGACCTGGAGGAGAGCTTCTGGGGTGCCGGTCTGGCGTTCGTCGCGGCGGTGGTGGTCGCCGCGATCGTCACGCCGCTCACCGCGCCCAAGCGCGACGAGGAGCTGCGCGGGTTGGTGTACGGCATGGGCGGCGTCGACCTGAAGGGCGACGTGCTCGCCGGGGACGCCGCCTGGTACCGCTCCCCGGTGCTGCTCGGTCTGATCGCGGTCGCGCTGGCCGCCCTCTTCTACATCCCGGTCTTCTGAGGAAAGGGGTCGGCAGATGAGCAACGACGGCCAGCCGGCACAGGACCCGCTGATCGACGAGGCGCAGGCAGAGCAGCGGCGTTCCGCCGCGGCCCGGCTGTTCGACATCCGCCGGGTGATCGGTGGCCTCTTCGTCGCGTACGGGGTCATCGTGACGCTGATCGGCATCTTCGACAGCCGGGCGGAGATCGACAAGGCCGAGGGTGTACGGATCAACCTGTGGGCCGGGCTGGCGATGCTCGTGTTCGGTCTGCTCATGCTGCTCTGGCAGTGGCTGCGCCCAGCGGAAGCCCCGGCCCCGAACGAGCAGCAGCCCGACGCCTGACCCGCCGGGCATGAAGCACGGCCCGGCCCGACCGCTTGGCCGTGCGGCATGAGCGCGGCACGAAGGGGTACGTGGGGGAAATCAGGCACCGTGTCGGACACAGGAGGCAGCACCATGACCGATCGCGATCGCCAACCGCCGCTGGAGGACAGCCCCGAGGTGGCCTCGGCGGTGGACGATGACGCCACCGTGCCGCAACTGCGCACCGGAGGTGGCCCGGACCGGGACACACCGGGCTTCGCCGAGCCCCGCAGCCGCCCGGACGACCTGGCGCCGGACACCGACGAACTGATCGGCGACCCGTACGCTGCCGGCACCGGTGCGACCGGGACGGGCACCGGCGCTGGCGGGGACAACATCCGCACCGGGAGCGAACAGCAGTGGGAGCCGGAGGACCTGGTGATGGCCCGCGGGCAGGACCTGACCCCGGAGAACCTGGAGAAGGCCCGCCGTGACCTGGCCGAGCAGGGCCGGGCGGCGATCGAACGCACAGTGCCCTGATCGGGACCCACAAGGAGGGTCCCCGGCCCGACCTGTGACGGTCGAGCCGGGGACCCGGGGGAACCTGCTGCCAACAGTGCCTCACCAACCACTGGCAGCGGGTTGGTGCGTGAGCTACCCGATCAGAGCGCCGGGTAGGCGTTGCGCATGAGCTCCTGGAACTGGGCGGAGAACCAGGCACCGGAGATCGGTGCGTTGGCA
>NZ_JBEXGE010000057.1:0-25799 GCF_040607155.1 Micromonospora sp. NPDC005324 | reverse complement strand
CGGCCTGGCGAGCAGGGGGCTCGTGGCGCCGGGTCCAGGTGTAACGACCGGGGGGCTGGGGTCATTCCGGGGGGTGGCCCACCTGCCGGCACCCTCATCGAGGCGGTGCCAGGCGGTCGTTCGCGGGGACTGTAACGACTCGGGGGCCGGGGTCATTCCGGGTGGCCCACCTGCCGGCACCCTCATCGAGGCGGTGCCCGTCGGTCGTTTGCGGGGACTGTAACGACCGGGTGCTAGCTGGCATTCCAACCTGCGCGACCAGCCCTCAGGGGTCGGGCGGCGGGTCGGTGGTACTGCGATCGTCAGGGTATGTAACGACCCCGGCCCGGCCATGATTCCGGCTCACCTGTGCATCTGATCACTGGACAAAGGCCGCGTACCTCGCAGCAGCCTAAGCCCTGCGCCCGGCCTGAATGCCTTTTATCGGACAAACATCCCAGGAGGTGGTTGCGCACTTGGCTTGATCCACTCGGGGTCCTTGAAGTCGGGGTGTCCGGGCCGACGGGATGCCCCGATATCAAGGAACACGAATGGATCATCGTGGTATCGGCGACGCCGAAGGTTTGGCCGCAGCGAACCGCATGAACGGCACGAAGCCGCGCCCCCTGGGCGGGGGCGCGGCTTCGCGGATGTTGGGGACGCCTCGTATCAGGCGACGTTGCGTTGGGCCGGGACTGTCGACTTGTGCGGGCGGCCGAGGCGGGCCTCCAGTCGCGCGACGTCGACCCGAGCGTGCCGGCGGTCTGCCAGGTCCTCCCAGCCGACGGCGAGCAGTCGCAGGCGCTCCGACTCGCTGAAGCCGCCCCACACGCCGTACGGCTCGCGTACCGACAGGGCGTGGGCGGCGCACTCGGCGCGAACCGGGCAGGCGCGGCAGACCGACTTGGCGGCGGACTCGCGACGCAGTCGGGACGAACCACGCTCACCGTCGGGGTGGAAGAACTGGGCGCTGTCGCGCCCTCGGCAGGCACCGAGTCGCTGCCAGTCCCAGAGATCGACGATGGGTCCGGGCAGTCTACGTACGTTCGACATCAGCACCCCTCCTCCCGCGCGGCTCCGCGAGAATCCTTATGGCCGGCGTCCGGGCGGCGGGCCGCGCAGGCGCACCGTTCCCGGCCTGGATCTCCCGGTACCCGGGCTGTCGTCAACTCACACTTCTGTGATCGAAAACGTCCGAGAAATTGCGGCTTTTGCCCCATCTGTCGGAAAAGTTCGAAGGATTGCCGGGAACCCCCTCCCCAGCCGACCGCGTCATGGTCTGCTCGTTGGCGGAGAGGAGACCACAGTGCGTACCGTTCTTGTGTGCGTTCGGACACCACTCGCGGCCCAGCACCTTACTTCTGCTGCCGCGCGGCTGGGGTTGTCCGCGATCGTTCGTACCGCCGTCTCTGATCCCGAGGTGATGCTGCGGCTGGCCGAGCGGCCGGCCGACGTGGTCCTGGCCGACACGGCACTCACCCGACCGGACAGTGCCGGCTTCGTCCGCCGAGTGTTGGCGCGTGCGCCGCAGGCGGCGGTGCTGCTGCTCGGCACCGAGGAGTCCGAGGCCGCGGCGGCCACCATCAGCGCCGGCGCCCGGGGGCTCATCCAGAATGTCGACCATGACCTGACCAGCGCGGTGGCGAAGGCGCTACTGCTGCTCACCGCGCCCGGCCGAGCCTCCCGGCAGCGGATCACCGATCCAGCTCGGGATGCGGCGGCGGTGGGTGGTTCCGGCCGATCCGGGCCGTCGCCGCGCGGTTCCGGCGAGCCCGGCTGGGCGGCCACGGCCGCCGACGGGCCGGCCGGGGTGGCGTCGGTGCCGGTGCAGCGGGGCGACGACGAGGCGGAGGCGGGCGCCGGCGAGTCGGCGGCGCAGACCGAACCGGGCCGTCCCGCCCCGAACGCCCGACCCAGTCGGGCGTCGATCGGCCTCACCGAGCGTGAGCTTCAGGTGCTGCTCGGGATGGCCGAGGGTAAGAGCAACGCGGAGATCGGCCGGGAGCTGTTCGTCTCGGAGGACACCGTCAAGACGCACGCCCGCCGGTTGTTTCGCAAGCTTGGCGCCCGGGACCGTGCGCACGCGGTGGCGGCGGGCTTCCGCGCCGGTCTGGTCGCCTGACATACGCGCGCCGCGCGGCAGCCGAGCCCGCCGCGCGGCAGCCGAGCCCGCCGCGCGGCAGCCGAGCACCCGGGACGCGCGGCAGCGGGGGCACCCGCCGCCCGGCGGCGTCACTTGGTGGCGGTCGGGGCGCCCGGCTCGTCCTCGGTGCCCTCGGACAGGGTGTCGTGCACCCCATCCGCGTAACCCCGGGCGTAGTCCCAGGTCACGTAGTGGTCCGGGTCGGGGTCGTAGGCGGGCTCGTGCACCCGGGGGCGGCCCGAGTTGAGCAGGTGCCGCAGGTTGCCGCGGAGCAGGTCCCAGTCGAAGTAGTGGGGCTCGCGACAGTCCTCGCATTCGATCACCAGCCCGCGGACCCCGATCGGGGCCAGCAGAGCCTGGTAGATCTCCAGGTCAGCGAGGTCTTCCAGCACATCCTGCCGCTCGACGTCGGTCAGCGGATCCGGCGTCGCGTCGTCGCCCGGGTCATCCAGACCCGCGGTCGGATCGGCCGGGTCGCCATTGAACGGGTCGATGGGCTCGTCGTGCACCCCCTCACCGTAGACCCAACGCGGCGCGAACGTCCGCCCCCCGGCCTCCGCGCCGGCCGGCCTGCCACGGACGGGTCGCCCAGCTCACTGGGTACGATGAGGCGACGTGCCGGCACCGTGGCGCGCTCCGGTGCCCGCCCGCGCCACCTCGCTGAAGCCCATCCGAGCAGCTCAGGGGAGCAATCGTGGAAAATTCGCCCAGCACCGATCTTCCGGCCGGCGTCGAGCACGCCGACCTGGGCGGCCACCTGCCCGAGCTGCCGGCCGGCTCCGCCCGGGTGGTTCCGCTCGGCCTCACCTTCGACGACGTGCTGCTCCAGCCGGGCGAGTCGGACGTGGTGCCCAGCCGGGTGAATACCCGGACGAAGCTCACCCGCAACATCGAGTTGTCGATCCCGCTGCTCTCCAGCGCGATGGACACGGTGACCGAGGCGCGGATGGCGATCGCCATGGCCCGCCAGGGCGGCATCGGCGTGTTGCACCGCAACCTCTCCCTGGAGGACCAGGCGCTCCAGGTCGACCTGGTGAAGCGCTCCGAGTCGGGCATGATCACCAACCCGGTGACCGCCAGCCCGGACGACACTTTGCGCGAGGTCGACGAGCTGTGCGGGCGTTACCGCATCTCCGGCGTTCCGGTCGTGGACGGCGACGGCCAGCTGGTCGGCATCGTCACCAACCGGGACATGCGTTTCGTCTCCGAGCCGAACACTCCGGTCCGCGAGATCATGACCCACACCCCGCTGGTCACCGCACGGGTCGGGGTGAGCAAGGACGACGCCCTGGCGCTGCTGCGTCAGCACAAGGTCGAGAAGCTGCCGATCGTCGACGACTCGGGCCGGCTGCGTGGCCTGATCACCGTGAAGGACTTCACCAAGAGCGAGCAGTACCCGGACGCCAGCAAGGACGACGCCGGCCGGCTGCGGGTCGCCGCCGCGATCGGTGTGGGCGAGGACGCGTACAAGCGGGCCCGTGCCCTGGTCGACGCGGGTGTCGACGTGCTGATCGTGGACACCGCGCACGGTCACCAGCGGGCCGTGCTGGACATGGTCCGCCGGCTCAAGGCCGACGTGACGGTCGACATCATGGGCGGCAACGTGGCCACGTACGCCGGCGCCAAGGCGCTGGTCGACGCCGGCGCCGACGGCGTCAAGGTGGGCGTGGGGCCGGGCGCGATCTGCACCACCCGGATCGTCGCCGGGGTCGGCGTGCCGCAGGTGACCGCGATCATGGAGGCGGCCCGGGCCGCCCGCCCGGCCGGCGTGCCGGTGATCGGGGACGGCGGCATTCAATATTCTGGCGACATCGCCAAGGCCCTGGTGGCCGGCGCCGACACGGTGATGCTCGGCAGCCTGCTGGCCGGCTGCGAGGAGAGCCCCGGCGAGCTGATCTTCGTCAACGGCAAGCAGTTCAAGACGTACCGCGGGATGGGGTCGCTCGGCGCGATGCAGTCCCGGGGTCAGGCCAAGTCGTACAGCAAGGACCGCTACTTCCAGCAGGACGTGCTCAGCGACGACAAGCTGGTCCCCGAGGGCGTGGAGGGTCAGGTGCCCTACCGGGGGCCGCTCTCCCGGGTGGCCCACCAGCTGGTCGGCGGTCTGCGACTGGCCATGGGGTACGCCGGTGCGGAGAACATCCCCGATCTGCACCGCCGGGGCCAGCTCATCCGGATCACCGCGGCTGGCCTGAAGGAGAGCCACCCGCACGACATCCAGATGACCGTCGAGGCGCCCAACTACCACACCCGCTGACCCACCACCCCCAACCACCTGGAGTCCCCCATGCGTGACGTGGTCGAGATCGGGCTGGGCAAGACCGCGCAGCGCGGCTACCACCTGGACGACATCGCCATCGTGCCGAGCCGCCGCACCCGGGACGTCGATGACGTCTCGACGTCCTGGCAGCTCGACGCGTACCCGTTCGGCATTCCGTGCGTCGGTCACCCCTCCGACGCCACCATGAGCCCGTCCTCGGCGGTGCGTCTGGGCCAGCTCGGCGGCCTCGGCGTGCTCAACGTCGAGGGGCTCTGGACCCGCTACGAGAACCCGACGAAGGTGCTGGACGAGCTGGCCGGCCTCGACGAGGAGGCCCGCGCCACCAAGCGGCTCCAGGAGGTGTACGCCGAGCCGATCCGCCCGGACCTGATCGCGGAGCGGGTCCGCGAGCTGCGCGCCGGTGGCGGCACGGTGGCGGTGCGGGTCTCCCCGCAGCACACCCTCGCGCTGGCGCCGGTGATCCTGGACGCCGGGGTGGACATCCTGGTCATCCAGGGCACCATCGTCTCGGCCGAGCACGTGTCGACCACCGATGAGCCGCTGAACCTCAAGGAGTTCATCGCCGACCTCGACCTGCCGGTGATCGTCGGTGGCTGCACGGACTACAAGACGGCGCTGCACCTGATGCGTACCGGCGCGGCCGGCGTGATCGTGGGCATCGGTGGCGACGAGTGGTCGACCACCGAGTCGGTGCTGGGCATCCGGGTGCCGATGGCCACCGCGATCGCCGATGCGGCGGCGGCTCGCCGTGACTACCTGGACGAGACCGGCGGCCGGTACGTGCACCTGATCGCCGACGGTGACATCCAGACCTCGGGCGACATCGCCAAGGCGCTCGGCTGCGGCGCGGACGCGGTGATGCTCGGTGAGCCGCTGTCGCTCTGCGACGAGGCCCCCGCCGGTGGTGCCTGGTGGCACTCGGCGGCGAGTCACCCGTCGCTGCCCCGGGGTGCGTTCGAGGTTTCCGGTGAGCCGCTCGGGTCGATGGAGCAGCTGCTCTTCGGGCCGGCGGACGAGGCCGACGGCCAGCTCAACCTGTTCGGTGGGCTGCGTCGGGCGATGGCCAAGTGCGGTTACCGCGACCTGAAGGAGTTCCAGAAGGTCGGTCTGGTCCTCGACCGCTGAGGCGATCCGTCAGACGCCGGAAGGCCGGCCCCGCCTGGTGCGGGGCCGGCCTTCGTCGCGTTCAACCGGGAGTCACTTCTCCACGTAGATGGTCAGGTCGGACATGTTCTGGTAGCTGGTCGCCGCGAAGTCGAGCGACTGGCCCTTGTTGTCCGCGCCGCCGGGGGCGGTGTCCATCTCCCAGTTGGCGTGGTGGAAGTTGCGTTCGCCGATGGTCTGGAAGAACTGCTGGAAGTTGAGGTCGCCGTCGCCCAGCGGGGTCATCTGGTACCCGTTGGGCACGCTGGTGTCCCGGTCGCCGTCCTTGGCGTGGAAGAGCGGGAACCGGGTGGTCCGGTCGGCCACGGTGAGGATCGGGTCGAACAGGTCGGTCACCTCCTGGCCGGCCGGGTTGACGTACTTCTGGTGCTTGTAGCGGGCCACGTAGGCCCAGTAGATGTCCAGCTCGAAGAAGACGTACCGCGGGTCGGTGATCTCGAAGAAGTACTCCAGCCGGCGGACACCGGAGGACCGGGTCTGCCGGCCCTGCGCGTCGCGCGGGCCCCGGTCGATCAGGAAGCTGTACGCGGCGTCGTGGTTGTGCGTGTAGAGCCGCATGCCCCGGGCCTTGGCCTGCCGGCCCAGCTCGTTCCAGATGTCCGCGGCGGCGTCCCACTCGGCCTTGTACGCGCTGCTGGTCGGGTCGCTGCCGGTGCCGATGTTCTTCATGCCGAGTTCCTCGGCGATGTCCAGTTGTTGCTGGAAGGTGGCCGGCTGGATCGAGGCGTGGGTGCCGTTGGCCACCAGACCGTTGTCGTCGAGGATCTTGCGGATCTCGGCGGGGGTGATCTGCCGGCCCAGGATCTCGGTGCTCTGGGTGTAGCCGGCGAACTCGATCTCCTTGTAGCCGATCTCGGCGAGTCGGGCGAGGACGCGCTCGAAGCCGTACGGCACCCCGCTGTCGTCGGGCGCGGCGGTGATCCGGTCGCGGACGCTGTAGAGGATGATGCCGCGGTTCCTGGCCGGGATCAGCGGCTCGACCCGCAGCTTGCTCGCGTTGCCGGGGTTGGCGAGCGCGGGGGTGCCGGTGGCGAGGACGGGTAGGCCGGCCGCGCCGATCGCGGCGGCGGCGCCGGCGGAGGCGGCGAGCAGGGATCGGCGGCTGAGCCGGCCGGTGGGGGTGGCGTCGGGGGCGGTGTGGTCTGGCATGGTTCCACCTTTCGCGACGGTGGTCGGAGACCGACACTAACGTCGGTCCAAGTCGAAAGAAAGGTTCGATCGACGGCAGCTTTTGTTTGATTCGACGAAAGTTACTGATGATCGTCGATACCGACCGCGCGGCCCGCGATGCTGACTACGCTCGTCCTGACCGGAACGCGGCAGGAGGCCGGACGCCGCAGGAGGGGTGGGCATGGTCCTGACCGGACGGAGACTGCGTGTCGCCGCGCTGACCTGCGCGATCGGGCTGGTCGCCACGGGTTGTACGGGCGACGACAGCGACGGCTTCCGGCCCGGTGCGGCCGACATCGGCGACCCGTACGTGCCGGGGCACGGCAATGGCGGCTACGACGTCGCGCACTACGGCCTCGACGTCCGCTACGACCCGTCCACCGACCGGCTGACCGGTCGAGCCGTCATCACGGCCACCGCCACCCAGGACCTGTCCCGGCTCAACCTGGACCTGGTCGGCCTGGAGGTCGGCGCGGTCAGCGTGGGCGACGCGGCGGCCGAGCACCGGCGCGGCGACGGCGAGTTGGTAGTGACGCCCCGCGACGGCCTGCCGCGTGGTCGGCAGTTCACAGTGACTGTCGAGTACGCGGGCATTCCCACGGCAGTCGACGACGGGGCCCTGGGCAGCGGCGGTTTCCTGCACACCGCCGACGGTGCGGTGGCGCTCGGCCAACCCGACTCGGCAGCCACCTGGTTCCCGGTCAACGACCACCCGTCGGACAAGGCCACCTACGACCTGGCGTTGACCGTTCCGGACGGCCTCGCCGCGCTGAGCAACGGCGTACCCGGGCCGAAGAGCAGCGCCGACGGCTGGACCACCTGGCGCTGGTCCGAGCGCGCCCCGATGGCCAGCTACCTGAGCACGCTCGTGATCGGTGACTACCGGGTGGTGACCGGCACGCACGCCGGCCGGCCGATGGTCACGGCGGTGGCCGCGAGCCTGCCGGCGACCGGCGGGGCGGCCACCTCGCTGGCCCGCACCGGCGCGATCGTCGACTTCCTGGCCAGCCGCTTCGGCCCGTACCCGTTCGACTCCTACGGGGGGATCGTGATCGCCGACGACCGGATCGGGTACGCGCTGGAAACCCAGTCCCGGCCGGTCTACGGGCCTGGCTTCTTCGCCGACGACCGGCCGAACCCGAGCGTCGTCGCGCACGAGCTGGCGCACCAGTGGTTCGGCGACAGCGTGTCGCTGACCAGGTGGGGCGACATCTGGCTCAACGAGGGCTTCGCCAGCTACGCGGAGTGGCTGTGGGAGGAGCACGACGGCGGCCGGACCGCCCAGCGCAACTTCGAGATCCAGTACGCGGCGACCGACTGGACGCAGCCGTCGGTCGAGCCGGGCCGGGAGCAGATGTTCGGCTCGGCCGTCTACAAGCGCGGGGCGCTCGCCGTGCACGCGCTTCGCCGGACCGTCGGTGACGACCTCTTCTTCCGCATCCTGCGTACCTGGACCACTGAGCGGGCGGCCGGCAACGCGACCACCGCGGACCTCGTCGCGCTGGCCGAGCGGGTCGCCGGGCGGCAACTGCGTCCGCTCTTCGACGCCTGGTTGGTGGGTGGGTCGGCCCCCACACTGCCGTGACCCGGCCCCGCTGCCCGGTCGATATAGTGCCGCCTGCGAACGGCGGGTTGGCGCCCGTTCGCGCGGAACGGCGGAGGCCGTGACCGGCCAGCGTGCGGAAAGGGTGTGGGATGCGGCGGACGCGGCACAGACTGCGAGTGGCTGCCGGCCTGCTGGTGACCGGTGCGCTCGCACTGTCCGGATGCGATTCGGCGGGCTCGGAGACGGCCCCACCACCGAGCGCGTCCCCCACGCCGGCTCGGACGTTCACCGCGGGCGCCGACGGGGTCGGCGACGCCTACTTCCCGACCTACGGCAACGGCGGCTACGACGTCGCGCGGTACACAGTGAAGGTGCGCTACGACCCGGCCAAGGACCAGTTGACGGGTACGACCACGGTGCGGGCCACCGCGACGGCGGACCTGTCGACGTTCAACCTCGACCTGGCCGGCCTGACCGTCAGCGCGGTCACAGTGGACGGCGCACCGGCGACCCACAGCCGCAAGCGGAACGAGCTGGTGATCAAGCCGGCCTCCGGCCTGATCAACGGCAACGGGTTCGTCGCCGAGGTCACCTACGCCGGTAAGCCGAAGCCGCTGAAGAACGAGATGCTCGGTGACGGTGGCTTTCTGCACACCGCCGACGGTGCCATCGCGTTGGGTCAGCCCGAGTCGGCCAGCACCTGGTTCCCGGTCAACGACCACCCGTCGGACAAGGCGGCCTACGAGTTCGAGGTCACGGTTCCGGACGGCCTGACCGCGATCAGCAACGGCGTTCCCGGCGGGAAGACCAGCACGGGCGGTTGGACCACCTGGAAGTGGTCGGAGAAGTCGCCGATGGCCAGCTATCTGAGCACGCTGGTGATCGGCAGGTTCCGGATCACCACCGGCGAGCACAAGGGCCGCCCGGTCTACAGCGCTGTCACCACCACCGAGGCCAAGGGCAACGCGGACGCGTCCATCGCGCAGACGGTCGCGGTGGCCGACTACCTGGAGAGCGTGTTCGGGCCGTACCCGTTCGACGCGTACGGCGGGGTGGTCATCTCCGACAGCCGGATCTCCTACGCCCTGGAGACGCAGAGCCGACCGGTGTACGCGGCGAGCTTCTTCCGGCAGGGCGAGAACACCGAGGTCGTCGCCCACGAACTGGCCCACCAGTGGTTCGGCGACAGTGTCGCGTTGGCCAAGTGGGAGGACATCTGGCTCAACGAGGGCTTCGCGACGTACGCGGAGTGGCTCTGGGCCGAGCACACCAAGGCGTACACCGCCAAGGAGGCGTTCGACAGCCGGTACGCCAGCATGTCCGCGCAGGTGTGGCAGACACCGCCGGGTAAGCCGGGCGTGGCCAAGCTGTTCAGCGAGTCGGTCTACCAGCGCGGCGCGATGACCCTGCACGCCCTGCGGGTGGCAGTTGGTGACAAGGCGTTCTTCGAGATCGTCAGGACCTGGGCGGCGGAGAAGGCCGACGGCACCGCCACCACTGCCGAGTTCGTGGCCCTGGCCGAGCGGATCTCCGGCAAGCAGCTGGACGCGATCTTCGAAGCCTGGCTCTACGCCACGAAGAAGCCCGCCCTACCCAAGCGCCTCTGAGCGGCGGTCAGTTCTTGACGACCAGGGTGGGGTGGGCGGCCAGGTAGGCGTCGGCGCGCCCGGCGCGGAGTTCGGTGAGGAACTTGCTGCCCTCGCTGGTCAGCTGTTCACCCCGGTAGGCACTGCCCTTGCCGACGCCGGAACCGGGCAGCCCGACCAGCGTGAAACGGTTCTCCGGCAGGCCACTGAGGGCGTACGCGATGTCGACGATCCGGCGCCCACCCACGTAGACCAGCGTGTCGCCCAGCGCGGAGACCACCTGGTCGACGCGCTCCGGTTGCCGGGCCAGGCCCTCGTCCAGGATCTTGCGGGTCATTGCCTTGATCAGCTGCTGCTGGTGACGCTGCCGTGCGTAGTCACCGCCGGTGATGTAGCGCTGCCGCGCGTAGTCCAGCGCCTGCCAGCCGTTGAGGTGCCGGTCGCCCTTCTCGTAGACCTGCTGCGGCCCCTTGTACCCGCCCGGCGCGCTCTCCCGGTACTTGCCGTCCGGTCGGCGGTGCATCGACTCGACCCGCTGGTCGACGTAGATGTCCACCCCACCCAGGGCGGTGACCAGCTTGTCGAACCCGTTGAAGGTGAGCACCGCGCCCGCGTCGATGCGCAGCCCGGTGTAGCCGCTGACCGTGCTGCGCAGCAGCTCGTACCCCTGGGCCGTGCTGGGTTGCTTGGGTTTGCCCGGCACCCGGCTGCCGAAGCTCATCGCGTGCGTGAGCTTCGTCTTGCCGCCCTTGTAACCGGCCTTCGGGAACGCCGGGATGTCCACCAGCAGGTCGCGGGGGAGCGAGAAGAGGTACGCCCGATCCAACCCCTTGGGTACGTGCAGCACCAGCACGGCATCCGAGTGCGGCTCCCACCCGGGCACGCTGACCCGGGTGTCCACGCCGACCAGCAGCAGGTTGAGCGGGCCGGTGATGTCCGCGCCCGGCGGCGGGCCGCTGGGGCTCGGTGTCGGCGTGCCGACCGGCGACGGGGTCGGCGAACCGGCCACCGGTGCGCCTCCCGGCTTGTTGTCGCCGGTCAGCCGGGTGATCACCACGGTGCCGGCCGCGATCAGCGCGACCACGGCGAGCGCCGCCAACCCCAGCAGCAGCCACCGTCGGCGCGGCGCCATCGACCCGAGAACCATGTTGGATTCCTTCCACCCGTCTGGTGAACAACGCTCCGACGGGTGCTCCGGGTTGCGGCCGGAAGGCGCCGGGTCGGTCGGCCGGAGCATGATCGCGCGAAAAGTGCCGCTGGCGCGAGCGCTACTCGCGAGTAATGATGCGTCCATGCGGTACGACGTGGTCGTCATCGGGTCCGGCTTCGGTGGCAGCGTCACCGCGCTCCGACTGGCCGAGAAGGGCTATTCGGTCGCGGTGCTGGAAGCCGGTCGCCGCTTCGCCGACGACGAGTTCCCGCAGACGTCCTGGCGGGTCCGCCGGTTCCTCTGGGCACCGAAGCTGGGCTGCTACGGCATCCAACGGCTCACCCTGCTCCGTCCGGCCGACCGGCGATCCGGCGGCGGGGTGCTGGTGCTCTCCGGCGCCGGGGTGGGCGGCGGCTCGCTGGTCTACGCCAACACCCTCTACGAACCGCTGCCGGCCTTCTACAGCGACCCGCAGTGGCGGGACATCACCGACTGGCGCGACGAGTTGGCCCACCACTACGACCAGGCGAAACGAATGCTCGGCGTCACCACGTACCCCGTGCACACCGGCGCGGACCGCGCCATGCGCGCGGTGGCCGAGCGGATGGGGGTGGGGCACACCTTCCACGCCACGCCGGTGGGCGTGCACATCGGCCGGCCCGGCCAGCGGATCGCCGACCCCTACTTCGGCGGTGCCGGCCCGGAACGCACCGGCTGCCTGCACTGCGGCTCGTGCATGACCGGCTGCCGGCACGGGGCGAAAAACACGCTGGTCAAGAACTACCTCTGGCTCGCCGAACGGCTCGGCGTCACGGTCCGTCAGTTGACGACGGTGACCGCCGTCCGGCCCGCCGCCGACGGCGGTGGGTACGAGGTGCGCACCGAACGCACCGGCGCCTGGCTGCGCAAGGGTCGGCAGGTCATCCACGCCGATCAGGTGGTCTTCGCCGCCGGGGCGCTGGGCACCCAGCGGTTGCTGCACGGGATGCGGGCCGACGGCGCGCTACCCGGGCTCTCGCCCCGCCTCGGCGAGCTGACCCGGACCAACTCGGAGGCGATCCTCGGCGCCTCGGTGCCCCGCCAACGGGCCCGGTCCGAGCGGTTGGACTACACCGAGGGGGTGGCCATCACCAGTTCGTTCCACCCCGACCCGCAGACGCACATCGAGCCGGTCCGCTACGGGCGGGGCTCCAACGCGATGGGCCTGCTCCAGTCGCTGCTTGTCGATGGCGGCCCGCACCGGGTACGCCGCTGGCTGGGCAGCATCGTGCGGCAGCCCCGGTTGGCGGCGCGGATGCTGTCGGTGCGCGGCTGGTCGGAACGGACGGTGATCGCCCTGGTCATGCAGTCCGCGGACAACTCGCTGACCACCCGGTGGCGGCGTGGCCCGCTCGGCCGCAGGTTGGTCACCGGCCCGGGCCACGGCACGCCCAGCCCCACCTGGATCCCGGCCGGCAACACGGCCGCCCGAATGCTGGCCGACGAGATCGGCGGCACCCCCGGCGGCTCACTCACCGAACCGTTCGACATCCCGATGACCGCGCACATCCTGGGCGGCGCGGTCATCGGGGCCACCCCGGCCGACGGGGTGATCGACCCCTGGCACCGGGTGTACGGGCACGCCGGACTGCACGTGGTCGACGGCGCGGCCGTCTCGGCCAACCTGGGCGTGAACCCCTCCTTGACGATCACCGCACAGGCGGAACGAGCGATGTCCTTCTGGCCCAACAAGGGTGAGCAGGACCCCCGCCCAACCCTCGGTTCGCCGTACTGCCGTCTGGCACCCGTACCCCCGAAAACCCCGGCAGTCCCGGCAGGCGCCCCCGGCGCGCTGCGTCAGTGACCCCCGCCGGCCTCCCCGGCGAGCCGGTGCCGGGAGTGGCCGTGACTGTCGGTAGGCTTCGTGCACATGAGCCTGCCTCGCCCCGTCCTCGTGGTGGACTTCGGAGCCCAGTACGCCCAGCTCATCGCCCGCCGGGTCCGTGAGGCGAAGGTCTACTCCGAGATCGTGCCGCACTCGATGCCGATCGCCGAGATGCTGGCGAAGAACCCCGCCGCGATCATCCTCTCCGGTGGTCCGGCCAGCGTCTACGCCCCGGACGCGCCGCAGATCGACGCGGGCGTCTTCAGCGCCGACGTGCCGGTCTTCGGCATCTGCTACGGCTTCCAGGCGATGGCCCAGGCGCTCGGCGGCACCGTCACCAGGACCGGCAACCGTGAGTACGGCGGCACCCCGCTGCGCCCCCGCCTCCTCGACCCCGGTGTGCTGCTGCGTGACCTGCCGGCGGACCTGCCGGTCTGGATGAGCCACGGCGACGCCGTCACCGAGGCGCCCGACGGCTTCACGGTGACCGCCGAGTCGGCGGGCGCGCCGGTCGCCGCCTTCGAGGACCTGGCCGGTCGCCGGGCCGGCGTGCAGTTCCACCCGGAGGTCGGGCACACCGCGCACGGCCAGGAGATGCTGACCCGCTTCCTCTACGACATCGCCGGCATCGAGCCGACCTGGACGCCCGAGAACATCATCGACGAGCAGGTAGCCCGGATCCGCGCCCAGATCGGCGACAAGGAGGTCATCTGCGGCCTCTCCGGCGGGGTGGACTCGGCGGTCGCCGCGGCGCTCGTGCACAAGGCGGTCGGTGACCAGCTCACCTGCGTCTTCGTCGATCACGGCCTGCTGCGCGCAGGCGAGGCCGAGCAGGTGGAGAAGGACTACGTCACCGCCACCGGCATCAAGCTGAAGGTGGTCGACGCGACCGACCGGTTCCTCGGCGCGCTCGCCGGGGTCATCGACCCGGAGCAGAAGCGCAAGATCATTGGCCGGGAGTTCATCCGGGTCTTCGAGGCCGCGGCCCGCGAGATCGCCGCACACGGCGACGTCGAGTTCCTCGTCCAGGGCACCCTCTACCCCGACGTGGTGGAGTCCGGCGGGGGCACCGGCACCGCCAACATCAAGAGTCACCACAACGTCGGCGGCCTCCCGGAGGACCTGAAGTTCGCGCTGGTCGAGCCGCTGCGCACCCTGTTCAAGGACGAGGTCCGGACGCTCGGCCTCCAACTGGGCCTGCCCGAGGCGATGGTCTGGCGGCACCCGTTCCCCGGCCCCGGCCTGGCCATCCGGATCATCGGCGCGGTCGACCAGGAACGCCTCGACCTGCTCCGCCAGGCCGACCTGATCGCCCGTGAGGAGCTGACCGCCGCCGGCCTCGACCGGGGTGTCTGGCAGTTCCCGGTGGTGCTGCTCGCCGACGTGCGCAGCGTCGGTGTGCAGGGAGACGGGCGCAGCTACGGGCACCCCGTGGTGCTGCGCCCGGTCTCCAGCGAGGACGCGATGACCGCCGACTGGTCCCGGCTGCCCTACGACGTGGTGGCCCGGATCTCCACCCGGATCACCAACGAGGTCGCCGAGGTCAACCGGGTGGTCCTGGACGTCACCAGCAAGCCGCCGGGCACCATCGAGTGGGAGTGAGCGCCGCTCACGCGGCCGGCGGCATGCTGGGCGGGGTCGTCGGCGGGTAGGGCGGCGTCGGGGCGTACCCCTGCGGTGGTCCGCCGGGCGCGGGCCCGGCGGTGGGCAGCGGGCCGTTCTGCGGCGCGACGCCGGCGGCGTGCGGCCAGGCCGGCGCGCCGGTGGGCTCCTCCGGCATCAGGAACCACATGATCGGGTACGCGAACAGCGCGAGCCCGCCGGTGAGCAGGCCGGTGACCGCGAAGATCACCCGGACCAGTGTGGGATCGACGGCGAAGTAGCGGCCGACGCCGCTGGCGACTCCGGCGACCATGCGGTCGGTGGTGGGTCGCCGAAGCTGCTTGTACGGGGCGCGGGGAGCGGTGGTCGATGTCATACCCCTACCGTCCGCGCTGGCGCCCGGCCCGCCCTCGGTGACCGCCCGGATCCTTACCCTGACCAATCCCTGACCGGGACCGGATAGTCAGGAATCCGACTCTTTTCCGTTCCGGTAACCCGGCCCGGGGAGAATTTGCTTCCGTGACCACCTTGCTCAAGCCGCTCCGCAGGATCGCGGCATACGCAGTTTGTGCTGACTCAAGCGGCCGAGTCTTGCTGGTCCGCGCATCGGAGCGCTCCGGCACCCCCGGCGCATGGTCGCTGCCCGGCGGGGCGGTCGACCACGGCGAGGACCCCAACCACACCGTCGTTCGCGAGACCGCCGCCGAAACCGGCCTCTCCGTCGCCGTCTCCAGCCTGGCCGACGTGCTCGCCGACATGCGGGCACTCCCGGACCGTGGAATCACCATCCACACCGACCGGCTGATCTACCGGGTGGCGGTGCGCGGCGGCACCCTCGCGGACCGGGTCGGCGAACGCCCCACCGACCTGGCCCGGTGGTACACCCTCGACGAGGCGCGCGAGCTGCCGCTGCGCTCGTTCACCGCACGCGCCCTCGGGCTGCCCGCCTCCTCGGCCGACGTGGTGCCCGACGAGGCACCCGAGTTCCCCTCCTTCTACGCCGTGCCCGGCCCCGACGGGCTGCACCGAGCCCAACGCTTCGCCGCGTACGCGGTCTGCACCGACCCCGCCGGCCGAGTGCTGCTCACCCGCATCTCCGACGGCTACCCGGGCGCCGGCTGCTGGCACCTGCCCGGCGGCGGCACCGACTACGGCGAGCAGCCCGGCGCGGCACTGATCCGGGAGCTGGTCGAGGAGACCGGCCAGGCCGGCCGCCTCGTCGAGCTTCTCGGAGTCGCCAGCCACCGCGACGCCGCCTCACTCGGCCCCGAGGGCTACCCGATCGACTGGCACGGCGTACGCGCCTTCTACCGGGTCGTCGTCGACCAGCCCAACCCCCTAACCGTCGCCGACGTGGGCGGCTCCACCTGCGAAGCCCGCTGGTTCGGCCGCGAGGAGCTGGGCGCCCTCCCCACCGACCGCCTCACCGAGGTGACCGCCGAAGCAGTCCAAGCCGCCCAACTCACCTGACCCCGACCGGTCCGAGAGCGGCCGGCGGCGCCTCGCGCCCTCGCGCCTCGCGCCTCGCGCCTCGCGCCAAGATCGTGCTCGAACCAGGATGTAGTGGCCTCACCGACGCGCGATGCCACTACATCCTGGATGTTGCGCGATCTTCAGCTCGGGGGCACCGGCTGAGGGATTCCGCCCGGGCGTCCCGGCAGGGAGTCTCCTCGGCACCGCCATGGGGCGCCCGGCTTCTGAAGGTCCGTGGCTCCAGCCTCTGATCAACTCGGGTTCCTTGAAGGCGCGGTATCCCGGGCTGGGACACAGCGCCTTCCGTGAACGCGAGTTGATCAGCGTTCGTCTCGACTGCCGCGACGCGAATGGACTCCACAATGTGGGCTAATGGAGTGAAGCGATCGCGGCCGCGAACAGGGCGAAAAGGCGTCGATGGGCCAAATCGTCGTCGTCAAGGGTCGGCCACCTCGGCTTGAACGCCTGGGCTCGCCACCCCTGCGGGTTTTCCTGCGCTGCCTCGCGTTGATCATGAAGCTATCGTCAGGCGCGAGATGGACGGCGATAACTTCATGATCAATAGTTCTGGGTGCGAAGCGGGGGCGAGCGAGGGTGCGATCTACGCGGCGAGTCGGGGCCTATGGGCTATTGCGGGACTCGGGCCGGGTCCTGGTGGTTCGGGACGGGGTGAAGGGTGAGTTTCCGGGGGTCTGGCGGTTGCCGGGCGGCGCCGTCGGGCATGCCGAGGACCCGGAGCACGCCGTGGTCCGCGAACTCGCAGGACAGGCTGGGCTGGCGGTCACGGTGACGCGGCTGCTCGCGGTCGTCGCCGATGTGGCCACCTTCCCGGAGAACAAGGTCGCGTTGCACACCGACCGGCTGTTGTTCGAACTCAGCACGCCCCACGACGCACTGTCCGAGCGTGAGCGGCCCGAGAGCGCACGGCCGGAGAGCGCACTGCATGAAGGCGCACGGCCTGAAGGCGCACAGCCGGAGAGCGCACAGCCGGAGAGCGTGCGGCCCGAAGGCGCGCAGCCCGGGAGCGGGTTGGGTGAGGCGGGGGCTGGACCGGTTGATCAAGCTTGCTGGCTCGCACTGGCGGAGGTGGCGCAGTTGCCGCTGACCCCGTTCACCGCCGAGGCGCTCGGCCTGCCGGTCACCCCACTGCCGCCGGGAGCGCACCGGTCGCGGGCCCTGTTCCCGCCGGCGCATCCCGACCGTCGGCTGCGCTTCGGGGCGTACGGGCTGGTCACCGACCCTGCTGGGCGGATCCTGCTCACTCAGATCGCGGAGGGCTATCCGGGGGCCGGTCTGTGGCATCTGCCCGGCGGTGGCACCGATCACGGTGAGCAGCCGGCCACCGGGTTGCTGCGGGAGTTGGTCGAGGAGGGCGGGCAGGTGGGCCGGGTCGTGGAGCTTCTCGGCGTCAACAACCTGCACAATCCCGCCGCTGTGGGCCCGGAGGGCCGGCCGCTGGACTGGCATGGCGTACGGGTGATCTATCGGGTGCTGGTGGACGTACCTACTGACGCGGTGGTCACCGAGACCGCTGGCGGGTCGACGGCGCGGGCGGGGTGGTTCACCCGAGCCGAGGCGGCTGACCTGCCGTTGAGCGACATCGCTGCCATGGCAATCGGACAGAGTGGCCGAAAGCACTCCGCTCGGTGAGCCGACTTGGTGGCCCTCCGGTACAGTCAAAGGCGGGAATGATGGAGGAAACGGGCGATGAAGCCCGGGATGGGAACAAGCGAGCGGTTCGAGCGGTTTAACCCAGATACAAGTACCGCCGGCAGCTATCGCCAAGCCATGTTCCCCTATGCGATGGTGTACTCCGCAAAACGGCTGCCGGGCCATGCAAGGTCCGGCACGAGACAGCCGGACACCCGCCACCTGGCGGTCAGCAGATCCGGTGATGGAGGAAACGTGCCGAGAGCCCCATGGCGCCGGCGTCGTACTACTGACAGTCCGCGCCCCGCAGGGCGTCGCTGGGCGGGCCGGTTGCGCCGCAGCAGCACGTTCGCCCGCCAGGTGCTGTTGGTCCGGGTCGGTCGCCGCGACGGCGACCTGCACCCGACCGACCTGGCCCCGACCGAGCACCGGTACGCCGATCGGCAGCGCCGTCGCTACGGCCTGGACCGGCTCAGCCGGCCGACATTGGGCGTGGACCCGACACTGGGCTTGGACCGGGCCGACATCGACGCGGTAATTCCGGTCAGCCCGGCGATGCCGCCGATGGCGCAGGCCGACGAGGCCCGCGCGATCCCGCTGCTTCCCGGCGAGCGCACCATGGCGCGCCGGATGAAGTTCGCCCTGGTCAACGCCTGCACGCTGGCCAGCCTGATGCTCGGCATGCTCGCCATCTTCCTGGCCATGCAGGGCGAGGTGCGCATCGCGGCGCTCTGCCTGATCGCCTGCGTCATCTTCGATGGTCTGGACGGCGCGCTGGCCCGACGGCTCGGGGTGGCCAGCCCGTTCGGCGCACAGATGGACTCACTGGCCGACATGTGCTCGTTCGGTCTCGCCGCGCCGGTGGTGGTCTACGCCTCGCTCGCCGGCTCCGTCTCCACGGCCGCGGCGGCGGTGGCGTGCGCCCTGGTCGCGGCGTGTGCCGCGATTCGCCTGGCCCGCTTCAACGTCTCGCCGAAGGACGGCCGGTTCTTCTGCGGGGTGCCCAGCACCATGGCGGCCGCGGTGCTCGCCGTGACCGTGGCGATCGGCCTGCCGGTGCCCGGTGCCGTGCTGGTCGCCGGAGTGGCGCTGCTGGCCTTCGCGATGGTCTCCAGCTTCCCGTACGCCAAGCTCGCCCGCCTGGTGAAGCTGCCGCCGTGGCTCTGGCTGGCCCCGGTGATCGGCGCGCTGGTCGACATTCGGCTGACGTTCGCCCTGATCGTGGTGGGCTACCTCGTCAGCGGGCCGGTCCTCTGGCTGCGGCAGCGTCGTACCGCGTGATCTGAGCAGACAGAACGGGGCGCCGCGGACAGCGGCGCCCCGTTCCTCGTTTGCGGGGTCAGCGCCAGCGGGCGATGACCGTGGACCCACCGACCACCTTGTCGCCCGGCCCGACCAGCGGGTCCGCGGCCTCGGCGGGCAGGTAGACGTCGGTCCGGGAGCCGAAACGGATCAGCCCGAAGCGCTCGCCCCTGGCCAGCAACGCGCCGATCGGCGCGCGCTGCACGATCCGGCGGGCGATCAGCCCGGTCCGCTGCGCGACCACCACGGTGCCGCGCGCGGTGTCCAGAACGGTGTACGCGGCGACGTTGTGCTCGGCGTCCGGCTTCATCGCGTTGACGAAGCCGCCGTCGGCGACGAAGTAGTCCACCACCTTGCCGGCGACCGGGGCGCGGTTGACGTGCACGTCCAGCACCGACAGGAACACCGCGATCCGCAGCCACTCGCCGTCGCCGAAGCGCTCGTCGTGCAGCCGCTGCACCGACAGGACCTTCCCGTCCGCGCTGGCGACCACGGCGCTCGGGTCCTCCGGCACGTCCCGTTCGGGATCCCGGAAGAACGCGGCGACCGGCCCGGCGGCCAGGGCCGGCAGCAGCCACAGCTTGGACGAGGGGCGCGCCACCCGGGCCAGCGCCGCGAGGCCCAGCGCGATGCCCGCCGCCGCCACGCCGTTGGAGTCGATGTGCATGCCCCGGGTCACCGGCACACTCGACGGCCGGTACGCGGGGGCCAGGCTGTCGGCCGTGGCCGGGCTGGCCGGGGTGAACCGCAGGCGGTAGACCCGCACCGGCGGCGAGTTGCGCAGCACCAGATCGGCGCCGACGCCGTAGAGGGCGTCCTGTCGGGCCAACTCGGCGGCGGCACCCTCGGTCCGGCCGGGGGTGGCAACGGTCGCCACGCTCAACACCGCCCCGTCGGTGAGGTACTTGGCCAACCCCTCGACGCCGCTGCGGGTCGCCTCGGCGGTGCCGGTGAACACCTCACCGGCGACGACGACCGCGGCGGCCTCGGCTTCGGCCAGTGAGTCGACGACGCTCACCCGGTCAGCGACCCAGCGGCCCTGCGCGGTGATGTGCTCGCGGAGCGCCGCGGCACCGAACGGCTCGGCGGGCACCACGGTGAGCCGGTCACCGGGGAGCAGCGCATCGACGGCCGCGGCCAGCACCGCGGAGTCCGGGGTCACCCCGACCAGCAGGGCGGCCTTGGCGTCGTTGATCCGGGCCAGCTCGGCCACGAGGGTACGGGCGGCTCGCTCGCCGATGCGGACCGCACCGGACCGGCCGGTGGTACGCACGGCGGGGGACTGGGTCATGTCGGGCGGGCTCCTGACGGGGGTAGAGACGGTAATCGCGGCGGGACCGCCATGGGCGGGACGGGCCGGCCGGCGGAGGCGAGATCTCCACCAGCCAGCATATGCGTCCACCCGCGCCGGCCGCACCGCCGTGGGGATGCGGTGGACCGACGCGGACAGCCGCCCGAGGTCAGGCTTCCCCGCGCGGACCCTCCCGCTCGTCACCCGGCCGGTCGCCGACGGCCTCGACCGGTTGGTCGGACCGGGTCGGCTCGTCCCCCTCGGACGAGGCCGGCCGGGCGAGCTTGCCGATGGTCGGCTCCTCGTCCCGGTCGCCGGGTTGGCCGGGGATGGGCTCGGTCGGCGGCTCCGACGGCGGATGTGCCAGCCAGGCCGGGTGGATCACGTCGGTGGCCGCTGAATCCTCCGCCCGCACCTCGGTGGTCGGCGTCTCCACCGTCCGGTCCGAGATGAGCGTCGGGTCCGAGGAGGGAGTTTCCCAGGTGGACCCTTCGGCTTCCCAGACCGGCAGGGCCGCACCGGAGGTCGACGTGGTGGCACCGGAGACGGGTGCACCGGAGACGGGTGCGCCGGAGACGGACGTGCCGGAGACGGGCGCTACCGCCTCGGCGGCACCGGCCTCGGCAATCGGTGCCGGCTGGCTCGGTCGACCCGAGCGCAGCGCGCCGACCAGCCCGAAGACCCCGATCAGGATGAGTGCGCCGGCCAGGAACCAGCCGACCGGCGGTAGCGCGAGCCCGAGCAGTTGGGCGAGCAGCCACCAGGCCGACAGGGCCAGAAACACGAGCCCGAAGGCGAACGACACCAGATCCGTGCGGTGAGCCTTCACCGGGTCACCTCCAGGTTGCCGGCATTGACATGGATGTAGAGGCGCAGGGTCCCGCCGCCGGGCCCGTCCGCGCCGACGTCGGTGGATTCCCGCAGGCGGCCGTCCAGCCCGCCGGAGCGGTTGCCGAAGATGGTGGCATCACCCGCGTTGACGTCGGCCACTGTGGTGACGTCCACGTTCGGCGGCACGACCACTGTCGCCTGGCCGAAGTTGACGGCCACTGTCACCTGGCTGTCCAATTTCGCGAAGTCGATCCCGCGCAGGTCGAGCACGGCGTCACCGAAGCTGTTCTCGTACCGGTCCGCCAGGTCGCGGTAATCGGTGGGCGCCCAGGTCACCGCGCCGTCGACTCCCCGGATCCGGTCGTAGGACTCGGCGACGGTCGCCGTGCCCAGCGCCGCCGCGGTCACCAGACCGAGCGCGATGAGCCAGCGGGCCCGCCCGAACCAGGTGCCGACCAGCAGCCCCAGCGCGATCGTGGCCAGCGCGGCCGCGAAGTACGCCGAGGCGCTGATGGCGAAGACGTCCAGCAGGTCGAGCAGGGCGACCACACCGAGCACCAGGAAGATCAGCGAGAAGGTCACCGCGCCGAGTGGCGACCGCTCCTTGGGGCGCTTCGGCGGCTTCGGTGGCTTCGGCGCAGGAGGCGCGGCCGGGGTCGGCGAAGCGTACGGGCCGTGCGGCGCGAACGGTGGGCGGTAACCGGAGGGCGGTGGGGCGGTCGGGTAACCGCCCGGGGCAGCGGGTGCGCTGCTCACCGGTGCCGACGGCCAGCCGGCGCTGGGCATCGCGACGCTCGGCCAGCCGGGCTGGGCGGCCGTCGTGCCGGCCGGTTGCCCGGACACCGGGCCCACCCCGGAGACCGGCTGCGTCGCGCTGGTCGGCGGCGCGTCGTACGCCGGGATGGTGACTGTGGGCGCCGCCCCCGTCGTCGCGGTGGCGTACCCCGGACCGGTGCCGAACATCGGCGGCGTCGCCGCTGGGCCGGTCGACGGCGCCGCGCCGTACGGCGGCCAGGTCACCGGTGGGACGACCGCGCCGGACGGTGCGGGCGGCGGCGGGCCACCCGGGGTGCCGGGTCGTGGATTGCGGCCGTCCCGGTTGAGCAGGAGCGCGCCGGCGACCAGGATGGCCGCGCCGAGCAGCACCGCGCGGAAGGCGTCGGTGACGATGTACGCGAAGCTGGCCGCGACCAGGATGCCCAGGACGATCACCGTCACCGGGGACATGCTGGAGCGCCCGCGTCCGAGCATGGACTCGACGGGGGACGCGGTGTCGCCTTCGTTCGGGATGATCAGCCAGGCGGCGACGTACACCAGGATGCCGATGCCCCCGAAGAACCCGAGGACCGCGAGCAGCACCCGCCAGAGCACCGGATCGGTGTTGGTGGCGCGCCCGATCGCCGCGCAGACACCGGCCAGATACCGCCCCTCGCGTGGCCGGACCAGCCCGTACCGCGAGGTGAAGCCGGTGCCCCCCAGCGGCGGTTGCGGCGCGGACGGACCGGGACCACCCGGCCCGGGTGGCGTGCCGCCCGGGCCGTAGCCGGTGCCCGCCGCGAACCCCGGGCCTGGGCCGTGGTCCGCCGTGGGCGGCGCGTAGCTGTCGGCCGGCTCGCCGGGTGCGGTGCCGGCTGTCGCGTCGTCGCCAGCGTGCGGACCGAACGTGCTGGGCTCGGTCCATTCGGTGGGCGTGGTGGTGGGCGGGGGCGGTGCTGAACCGCCCGGCTGTGCCGACCCCGGTCGGGGCGGCGGGGCAGCTTCCTCGGTCATGCTTCGATCCTGCTGCCCGGTCCACCCGAACGACCTCAGGACCCGACCCTGACCCCACCCTGAGATCCGGGGGCCGGAATGTCGGGGGCGTCCCCGTGGTCGCGGACGCCGCAGCGTGTGACGATCGAGTCACCGACCTCGACCTGTCCGCCACAGTGACCAGGGAGCCTCCGATCAGCACCATGACCCCGCCCCCGCGCCTCTACCGCGCCCCGGAGCACCGGATGGCCGCCGGCGTCGCCGCCGGTATCGCCGACCATCTCGGCATCTCGGTGCTGCGGGTGCGCGTCGCGTTCATGGTCCTGCTCGGGCTGAGCGGGCTCGGCCTGCTGCTCTACGCGGCCTTCTGGGCGGTGGTGCCGCTGCGCCCCGGCGACACCGCGGTGCCGCCCCGGCGGGACGTCGCCCAACTCCTGCCGTTCGTGGGGATCGGGCTGGGTGTCCTGCTGATCCAGGTGATGGTCTTCGACTCGGTCGGCGCGGCGGGCACCGCCGGTTGGCTGGTGGCCATCATCGCTGTCGGCGCCGGGGTCATCTGGCACCAGTCCGCGCCCGAGCGGCGGCGGCAGTGGGGCGACGCGATGCCGGTGCCCTGGCTCGGCGCGGTCGTCGAGGAGAGCGACCGGCGGGCCTTCGTGCTCCGGTTCATCGGCGGGGGAGTGCTGGTCGCGGTCGGCATCATCGGCGTCGCGGCCGTCTACTCGCCGGCACAGAACTTCGACGCGGTGATCAATGGCGTGATCTTCGCGTTGGTCGGGTTGGCCGGCGTCGGCGTTGTCGCCGCGCCGGTGCTCTGGCGGACGTACAGCCAACTCCGCTCGGAGCGCGAGGGGCGCATCCGCGAGCAGGAGCGGGCCGAGTTGGCCGCGATGGTGCACGACCAGGTGCTGCACACGTTGGCCCTGATCCAGCGCAACCCCGGCGACGTCAAGACGGTGCAGCGGCTGGCCCGGGGGCAGGAGCGTTCCCTGCGCAACTGGCTCTACAAGCCGACGGCTTCGCCGAGCGAGCGCTTCGCCGCCGCGCTGGAGCAGGCCGCCGCCGAGGTCGAGGACACCTTCGCGATCAGCGTGGAGACGGTGGTGGTGGGTGACCGGGAGACCGACGAGAAGGTCGGCGCGCTGGTCGCGGCGGCCCGGGAGGCGTTGGTGAACGCGGCCCGGCACGCCGGCGTGCAGACCGTGTCGCTCTACGCCGAGGTGGAACCGGATCAGGTCAGCGTCTTCGTCCGGGACCGGGGGAAGGGCTTCGATCCGGATACCGTGGAGGACCACCGGCACGGCGTACGCGGCTCGATCATCGGGCGGATGAAGCGGCACGGCGGACGGGCCGAAATACGGTCCGGCCCGGGGGAGGGGACCGAGGTCCGGTTGATCCTGCCGATCTCCCGGGACCCGTCCGCAGCGGAGAGGAACAGATGACCATGGCCGAGCAGTCGACCGAGCACCTCGACCCGGCGGATGCCCGCCCCGAGCGGCTGCGGGTGTTCCTGGTGGACGACCACGCCATGTTCCGAGCCGGGGTGCGCGCGGAGTTGGGCGCCCACGTCGAGGTGGTGGGCGAGGCGAGCACTGTGGCCGAGGCGGTCACCCGGATCGCCGCCGTCGGCCCGGACGTGGTGCTGCTCGACGTGCACATGCCCGACGGCGGCGGTCGCGCGGTGTTGGAGGCGATGCGCCGTACGCACCCGCAGGTCAAGTTCCTGGCGTTGAGCGTCTCCGACGCGGCGGAGGACGTGATCGGGCTGATCCGCGCCGGTGCCCGCGGGTACGTCACCAAGACCATCTCCCCGGACGAGTTGGCTGCCGCGATCCGTCGCGTGGCCGACGGGGACGCGGTGTTCAGCCCACGGCTGGCCGGGTTCGTGCTGGACGCCTTCGCGGCCCGGCCGGACGCGCCGGTGGCCGACCCGGAGCTGGACCAGCTCACCAACCGTGAGCGGGAGGTGCTGCGGCTGCTGGCCCGGGGGTACGCGTACAAGGAGATCGCCAAGGAGCTGTTCATCTCCATCAAGACGGTGGAGACGCACGTGTCGAACGTGCTGCGCAAGCTTCAGATGTCCAATCGCTACGAACTCTCCCGCTGGGCGGCGGATCGCCGGCTCGTGTGACGGTGCGTGGCCACCGGCGAGGATCAGAGAAACGTCCGGCGCGCCCTCGTACACCCAGCCGATGATCGTGTCCGGGTAGCCGTAGGGGCCCTCATCCGGATGGGTCGAAACATGAGTGGTGACGGACGTCCCACCGGGCTCGGGTGACCCTGTTGCTTGCGCACGGGCCGAGGCCGGCTCTTCGGGTTGCGCAACGTATTTCCTGGTCAGTGCCGCCCGTGCCGGGCGTTTTATGATCATTTTTCAAGTATCGGCAACGTGGCGGGCAACTAACGGCTTGATAACGGCACCTTCACGGAAGAGGCCAGTGGGTGTCACAGTGGCAGCACCTCACCATCGGTGTGTGGCACCCCGTACGCCCCACGACCACGATTCTGCCGATCTCGGCGGCCCGTGGCTGTGTCGATTGCGTCGTGTCAGGCCTCGTTGGTGGGGAGCCCGGCGGATCGGAACATCAGGGGTGTCCCCAACTTCCCTGTGGTCCCGGCGACCCGCGCCCCGGGGTGGTCGGGCGGTGTCACCCCCAAACGTGCGTGAAACCCACGACGGAACCTGGTTAGAAAGAGGAGGCCCCTCGGAATGAGAGTCTCGAAGCGGGCGACGAGCGCGATCGCGCTCAGCGCGGCTGCCGCGCTTGTCGCGAGCGGTTGCTCGAGCGGTGAAGGCGACGGCGAAGCTGCCGCCAGCAAGGACGGCTCGATCGTTGTCCACGGCGTCCAGCCGGAGAACCCGCTGGTCCCGGCGAACACCACGGAGACCGGCGGTGGCAAGATCATCGACTGGCTCTTCACCGGCCTGGTCGAGTACCCGAACGACGGTGGGGCCCCGCGTAACGCGCTGGCGGAGTCCATCAACACCACCGACTCCAAGGTCTTCACGATCAAGAT